>JAKAYS010000070.1 GCA_021826695.1 Acidobacteriota bacterium | reverse complement strand
GTGGTAGTGCAGGACCCATACACGGGCCAGATTCTCGCGCTGGCGATTCGCCCGACCTTCAATCCAAACTCCGTCAAGCATGTGCCTGCGCAGTTGCTGCGCGACAACGCGGTCAGCGGCATTTATGAACCGGGTTCCGTATTCAAGTTGGTGACGTATTCCGCCGCGCTGAATGAGCATCTGACGAATCCCGATGAGGTGATCGACGGACAGAATGGCAGCATCGTCGTGTATGGTCGGCTGATTCACGACTGGCACCGCTTTGGCGCGATCACCGTACACGAGGCCTTATGGCATTCGAGCGACGTGATCGCGATTAAAGTGGCGCTTCGTCTGGGGCCGCAACGTTTCTATGACTACATCCACGCGTATGGTTTCGGACAAAAGAGCGGCATTGAACTTCCCTCCGAGACGCGTGGGTTGCTGAAACCGCCGGGCCGCTGGCAGGCTTCCAGTATCGGCTCCATCGCTATGGGCCAGGAGATTGGAGTGACGCCGATTCAGGCCATTACCATGATCTCCACGATCGCCAATGGCGGCGTATACATTCCGCCGCATATTTTGCTTGAAAAGACGCCCGCATTGAAAGGGAGTCCGCAATTGCTCCCGATGGCTTTTCATCCCGAAGACGCCGTGCCGGAAACGCTGCCGCCCGGGGCGCATCGCGTGATTTCGACATACACCGCTGCGGAGATGCGGCAGATGATGGCTGGCGTGGTGTTGTTCGGGACCGGCAAGCCGGCGATCCTGAACGGCTACACCGCAGGCGGTAAGAGCGGCACGGCGCAAAAAGTCGATCCGGGGAGCCATACCTATTCGAAGACAAACTACATCTCTTCGTTTGGCGGATTTGCGCCGGTGAATCACCCCGTCATCAGCGTGCTCGCGGTGATGGATTCGCCGCGTGGCGGCCATCACGGAGGCTTCGTTGGCGGTCCGATATTTCAGGAGGTCGCGCAGCAGACCCTGGAATATCTTGGGGTGCAGCACGACACCGACATCAAACCGGAAAAACTGATCGCGCAGCAACGCAAGCCTTCCAAAGATGACGTATCGGGCGACCATCAGGAAGCAGGCGATTTGAGCGCCATGTTTGCCGAGGTAAACCATCTGCCAGCAGACGATCCACTGCGCGAGCCGTCGCAAGGGCTACAGGCGCGCGCTGATACTGACGAAGCACAGGCATATCAGCAAACAGTGTCCGATGCTGGCGTCTCGACGGTGGGTTCAACCGCGTCGCCGCAAACGGAAAATGCATTGAGCGCCGCTCCCGTCGAGCCATCGAAATCCGATGGAATGCAGACCCATACCCTGCCTGGCGAGGCCACGCATTCATCGGCAATAGCGGTAGCCTCCGGCTCGTCCGTGGCAGTGCCGGACTTCATTGGCCAGCCTATGCGCGATGTTGTTGTCGCGGCGGCCAACCTTGGATTGAATGTTCGCGTGTACGGCGATGGAGTCGCTTCCGAGCAGGCCCCGGCAGCCGGAACACGTGTGCCCGCCGGAACTGCGGTTGTCGTACGCTTTCATCGATAATCAACTCTTTGACTGCGCTAGACTCCTTGGCCATCGAATTTTGGAAACGTCCTCAAGCGATTCCATAATGAGTGATGCTGGATAGAATGAGAGTCATTCTGAACCCTTCGGCTTCGCTCAGGGTAAACTCCGCGTAGTGGAGGGAAGAATCCAGAGAATGTCCGTCTGTGTTGTGCCGCCGTCACCCACTGGTCCCTTCGCTTCACTCTGGATGACGGACCTTATTTTTTTAATTGCAGCATCTGTCAATTCGCTTTAAGAACGTGGTCATGAACTTTACCAATCTGCTCCACCATGTCGCAATTGTCGAGCGTGCCGGGCCCGATCCGGTCGTGCGCGATGTAGTGTATGACTCGCGCCAGGTCGCGCCTGGTGCGGTCTTCGTCGCCATGCTTGGCGGCACGACAGACGGCAATCGTTATGTCGAAAATGCAATCCAACAAGGCGCAGTCGCCATCGTCACCGATTCGCAGACGACTTGGACGCAGTTGCGCGCGATGCATTCCGATTGTGCCGTTGCGCGCGTGGAGCATGGCCGTCGCGCACTCGCTGGAGTCAGCGCGAATTTCTTTGGCCACCCGGAAAAAAAATTGCACTTGTCCGGAGTGACCGGCACCAACGGCAAAACGACCACGACCTATTTGCTGGAATCGATGCTGCGCAGCGCGGACCGCGCCTGCGTTCTAGTCGGCACCATTGAGTATCATGTGGCGCGGGAGATTCGCCCTTCACCGCATACCACGCCTGAGTCGCGCGACCTCTTCCAGTTGTTCGCGGAAGGCGTGGCCGCGGGCGCGACTGAAGCAGTGATGGAAGTGTCCTCGCACGCGCTCGATCAGGGGCGCGTCTGGGGACTGCATTGGGACACCGCAGTTTTTACCAACTTGACGCAGGACCATCTCGATTATCACGGTGACATGGAATCCTATTTCATGGCAAAGACAAAAATGTTTACAGGCACCGGTGCTCCGCCGCCACGCGTGGCTGTCATTCATACGGCAGACGCGTACGGGCAGCGTTTGTCGGGTCTGGCAAAGCAAGCTGGATGCGACGTGGTGGAATATTGCATGGATCGCGGAGACTTCCGCGCGGAAGATGTGCGCCTGGCTGCGAATGCAACGCGCTTTCGGATGATGACCCCAACGGGAGCACTCGAACTGCAAACCCATCTGGCAGGCCCGGTGAATGTACTGAATCTACTGGCTGCCTCAGCAGCGGCGATGGCGCGAGGATTGACGCTGGAGGAAATAGCTCGCGGCGTAGAAAATATTGCGCACGTGCCGGGACGATTTCAGACAGTGGACTGTGGGCAGCCGTTCACTGTCGCCATCGATTACGCGCATACCGACGATGCGCTGCGCAACGTCACGCGACTGGCCCGTCTGCTGGCCGCTCCACGTCATGGTCGCGTGATTACTGTCTTCGGTTGCGGTGGAGACCGTGACCGCGGCAAGCGTCCACGCATGGGTCGGGCAGCCGGGGAAGGAAGCGATTTCGTTGTCGTCACCAGCGACAATCCCCGCTCGGAGGACCCAGGTTCAATCCTTGCGGAGATCCTTCCCGGCGTGGAAGAAAGCGGAGTAAAGTTTGCAGTGGAAGTAGACCGCGCGCGCGCCATTCAATTGGCGATTGCTGAGGCGCGTGAAAACGATGTGGTCGTGATTGCCGGGAAGGGGCACGAAAAAGTGCAGGTCCTGCGCGACCGTACCATTCCTTTTGATGATGCGG
The DNA here is from genome assembly GCA_021826695.1 of Acidobacteriota bacterium. Classification (GTDB taxonomy): domain Bacteria; phylum Acidobacteriota; class Terriglobia; order Terriglobales; family Acidobacteriaceae; genus JAKAAZ01. The sequence goes on along the minus strand of JAKAYS010000070.1, from coordinate 13,092 downwards.
AAGAAGCCAGACATGCTCTGATATGGAGTGACCCTGTCAACTCCTGCTGAACCGTGGGGTTGTGATCTGGTTGAGTTCATCGTGGCGATCGACCAGTTCCTCGATTCCTAGTTCACGTCCGTACTGGAAGGGGTTGTTCATCTCACGAATACGTATCATACATTTATGCATCACACAAAAAGGAATGATTATATTGCGGTTGGAACCGGACAAATAAGGCGGAGCAAAACGAGACCATTCGGGGGAGTCGTTGTCGTGTTACTTAGCTTTCGCTGCTCGCAGTTCCATCGGCATAGCGAGTCCGCACGGAATCGCCGGTAAGGTGCTTCGCAGTAATCCCCAGCAACTCCGAGATACGGAGGCGCACACTGGCTATCAAGTCCGCTTCGCCGTCCGTTGGCTTGATGCACGAAGCTGCCTTGAAAGTCCATGAGGATCCGGATCGGCAACCCTTCCTTCACGCTGTACGCGTTGTCCGCCGCAAACTGGCCGTCTATCCCGCTATTCCCCCCTCGGAAGAAGACGGCATTTCATAAAGCCGTTCTCTACGAAATCCTCCAGGAACGCGCCGTCTCCAGCCGCCATCGGCGCAATCCCCGCGGCGTGAAGCGCAAAATGGGCAACTTCCCGCTGCGCGGGTTCCTGCGTTGCAGCGAATGCGGTACACCCCTGACCGGTGGACCGTCGCGGAGCCATACCGGGAAGACCTACGATTGCTACCACTGCTATAAATGCCGGGCGGTGAAGTCGATACCGGCAAACAGAACTGCCGGCGAGTTCCTGGAACTGCTGAAGCGGCTGCGTGTGAATGAGTCTTTCACTGCGGAGTTTGCTCAGATCCTTGGGCAGGAGTGGAACAGCAAAACGGGCGATAGCGCCGCTTTGGTCCGCAAGCTGAACGACGATCTGGAAGAGAAGCGCGCGGGGCAGCAGAAACTTTTCATGAAATATGTCAACGACGACCCCAAGATATTGCCCTATTTCGAGCCCATGAACCGCAAATTCGAGGACGAGATCGCGGCCCTGAAGGCGAAAATTGCTGAGGCCGATATGGTAAAGGCAACGTTCGCGCAGTTGTGGGAATTCTTCAAGTCGCTGCTTGTGGACATCTCTGCTGCGTGGGAGCAGGCAAACGTCGACCAGAAACAAAGGGTTCAAAATGTTCTTTTTTCAGGCGGTCTAAAATACCACCCGGAAAAAGGCATTTTGAACCCGAATGACGAATGTCTTTTCAATCAGATGGAAAATTTTTGCGCGGAAAAATGTGTTTGGTGCGCCCCGAGAGATTCGAACTCCCGACCTTCTGGTTCGTAGCCAGACGCTCTATCCAACTGAGCTAGGGGCGCGCTAGGTAGCCGTGGTGGCTCCCTTTGTAAAAAGCAGCAGTTTTTACATTAGCAGGAGGCATGTTCCCGCGCAAATTTTTCAGGCCGCTGGCGCCTTATTTTCTTCCGGCGGAGCAGGCGGCAAAAAGGACGAAATCTCCTCGGTCACAGAGAGACCGGCCCGGCGCAGCAGTTGAAAAACGTTGGCGACGCCCAAGCGCGTGGCATCGTATTCCACCAGCAAGGTGCGCTCCGCCTGATTCAGGCGGACGCGACGAATGCCGTACACCTCGCGGAGATCGGCCACGGCGCGCATGGTGTCTTCGGTCGGGTGCCTAGTGTAGCGAAAGGTCACGTCTACAGTCGTCATATGTCCATGATAAATGCTTTGGCCGGTTGCCCGGGTACATTCCGAGAAACGTAAGGTTGTCGTCCTGAGCAACGCGAAGGATCTCGCGGTTGGCTGGCAAAACACAAGGTCCTTCGCATTACTCAGGAAGACAGATACCCATGAACTGCATTAACTTTTCGTATTCAGCACGGAGGCCAGGGTTTGCAGTATCTCCGGGCTGGTCCAGTCCTGTGCGCTGACGTATTTGCGCACAACATGACCCGAGCGGTCGATGAGATAGCTTTCTGGAATCTGTACTGTGCCGTAGCGGTGCTGGACGTTCTGGGATGGATCGCGGATGGTCGGGAAATCGATGCGATTTTCGATCAAGAAATTCTGATACGCCTGCCGGTCCGCATCAATGCTGACGCCAAGAATGACAAGCTGTGGCATTTTGTTGTGGAGGGCCAGCAAGGACGGTAGCTCTTCAATGCAGGGCGGACACCAGCTTGCCCAGAAATTCAACAACACCACCTGGCCACGATACTGACTGAGGGAAATGGTCTGCTGGCCGTCATGGATGGTGAACGCCGGGGCCACTTCTCCCACTGCGCCCGGACGCTGGCCGCGGTCGCATCCGGTGCCGGATGCAAGGCAGAAAAGTAGGGCGGTTGCAATGGCGGCAAAGCGGGTGAGCGCCTGATTTCTTACGTCTTCCATTTTTATATGATACGAATTTGTGACATGGAGCAGGAAATCTCTAGGAACGCACCCTCAAGAAATATGCTTCTTTCTGTTATCGTTCCCGCGCGGAATGAAGCCGAGTCGATTCGTACCTGTATTGCCTCTTTGGTGCAGCAGAGCGACGACGATTTTTTGCTGGGCCACGCATGGGAGCTATTTGTGGTCGATGACGGTTCCACCGATGCCACAAAACAGATAGCTGGGGAGTTCGAGAGTATTACCGTGCTCGAAGCCCCACCTCCGGCCGAGGGATGGACGGGGAAGGCCAATGCGCTCTGGTTCGCCGCGCAGCAGGCCCAGGGGAAATGGCTGCTGTTTACCGATGCCGATACCGTGCATGAGACCGGCGACCTGCGCCGCGCCATGCATGAGGCGGAGCGGTATCATGCGGCGATGCTTTCCTACTCCCCACGCCAGTTGGTGCATGGGCTGTGGCAGCGCGCGCTGATGCCACTGATCTTTGCCGACCTGGTGGAGAAATATCCGCCGCGTCTGGTCAACCTGCCGGACTCCACAGTTGCTGCCGCGAATGGCCAGTTTTTGATGATCGATCATGCCGTGTATCGCCGCCTCGGCGGACACGCGGCGGTACATGCATCGATGATTGAGGACATGGAGCTGGCGCAACGATGCAAGCAGGCCAGGGCAGGCCTGCGCTTCCGTTATGCGCCGGATGCGGCCAGCACGCGGATGTATCGCAGCTTCGGCGCGATGTGCGAAGGGTGGCGAAAAAATCTTGCGCTGCTGTTCCCCGATGCTCTGACGCGTGGATGGATGAAGTTGTTTCAAACGGCGCTGCTCTTTGGGCTTCCCTTGCTTGCGATCTGGCTGCATCTGACGGTGGCGCGCGCGGCGGTCATTTGGGCTGTGGCCCTCTGGTGGGTGTGGCGTATTGGCGTTCACTATGCGCGCGTCTCGAAGGCGCATTTTTCGCTGACCGATACCCTTCTATCGGCGCTTGCGTTGCCGCTTTTCGGCTGGTTGCTATTGGACAGTTGGGTGCAAAAAACGCTGCGCGGGCAGGTGGCCTGGAAGGGGCGCAACTACTCCACTTCGCGAAAAGATTGAAGTCCTGAAAATGCGACCGGACATTGTGCCGCTGAATCCAATATGCTTACATTATGGTGCTGCTGACACGCAAGGCGGAGTTTTCCGCCGCTCACTACTATTACATCGATGCCTGGTCGCAGCAGGAGAACGAAAAAGTCTTTGGCAAATGCGCGAACCGGAATGGGCATGGGCATAACTACACGCTGGAGGTGACCGTTGCCGGCGAGATCGATCCTGTTTCCGGCTTTGTCGTCGATCTGAAGGCGCTAAAAGATGTGATCGAGCGCGAAGTGATTCAGGTTTACGACCATCGGCATCTGAATCTGGAAGTGCCTGAATTTCGCGCCGTGGTCCCGACTACGGAGAATATTGCCATCGCCATTTGGAAGCGGCTGGAGTCCAGGATTGCCGGCGCGCGTTTGCAGCGCGTGCGCGTGTATGAAATGCCGGACTTGTTCGCCGACTATTGTGGGGAATGATGAAAGCTTATCTGTCTCGACGCTATCGTCTGAGTGCTTCGCATCGTTTGCATACGGAGCAATTTTCGCCGGAGCAGAACCGCGCGGTGTATGGAAAATGCAATCATCCGCACGGACACGGGCATAACTACACCGTGGAAGTGATGGTGAGTGGCCCGGTCGATCCCGTAACAGGCATGGTGTGCAATTTAAGCGATCTGGACGGCTTTATGCAGAAGAGAGTGGTAAATCGCTTCGACCACGCCAATTTGAATCTCGACCCTTCCTTTGCAACTCTTGTCCCTACCACGGAAAACCTTTGCATGGAAATTTATAAGGTCATAAGCGCAGGACTGGCCCGTGTAAAGCTGGAGAAGGTCCGGGTGGAAGAGACCAGCAATAACTTTTTTGAGTATGCGGGTCATCGACAAAACGAGCGGCAGTAAGAACACAATGCCACAGCCTAAGAAGGGAATCCAGATGGCACAGCCAGCTTTGCTGCAAAAACCTGGAAAGAATGTATTGTCGAATATTTCGACCGAAGATATGTATCGGGAATTGATCGGTCGATTCGGCGAAGATGTCTCGCGCGATGGCCTGCTGCGTACTCCGGAACGCGTGGGAAAATCCATGGCATTCCTGACCAGGGGATATCGGGAAGACCCCGGAAAAATCCTTCTCGGCGCGATGTTCGATGTGGACTACGACGAGATGGTGATCGTGAAAGATGTCGAAGTCTTCTCGCTGTGCGAGCACCACATGCTGCCATTCTTCGGCAAAGTGCATGTGGCCTACATTCCCAACGGCAAGGTAATCGGACTGAGTAAGATCCCCCGGCTGGTCGATGTGTTTGCGCGCCGCCTTCAAGTGCAGGAGCGTCTGACGCGTCAGATCGCCGACGCCATCCAGGAAGCCATTGAACCGCAGGGCGTGGGCGTGGTGATCGAGGCGCGCCATCTCTGCATGATGATGCGCGGCGTGGAAAAACAACACTCCTCCACTGTGACCTCCGCAATGGTTGGCGCATTTCGCACCGAGCATCAAACCCGGCATGAGTTCCTCTCACTAGTGCGAGGCCACGCAAACAACGGGCTGTAAAACGGTGGCTGGCATTGTTGGCCGCTTCTTCGCCAATTTATATGACCCATTTCTGTCGTAGTCTAAAACGACACGCAATCTTCACGCTCCCATGAATGGCCTCTTAATTGTGAACAAGCCGCCAGGCATCACCTCGCATGATGTGGTGTCGCGTGTCCGCAAACTGACTGGGGAACCATCGATCGGCCATCTGGGTACACTCGATCCCATGGCGACGGGGGTCCTTCCGTTGCTGCTGGGACGTTTTACTCGTCTGGCCCAATTCTTCAAGCAGGACGGCAAGCGCTACACTGGTACCATCCGTTTTGGTTTTGCGACCGATACCTACGACGCTGATGGAGAGTGCGTCGGCGCGCGCGTTGAACCAACTGCGAGCGTAGAAGAAATCTATCATCTTGCGGCGAAGTTTCGCGGGGCAATCGATCAAATTCCGCCGCCGTTTTCCGCCAAAAAATTGCATGGAGTGCCAGCCTACAAGCTGGCGCGCCAAGGCAAGCCGGTGGAACTCCGGACTGTCTCCATTGAGGTCCGTCATTTTGAAATCCTCGACTATCGAGCGCCGGACGCATCGTTTGATATCGAGGTTTCCTCTGGCGGTTATATTCGCTCAATTGCGCACGATCTAGGCCAGCAGATGGGCTGCGGCGCGCATCTTGCGCGCTTGTGCCGTGAGCGAGCGGGCGAATTCACGCTCCAGCAGGCATCCACGCTGGAGCAGATTGCTGAGTGGGCGCAAGCTGGCTCGCTGGTGGAACATTTGCCGCATCCGCGATCATTGCTGCCACAGATGCCATCCGTCACGGTGCCGATGGAGACAGCCGTTCATCTGCGCAACGGCATGGCCTGCAATCTGCCGGACTACTCCGATGCGCCGTTGATAAAAATTTTCACCAGCCAGCGCGACCTGTTCGCCATTGGCAGGCGTCTGGCGGGCACGCTGATGCAGCCTATGGTTGTGCTGGGTTAGAGGCCGGCGCGGGATGGTGGTGTTTCAGCCCTTTAGCGCTCTCGCTGGATTTTTGCAGCATGGGCAGCAGCAATGGCAGAAAATTCTTCGCCACCACTTGGTTCCCCTGGGCAGTTGCGTGGATGCCATCGCTCTGCATCGATCCTGGCACGCCGTACGCGCCTTTCAACATGAACGGCAGCAGCGGGACATGATAAGCGCGGGCCTGCTCCCGATACATGGCGTTGAACCGCGCGATATATTTGCTGCCGTAATTCGGTGGAAGCGTGATGCCGCCCAGAATGACCTTGGCATGCGCATCCTGCAACGCATCTATGATCGTTTCCAGGTTCATTTGTGAATCCAGAATAGGGAGTCCGCGCAGACCGTCATTCCCGCCGAAAGCGACAATAACGACGGCGGGGTGCAGTGCAACAATCCTGCGCAGACGCAGCACGCCGTCTTTCGATGTATTGCCGCTGATGCCTTCGTTGACCACACGATAACGATATCCGCGCGCATCCAGGTCATGTTGGAGATAATCGGGGTAGCTCTGGCCGGGGTCTGTTCCATACCCTGCTGTCAGGCTGTCGCCAAAGGCCACGATGACGGGACGCGTATCTGTTACTACCGGAGCCGATGCGGACACTGCATTTGTTGAGGACGACGGGTTGAGATTTGCAGACGGCTGCGATGGCTGATTCCGGTTGCATCCCGCCAGCAACGCAACAAATAAAATCGAAGATGAAAGATGCATCCAAATTAGCTTCACGATCACACTCTAGCAAATGTCGACAAAAAATAATTCCATCATTGAAGTTCATGGACTGAAAAAGACGCTGCGCAGCGGATCGACCTCTCTTGAAATCCTCAAGGGAATCGACCTGAGCATTCCGGCGCGCCAGTTTGTCGTCATCATGGGCGCTTCCGGCAGCGGAAAGAGCACGCTGCTCGGGCTGCTCGCAGGTCTGGATACGCCGACCAGCGGCAGCGTCGTCATCGACGGCGAGGAAATCAGCCGTCTTACCGAAGACGAGCTGGCGCACATTCGGGCAACGAAGCTCGGTTTCGTCTTTCAGTCGTATCAGTTGATTCCAACATTGACTGCGCTTGAAAACGTGTTGTTGCCGCATGAACTGCACGCCAAAGATGACGGACGCGCGCGCGCGGAGGCATTGCTGGCCAGTGTAGGCCTGGCGGAGCGGCTGCATCATTATCCCGTGCAACTGTCCGGTGGAGAGCAGCAGCGAGTGGCGTTGGCGCGTGCATTTATGCTGCGGCCTCCGGTAATTCTTGCGGATGAGCCGACTGGAAATCTCGACTCCGCGACCGGCGCGCGCGTCATGGAACTATTGCTCGAATTAAATCAGCGGGAAGGCGCGACGCTGGTCCTGGTGACGCATGACCCCAGCCTGGCCGCGCATGCGGAACGGAAGGTCCTGCTGCGGGATGGCCGCATCGAATCGGATGAAACCATGCGCGAGTCGGGTACTGCTATGAGTGGCGCAAACGCATGAGACGCTCTTTGTCAGGGTTGGCCTGGAAGACAGCGTGGAAGATTGCCTGGCGCGATCTGCATGCCTCCTGGGCAAAGTTCGCATTTGTGATTGTCGCGGTCGCGCTGGGTGTCGGTTCTCTGACTGGGATGCAGAGCTTCAGCGTCGTGTTTCAGCGCACACTGTTGCAGCAGGCGCGGAACATTATGTCAGCAGACCTTTCCGCGCGCGACTTCCACGTCTATACAGATAAGGAGTTGGCGCAACTCGACAAGCTCCAGTCCCACGGCGTGCAACATACGCTGGTGACGGAGACTGTTTCCATGGCCTCGACGACGTCGAACCCCGATCCATTGCTGGTTTCGCTGAAGGTTGTCTATCCTTCGCAGTATCCATATTATGGCCAGGTACAGTTGGCCTCTGGCCGGGCGCTGCGCGACGTGCTGAAAAACGACACAACAGTCGTGAGCGAAGAATTTCTTCTGCGAATGCATACCCATGTAGGCGATACGTTGCAGTTGGGCAATCGCTCGTTCCGCATCGTGGATGTGGTGCGCTCGGAGCCCGACCGAATCTCGTCGTCGTTCGGCATCGGCCCCCGCGTATTGATTACGCAGGCAGCATTGCCTGCCACAGGACTGGTCCGCCCCGGCAGTCGCGCCACGGAGCGGATGCTGTTTCGTTTGCCCGCGCAAGGCAATGGGCGGCAGCAAAGCATGAGCGTCGATGCCTTGCGCAAGCAGGTTGAAACGGTTCTGCCGGAAGCGCAGGTGACGGATTTTCGCGAGGCGAATCCTGCGCTGGTGGATGGCCTGCATCGCGCGACGGCCATGCTCACGCTGGTCAGTCTGGTGACGATGGTTCTGAGTGCCATTGGCGTGGCCATGGCCATGCACGCGCACCTGCAGCAGCGGCTGGAAACCATCGCCATTATGAAAGCGCTGGGCGCGCGTTCCTCGCAGGTGATGCGCATTTATCTGCTGCAAACGTTGTTTCTAGGTATTGTTGGCGCTCTGCTGGGGATTGCCGCGGGTTCCGCCGTGGCGCGCGCGTTTCCCATCCTGCTGGAGAAGCTGATCTCGCTGCCGGTCGAAGGACATCTGGCGTTGGGCCCTGTATTGATCGGCATGTTTACAGGAATTTTGACGACGCTTCTCTTCACTCTGCCACCGCTGTTGGAGATTCGCGATTTTCGTCCGCTGCGCATTCTGCGGCGCAATGTGGAGGATGATCGGCGGCCCGGCCTGGGTCGAATTTTTCCGCGAGATCGCGTCCAGATCGTCGCCATCGTCGTCATCCTGCTGGGCCTGGCTGCGATTGCCAGCACGCTGACGCAGTCCGCGATGATTGGCGAATGGTTTGCCGGAGGATTGCTGGCCGTATTGGTGTTTCTACTGCTCACCGCGTCAGGAGTGCTGCTTGCCGTTCGAGGGCTGATGCAGCGCTATCGCGCGCGCTTCTCGCCCACGGTGCGGCAGGGGCTGGCAAACCTTTATCGTCCCGGCAACCAGTCCGCTGCGGTGCTGACGGCGCTGGGCGTCGGCGTCATGTTGATTATGACGGTGTATTTCGTGCAGCAGGCCATCGTGCGCGACCTCAACGTGACCGGCTCGTCGAAAATCCCCAATGTATTTCTTGTAGATGTCAGCACGGATGAGTTGCCCGGCGTGCGGAAATTGCTGGCCGCGCAACCGGCGGTGCAGGGCAAGCTGGAAAGCATTCCCATTGTGGCCGCGCGCATTCTCTCCATCAATGGAGTGCCGACCGACCAATTGCAAATCCAGCATTATCCCAGGCGCATGTTGCGCTCTACTTCTGTTACTTGGGCGGACACTCTGCCGGTCGGCGAAAAAGTTGTGGCTGGGCATTGGTGGGCGCAGGACAGCGCGGCGCACCAGTTGGCCGTCAGTGAGCGCGCGGCGAAGTTCCTGCACCTTCAACTCGGCTCCCAGATCGGCTTCGAGGCTGGCGATCGGAAGATCGTCGCCACAGTGGTCGCTTTCTATCGCTCCGACGGCCAGCATGTGTATGCGCGCAGCCAGTTCATCATGCCCAGCCGCGTGCTCGCGGGCCAGTCGGTGGTCTGGTACGGGGCCTTCCATGCGGACCCGGCGCGTGTCGGCGATATAGAGCGCAGTCTGTTTGCGGCGTATCCCACGGTGACGGTCATCAACGTGGCCGACGTGTTGGAAATTGTCCGTAAAGTGGTCGATCAGATCGCGCTGATTATCCGATTCCTCGCGGCCTTCGCCATGCTTTCCGGCGGCATCATTCTGGCGTCCAGCGTGACGGCAACCCGTTTCCAACGGGTGAGGGAAGTGGCGATCCTGAAATCTCTCGGCGCGCTGCGGAAACAGATCGTCTCCATGTTGAGCATTGAATTTTTCATGTTGGGCGCGATTGCCGGGGCTGCGGGTGTCGTCTTTGCGCTCGCGCTGTCGGCAATCCTGCTGCACAAACTGGATGTCAGCTTCCATCCGAACTTGCCCATCTCCATCGCAGCCATGATCGCGACTGCGATCCTCGCCAGCGCCACCGGCTGGCTTGCCTGCTGGAGCATCCTGCAACAAAAGCCGCTGGAAGTTTTGCGCGAAGAATGATGCGGGCATTCGTTCTTCGGCGGAAACCCGATATAATAAGCTAGCTCAAGCTGGATGGAGGGTGAGATGCGGGAAATTGGAGCTTTTGAGGCGAAGAACACTCTAGGCGCATTGCTCGACCGTGTTCAGGGTGGAGAAGAGATTCTGATTACCAGGCATGGCAAACCCGTGGCGCGGCTGGTCCCCAACTCCGGCGGCATCGACCGCGCTCAGGCGCTTGCGGCGGCAAAGCGCATCCGGGCACGTTCATCTCAATTGAAGGTGACGTTTGACTGGGCCCTGATGAAGGAAGACCGCGATCAAGGCCGTCCATGAGTATAGTCCTCGACACGTCGGCGACGATCGCATGGGTGTATGCAGGTGAAACAAGCCGTCCGGTTCGTGCAGTCTTCGATCAGGTGACGGAAAGCGGCGCTTGGGTGCCAGGCCTTTGGCGTTTGGAGATTGCGAATGTGTTGGAGATGGGTGTGCGGCGGGGCCGTCATGACGCGGCGTTTCGAGAAATGACCTTAGCGGACCTTGCGCTTCTCTCGATTCAGGTAGACCCCCACACAAACGATCGAGCGTGGGGCGCGACGATCCGGCTGGCCGAACGGCATCGGCTCACGGTATACGACGCAGCATATCTGGAACTGGCTCTCAGGCGTGGCCTGCCATTGGCGACCCTGGATCGTGAACTGCGCGTGGCGGCTACAGCGGAGAATGTAACGTTGCTCGGCGAGTGAGTGGTGCCCAAAGTCGCGATCGGCATTCGTTGTTCGGCGAATTGCTGACTTTGCCGACACTCGGCGATTTTCTTAGTTGAAGATAGCTCCCACGGTGTCGTTGGTCGTCAACGTAACCGTGCAACTGTTGGGTCCAGTTGCGGTAATAGTTCCGGTGTTCGTGCAGTTGGAGGACCATCCACCGAAGGCTGCCCCAGTGTCTGGCGCAGTCACGGTGACTGTGGTGCCCACGGGATAGGTCGCCACGCAGACTGAACCGCCCGCCCCGCCGTTCAGGGTCCAACCTGGGCCGCAATGAAGCACGGCTGGCGTGCCAGTCGCCGAGGGGGCGGTCACTTCCCAATTGGTGGTATTCAAGCCTTCGTTATAGACAGTCAGGGTCGCGAGAAGTGAGGGCGACTGCGAACCCGGATAGCATGTACCCGGACTCGTTGGCGTAGGAAGAACCAAGGGGCAGTTGAACGTCGCCGTAGCGGTTTGTACCGTACCGTCGCTGGCCGTTTCTTCAGCAATGATGGTGCCGCTCCCACTCCCATAGGCAGTAACAATGCCCGCCGTAGCCCCTGAATTGCCCCCCGAGTTGGTATTGACCGGGAAGACGCTGGGTTCGGCAGAAATCCATGTCAGCGTGGGGGAGTTTGTCAGGTCCCTGACGGTGGGAGCGGTCGAGAACGTTCCAATCGCCAGGAATTGCCCGGTATCCTGTAGATTGTCAACGGTAATCGAGGTCGGAATAATGGTGAGCGAAAGTAGCCCCGCCGCAGTTCCGCCTCCGCCTGTTCCAGTTCCAGTTCCAGTACCAGTACCAGTGCCAGTGCTCGTGCCTCCGCCTGAGGCTGCAACTGTTAGGGTTGCGCTGGAGCTGATCGGGCCGTTATACGCCTGTGCGCCAGCTGTTATGGTTGTTGTGCCCGCGCCTACACCCGTTGCGACCCCGGAAGCACTGACGGTTGCCACAGACGGAGTGCTGGAGGTCCAAGTCACCATGCTCGTTACATTCTGCGTCGTATGATGGCTCGCATTACCATATGTCCCGACTGCGGTAAATTGCGCTGTCTGACCTACCGCCGTGGACAGAGTTGACGGTGTAACCTGAATGGAATCCAGTCCCGAGGGGTTGCCACACCCAACTAGTGCGGCAACAAGGCAGAAAAGCAAAAATCCCCGAACACAACAACGAGCGAGCATGTAAGTCACCTGGCGTTCCAACATCGGCGCGAGCGATCATGTTTCACTGCGGAGTCCGCCTACATGGACGGGAGATAGAAATCACTCTGACTCAAGTACGCAGATCAAAACTTCACGCCGACGTTTTCTTGTTAGCTGCTTCAGCAAACAGAAGGCCAATTTCCGCGTAGGCCCATTGTTTTTTAAATCAATCAGTTACATGCCAGGCATTGCGCACTGGTGTCACCGGACGTATACATGTTCGGCCCGGGAAGAAAAGCTGTATACACTTCCCCATATCCACCCGCATTCTGTGCGGGAGATGTGGGATGGCCTCATTCCCTTGCCACGGCATACATCTGTATCCCAGATAAGCCGCAAAGTGCGCGGCATCTGGGCACCCGGAGTATCGCGGGAGTAGCGTCGGCAATCCTGAAGTTGACTGAAGAACGATTCGCCCAAAAAATTGACCGAAAAGCGCGCTGCCAATATATTCAGTAAGGACGCGGTTTTTCCTCACGCGTCTTCGCGCTGCCCCTTCGTTCAATGGTAGGACAGCTGACTCTGAATCAGCATATTGGGGTTCGAATCCCTGAGGGGCAGCCAATTCTTGCCTGCAACCGCCAAATCTCCGCGATAATAGACCACAATGCAAATCTGTCATGTCGAAGCGCAGCTCGCTTCCATGGATAAGGTGGTGTGAACTTGAGAAAGCTGCTCACGATTTTTTCTTCTGCCTTGTTTACGGTTTGGATGTTTTGCGCGGCAGGCAATTGCTTCGCGCAGTCCTTCGATGTTGTCATCGCCAATGGCCACATTATCGATGGGACGGGTTCGCCCTGGTATTCCGGAGACGTGGGAATCCGCGCAGGCCGGATTGCCGCCATCGGCGATCTTGCGCAGGCGACGCGCAAGCGCACCATCGATGCGCATGGTGAGGTGGTTGCCCCCGGATTTATCGACATGCTGGGTCAGTCGGAACAAACCATTCTGGTCGATCCACGACTGCCTTCGAAGATTTATCAGGGCATCACCACTCAGGTCACAGGGGAAGGCGATTCTGCCGCGCCACTGAACGACGCCATCATCCAGGCCGATCGGCAGAGTTACCAGCATTTGAATATCACTCCAGACTGGCGAACATTTCAGATC
>JAKAYS010000069.1 GCA_021826695.1 Acidobacteriota bacterium | reverse complement strand
ATGCCAGCATCTTCTGTCAATTCCTTCCAACGATGACGAAGCAAGACCTTTATCTGGCGCGGATTGAGGGGCAGGTTCGTTTCGCCGTAAAACAGACAGAACTCTCCGTTGCGATATTCGATGCGCAGGCCCCCCGACTCCAGCACTTCTCCATATTGCTTGCCGAGAATCGGCAATAGAACTTTGCCATGCAGATTCGAATTGACGGGGTACCAATCCACATCGAAATATTCGGAAGCGGGAGAGGACGGACCGTTGGCCAGCACATTGCGCCACCACTGGTTCCACTGGGGATGCGCGCTCATGTGATTTGGAACAAAATCGACAATGATTCCCATTTTCTGTCGATGTAGCGCTTCTACTAACGAATCGAAGGCCTTTTCTCCGCCCAGCTCGGGATTGATTTGTGAAAAGTCGCAGGTATCGTATCCGCTCAAACTCCCAGGACAAGCTGCAAATATGGGCGATGCGTAGATATGGCTTATCCCCAGAGCATGCAGATAGGGAACGAGTTCCTCGGCATCTGAAAAACGAAAATCTTTCGTAAATTGCAAACGATAGGTGGCGCTAACTTTTCTGCGGTCGTTCATGACGATCGATTCCTGGTGTCTAAACTCAAATTCCCACTCGCGAGCAAGACCGCTCCCGCGCGTGCCAACTTCAGTTCGCCCGTGTCGGATTTCCAGCAGATAGGCTTTGGGGCCATTGCATAAGGCGCATCTTCACTACTGCATAATAAAGTCATTTGTTGCAGCAGCGATTTCTGGATTGCCGCGGGGCCTTCTAGCGCCACGACGGCAGCGAATGTGCCAACTGCGGATTTCCATTTCAAAAAGACCGTTTGGTCGCTCAAAGCCGTGCTGGAGTCATAATGCGCCGTTCTCAGAAGATATTGTCGGATTTGTAACAGTTGTCGATACCAATGCAAGCAAGCCGCATGCTCGCCTGTCTGACGTGTGGCCCAGTTCAACTTGCTCCGTAAAAACGTCTCTTTCTGTTGTGGATCGGGAATTTTTTCACGGGTTGCTTCTTCAGAAAACGCGGAAAAATGCTCGAATTCCTTGCGTCTTCCTTCCGTCACTAAACGGCCCAGCTCTTCCTTGTGGTTGGTAAAAAAAAGGAATGGTTCCGGCGCCGCCCACTCCTGCCCCATAAAAAGCAAGGGTATCTCCGGGGACAGTAACAGCAGCGCGCTGGCGGCGCGATACGCCTCCAGCGAAATTTGCGAAGACAATCTTTCTCCGAATGCGCGATTTCCGATTTGATCGTGATTCTGAATGCAAAACAGACGCGACTCACGGCGCAGCCCTTCTGCGCTGGTGCCTCGCCCGTGACCGGAGTGGCTGGAAAATTCTCCCGTGAAATACCAGCCGTCTTCTATCGTTTTGGCGATGCTGGAGGTTTTTCCATCGAAATCGCGGTAGTATCCATCGCTGTCGCCTGCCAGTCGATGCCGCATGTGGTGGTGAAAATCGTCCGACCAGACCGCATCGAAACCGTGGCCACCGGCTTCGCGTGGAAGGACCAGCTTGCGTTCGTTGCGGGCGTCTTCTGCAATGACAAATATTTTCCGGCCAAGTGTTTTACCGGCGGCATGTACGCGTTCCGTCAATTCCGTTAGGAAGTGCGGTTCACTGTCATCCAGAATGGCGTGCGTAGCGTCTGCACGCAGACCGTCTACGTGGTAGTCGCAGATCCATTGCAGCGCGCTCTCAATAAAATATGCGCGCACCTTTTCGCGGTCTTCCCCATCGAAGTTCAACCCATCACCCCAGGGAGTTTTATGCTTGCCGGAATAGAAGCGCGGTGCAAATACCGAGTGATACGCGCCATCCGGGCCTAGATGGTTGTACACCACATCGAGGCAAACGGCCAGACCGCGCCGGTGCGCTTCCCGCACCAGAAGGCGAAGCTCATCCGGCGTGCCATAACTGTGGGCCGGTGCATAGAGGGAAACTCCGTCATAGCCCCAGTTGTAGTCCCCGGCAAAATCGGCAACCGGCATCAACTCGATCACGTTGATACCAAGCTCGCGCAAACTGTCGAGTTTTTCGATGACGGCGAGGAATGTTCCCGCCGGGGTAAACGTTCCTATGTGCAATTCATAAATTATCAACTCCCTTAAGGAAGGCGCTTGGAATGCATCGGTCTCCCAGACGAAGCTGTCGGGGTCCACTACTTCGGAAGGGCCATGGACACCAAGCGGTTGCCATCGAGAAGCGGGGTCGGGATACGGTCCAGCTCCATCGATCTTGAACCGGTAACGCGTACCCGCGCCGACACCTTTGACGTCTGCGAGATACATCCCATTCGGCCCGTAACGCATTGGAATTGCGCGTGAGGACGCGCCGTTGTCGAGCACTAATTGAACGTTTGCTCCCTGACGCGCCCAGAGACGAAACAGGCATCCATCTTCTTCCAGCAACGGCCCGAACGTCGATTGCCAGCATTCAGGATTCCGTGAGTGGATTCCATGGGGAATGATTTTCACCTCCGCAATTTTTCATCAAGATGGAACGCGGCGCTTATCAGTCCCAGGTGGGTAAACGCCTGCGGAAAGTTGCCCAGCGCGCTGCCTGCGGAGCTGATCTCCTCCGAGTACAACCCAAGATGATTTCCATAGGTCAACATCTTTTCAAAGATAAAGCGCGCCTCTTCCAGTCGCTCCGCTCTGGCCAGCGCATCCACCAGCCAGAAGGTACACATGCTGAACGTTCCTTCCGTGCCGGTCAAACCATCTTTCGCCGCCAGGTCCCCGCTGAGTTCATAGCGATGTACCAGGCTATCGGAAACGAGCGTTTGCATGATGCGTTCGATGGTGCTGAGCATGCGCGGGTCTTTGGGGGCAAGGAACATCACGACCGGCATCATTAAGCTGCTCGCATCCAGCGACTGGGACTCGTAGGATTGCGTGAAGCACTGTTGCTTCGGGTCCCACCCATTCTTCATGATGGACATGAAGATGCGGTCTCGTTCAGACTCCAGGCGCACTCGATCGACCGGCATGCTCCGCTTGGCCGCCAGACGAAGACCTCGATCCAGCGCCACCCAGCACTGGAGCTTGGAATATACGAAGTTCTCCCGCCCGCTCCTGACCTCCCACAGTCCATCGTCGGGTTGGTTCCAGTTCTCAGCCACCCACATCAACGCACTTTGAATGCGCTCCCACAAGTCGAAAGAAATCGGCGCAATGTGTTTGTCATACAAGTAGATGGCATCCATCATTTCGCCGTAGATGTCCAACTGCAACTGATTGGAAGCCGCATTGCCGACGCGCACCGGCCGTGAATCTTTGTAGCCCGCAAGATTGTCCAGCGTATACTCCGTCAATTCGCTGTTGCCGTCGATGCTGTACATGGTGTTAAGCGGCCCTTGGGCGCCAATTTGTTCATGGATGCGCTTGGATAGCCACTCGATGAAGGCCGTTGCTTCTTCTGGAAAGCCCAGGCGGATTAACGTAAATACGGTAAAGGAAGAGTCGCGTACCCAGGTATAGCGATAATCCCAGTTGCGCACGCCGCCGATTTCTTCCGGCAGACTGCACGTTGGAGCAGCGACAATGGCGCCGGTTGGATGGTGCGTCAGCATCTTCAACACCAGGGCTGAGCGCAGAACGTTCTCTCGCCAGCGGCCTTCGTATTTGCAGCTCGAAAGCCACTTCCGCCAGAACGCGAGGGTTTCATTCATGAGCCGATCGCCGTCGATCGGGGCCTTGAGACTCGCTTCCTCTTCATCGTCGATCACATAGCGCAAGGCGAACTCCGCAGTCTCTCCTGGCTGAAGGGTAAATTGCGCGATTGCTTTGCCGTCCTCCAATTCCCAGGGACCCGGCCCCAGCAGCACCATGTGATCGGCGTCCGTTTCAAACAGAACGCCACCAGCGGTCAGCGCAACGCGATGAGGAGTACGCGCGAAATTGAACGCTGGAGCACACTCCAATCGAAAGCGCGCCGCGCCGCGTATTGCACGGGCAATGCGTATAATCTCATGCATGACAGACGGGCTATTGGAGCTTCGGTCCTCCTGCACCGGCATAAAGTCGATGACCTCGCCCACGCCTTCCGGGCGCATAAATCGTGTGAGCAGAACATTCGTCTCCGGCATATACATTTGCCGATTTGTCCCGCCCTGCTCGGGAGCCAGCTTGAAATGACCGCCCTTGTGCTCGTCGAGAATTGCGGCGAATACACTGGGCGAGTCAAACTGCGGAAGGCAGCACCAATCGATCGTGCCATCCATCGCCACCAGGGCCACAGTGTGCAGGTCGCCAATCACTCCGCAGGATTCAATCGGTCGTTGCGCCATAATTTAGATATTTTAGAAAGAAAAATGCAGCATACAACCATACAAACCAATCTTCAATGCTTCATCTACAGTCTTTAGCATCGGTTTGTCTTGCTCTCTTGTCACAAGCGACCCATAAGAATCGCCTATCTCCGCTTTGAAATCGCTAAAATGTTTCTTTGTGATGTCTGCTCCAAGTATTCTTAGATGCGACATCGGCCAACAATGACAGAGACGACAACACACCAATCGTACGGCGATACCTGGCGCACGCGAATAGCGGCCATGCGCAACATCCCTCCTGTCTTGCACATGGTTTGGGAGTGCGGCCCTAAGACTGTTATATGGTCGATCGCCCTTCGAATTGCGCTGGCCTTGATGCCTTTGGCAATTCTGGCTGTTTCGAAATGGTTGATCAATGCCATCGTCGTCAGTCTGGCGCACCACGCCGCTGTGCCTCATTACTTTTGGTGGGTGGTTGTATTGGAGTTTGCGTTCGCTTCTATTACCGCGATCCTGAGCCGAGGCATGGGTTTTTGCGACAGCCTACTGGGCGACCTCTACTTGCAGCACATCAGCATTCGCGTCATCGAGCATGCTTCACAGCTCGACATTACGGCCTTTGAAAATCCGGATTATTATGATCGCCTGGAGCGCGCAAAAGCCCAGGCGACCGATCGCATCGCAATGGTCCAGATGATGGGCACGCTTATCCAGCAAGTGCTGACCACCATTTCTCTGTCTCTGTACATCGCGATATATTCCCCCTGGCTTCTTCTGCTGCTGATTGCCGGAACGATCCCGGCCCTGCTGGGAGAAAGCCACTTCGCTTTCCTTGGCTATGCTAAAAACTTTATGCAGACGCCGTTACGGCGCAAGATGGACTATTTGAGGGATGTCGGCGGCAGCAAAGAGGCTGCAAAGGAGTTGAAGCTGTTCGGTCTGCGCGATTTTCTGGTCGGTAGTTTTCGAGGCATGGCCGACACCATATTTCGTCAGAACGTCGCTCTTTCCAAGCGACGCCTGCTGGCCGGCGCGTTGCTCTCGCTGTTGGCTACGGCAGGCTACTACAGTGCCTACGCCTTGGTGTTGTGGGGAACGATTCGCGGGAAATTTACCGTCGCTGTCCTCTTCGTTTTGACCTCAGCGATTTTGCAGGTAAGCGCAAACCTGCAACAGATTTTCGTGAATGCCTCCGGAGTTGCGGACCAGGCTTTATTTCTGACAGACCTGCTCGGTTTTTTTGCCATGCAGCCTACGGTCAAAACAAAACCTGGCGCGATATCGATTCCGCGACCTATTCAGCTTGGCATAGAGTTCCGCAATGTTTCGTTTGCATATCCGGGTACGACGCGACTGGTGCTGAAAGATTTCAATTTCCATCTCCATCCAGGAGAACGAGTTGCGCTGATCGGAGAAAATGGCCAGGGCAAAACCACCATCGTCAAGCTGATAACGCGACTCTATGACCCGACCGAGGGTCAGATTTTGGTGGATGGCATCGACCTGCGCGAGTATGATTTGGAAGACCTTTGCCATGAAACCGGCGTCATCTTTCAGGATTTCATGCGCTACGAAATGTCCGCTCGCGACAACATTGCCGTGGGCCGTATTGAAGAGCGGGACCGGCTGGATCGCATTGCCGCCGCAGCGCAAATGAGCCTGGCGGATGAAGTGATCGCGCGCTTGCCCGGCGGCATGGAACAGCAACTTGGCCGTCGATTCGATGGTGGGGTCGATCTCTCCGGTGGAGAATGGCAACGGATGGCGTTGGCGCGGGCCTATCTGCGCGACGCACAGTTGCTTATTCTGGATGAGCCTACGTCGGCACTCGATCCGCGCAGCGAACTGGAGGTCTTTCAACGATTCGCCGAGTTGACTTGCGGCAAAATGGCTTTGCTGATTTCTCACCGCTTTTCGACAGTAAAAATGGCGGACCGCATTGTAGTGTTGTCCCATGGGGTTTTGACAGAACAGGGAACGCACGCGGAGTTGATGCAGCAGGATGGGCTATACGCGGAGATGTTTGAGATGCAGGCAGCGAGCTATCGATGAATGGGATGCACAAATCCGAACAGGACCTGCGAATGCAAGGCAGCGCCTTTGCATCTCGACAAATTTTGCTGTCAAAGCCGACACAGCCAAAACAATTTAGACAACAGGCGCTTCTGACTGTCGGCTCGGCATTCGCCCTGGCGCACTACGCGGAAGAACAAGCTCGTAAACAGGCCCCCCAGCATCCAGACAATACTTCGCCGGGTGTGCGCCGGCTGGAAGAGTCCACACGCCTGATTCGCGCTTCCGCGCTTGAAATCGAGGGCGCTCTACGCATTCTGAAAAAGCTGCCGTTTGGCCGCAGCGTGACTGGACGTGAAACGCCCCGCATCGTCGAAGTCGCGGCATCCTTCCTGAGCGCTGCACAGTATCAATGGAGCATTTCTTCGCTTTCTACTTTTCTGGAAGGCTTCCAGACGGACGAACCTCTCACCTTGCGCGAACTGTGGGCGATACCCATTGCACTCAAGCTGGTTTTATTGGAGGAGGTCCTGGCGCAGGCCTCGGGAGCATTCAGCAATCTTTCGGCGAGCGATCAAGCGCTGGATGCATCGCTCTTGTGCCTGCATGAAGTGAGCCTGCCGGTCTGGGCAAATATTCTGGAACCTCTCGTGCCGTTTGAATCCATTCTTCGCCAGGACCCTACCGGCACGTACGCCTTCATGGACTTCGACAGTCGCGATATGTATCGGACGACGCTGGCAAAAATCGCCAGGCAATCTCCATTAAGCGAAGTCGAAGTTGCGCTTACCGCTCTCAGGATGGCGCAGACTGCGCATGAGCAACCGAATGTCAATGAGCGCATCACAGAGCGCTGTTCCCACGTCGGCTATTACCTGATCGATGCCGGCGTAAAGCAGCTCCAGACCCGGTGCGGAGTTCGTCCACGGCTGCTCGATCGCGTGCGCTCCATGTTGCGTACCTATCCGGACGATTTTTATATCGGCGGAATTCAAACCATCGCGCTGGTCACGATGGCTGCAATTATCCTTCCACTGGTTCCGCGCTATAACCCTTTCGGAAGTCTTGCCATCGCGTTTCTTTTTTTGTTGCTCCCTGTCTCCCAGGGTGCGGTGGAACTTGTCAACCACGCAATCACGGCAATCTTCAAGCCACAACCGTTGGCGAAACTGGATTTTTCTGAAGGTGTCCCGCAGGAATGTAAAACGCTGGTCGCAGTGCCAACCCTTTTGTTGAACGAAAAACAGGTGCATGACCTGGTGCAGGAACTGGAAGTCCGCTGCCTGGCGAACCAAGATCCGAATATCCATTATGCGCTTCTCACGGACCTTCCCGACTCTACTGAAAAACCCCTGGATCGGGACACGCACCCATTGGTCATTCTGGCGGGCCGTCTGATTGACGGCTTGAACCAACGCTATGCCGGACCTAACTGCGGACGCTTTCTCATGTTGCATCGGCATCGAATTTTCAATCCACGGCAAGGCGTATGGATGGGCTGGGAACGCAAGCGCGGAAAGTTGCTGGACCTGAACCGGTTGATCATGGGCGGGATGGACTGTTTTCCTTTCAAAGCAGGCGATACATCCGTCTTGAATGGAATGCGTTATGTATTGACGCTCGATTCGGACACGAAGCTGCCGCGGGATTCAGTACGCCGCATGGTAGGCGCCATGGCGCACCCGCTCAACCGCGCCATTCTCGACCCACGCCGAAAAATTGTGACGCAGGGGTATGGGCTGATGCAGCCGCGTGTTGGAATCACCGTCCGTTCCGTGGCGCGCTCTCGCCTGGCAGCGATCTACTCCGGCCAGACCGGGTACGACATCTACACGCGCGCCATATCGGACGTATACCAGGACCTTTTCGGGGAGGGGATTTTTACCGGCAAGGGCCTGTACGAAATCCAGATTCTGCACGAGGTGCTGGACAATCGATTCCCGCAAAATTCGCTACTTAGCCACGATTTGATTGAAGGTGCCTATGCGCGCGTGGGCCTGCTGACCGACGTGGAAGTAATGGACGATTATCCGTCGCACTACAGCGCGCAGAACCGGCGCAAGCATCGCTGGGTGCGTGGAGACTGGCAGATTTTGCGCTGGCTTCTCGCCCGTGTTCCGGATGAGTCCGGCCAGCCAGTGCCCAACCCAACCTCCACCATTTCGCGTTGGAAAATCTTTGATAACTTGCGGCGCAGTCTGGTGGAACCCGCCACATTTCTTTTACTTGTACTGGGATGGCTCTGCTTGCCGGGGTCCGCGCGCTACTGGACATTTGCTACGTTACTGATCGTGTTTGTGCCTGTGTTCGTTCAGTTTTTATTTTCCCTGGCGCGCGCCAGCTTCGCGGAGCAGCGCGGATACGTTCATCAGACGATCCGAGATTCCTTCGGGCTGCTATTTTCCACTGCGCTCAATTTCGCTTTTCTTTCCCACCAGACGCTGTTGATGCTCGACGCCATCTTGCGCTCGCTGGTCCGCAGCTTTGTTACCGGCAACAGACTTCTGGAATGGGAAACTGCGGCGGAAGCAGAGTTAGGCGGGAACAAGCAGACACCGGTCGAAATGACCATGCGCCTGGTTCCCGTCCTTTCTCTCGTGCTGGCGCTTTTGGTTTGGATAGTGCGCCCGTCCGCGTTGCCGTGGGCACTCCCCGTCCTCTTACTCTGGGCGATGGCCAAACCCATTACTCAATGGTTGAACCGCTCTCCCCACCAGGTTGCCGTTAAGCTGTCGAACGCAGACGTGGAGTTCCTGCGCAAAGTCTCCTGGCGCACCTGGCTCTATTTCGCGCATTATGCCGGCGAGCACAATCATGGACTGGTTCCCGATAATGTTCAGGAAGAAGGCCATATCGAAGCATCTCGCATCTCACCCACCAACGCCGGACTCCAGCTAAATGCGCGGCAGGCTGCCGTTGTGCTCGGTTACCTCACATTGCCGGAATATGTCGAACAGACTCTTGCCAACCTGCACACTTTGGATCGGATACCCAAATGGAGAGGACATCTCCTGAACTGGTATCACACCACAAATCTGGAGTCGATCGCGCCGTACATCGCTTCGACTGTCGATAGCGGGAATTTTCTGGCTTCTTTATGTAGCCTGCGTATGGGAACACTGGACTTGCTACAGTCCCCGATGCTGCCTGCGCTTCGCGATGGGCTTCTGGATGCTATCAATGACACGCAAACCCTTTCTACCGTCGATGGAAATATAAAAGATGCCGTGACGTTCAGGAAAGAGAGTGGACCGCAACATTGGCTCGGTGCGCTTCTTGCAATCCAATTGCCGATAACGGACTGTACGGCAAAGGAAGCGAAACCAGGCGCGGCCGAAGAGCGCCTTTACGCCATTGCAGAGATGGTAAATCGCTATCTGCCGTGGCTACACCCAAAGTTTGCAGCGCTGCAAGATATTGCCGACCTGGGATTGACTCTGCCGCTCGATGCCTACACGCCAACGAGTGCGCTTACCGTTTGCCGTGGATTGCAGCCGGCCCTAACAAAACTTGCGGCGGAACTCTCCGGCGAAGCGGCCTCTTTCGCTTCAAATATGTTGGCGGAACTTCGTTGCAGCGAGCAGCGACTCAATGAACTCATTGCAAATTTGAAGACCATTGCGGCCATCGGCGAACGCATGTTGATGGATACGGATTATCGCGAGATGCTCGACCCATATCGTCGTCTGCTTACCATTGGATACGACACCGAGAATGATTGCCGCCTGAATTCCTGCTATGACCTGCTGGCCTCCGAAGCGCGCACCGCAATGTTCCTGGCGATCGCTAAAGGAGATGTACGGCAGGAGACATGGTTCCGGCTGGCGCGCAAGACGACTCTCATCCGGGGCAACCCTGTTCTAATGTCCTGGTCCGGCACGATGTTCGAATACATGATGCCGACCCTGTGGATGCAAACGTTGCCAGAAACGTTACTGGCCCAGTCCTTGCCGATGGTTGTACAGGCGCAGCGGGATTATGTGTCTCGTCAACGTATGCCCTGGGGCATATCCGAGGCCAGCCACAGCCAACGCGACGCTGCCGGCAATTATCAATACCACGCCTTCGGGGTGCCCGATCTCGCCCTCAATCCACCGCCCGAAGGCTCGCTGGTTATCGCGCCCTATGCGAGCGTCCTTGCGCTGGAAGCGGATCCTGCGAGCGCCCTGGCGAACCTGCGCACTATGGAAAAAATGGGCTGGCTGGGGGAATTCGGCTTTTACGAGTCGGCGGACTATTCCTCAACCACGCAGCACAAAACCGGTTCGCGCTACACGCTGGTGCAGTCCTGGATGGCGCATCACCAAGGCATGTCCTTGCTGGCGATTACAAACCTTCTCGCTGGCAAGCCCTTTCAGCGCTGGTTTCACAGCGACCCGCGCGTCCGCGCCACCGAGTTGCTTCTCCACGAAAAACCTGCACAGATGGTCCCAGCAGAAGAGACCCCACGCAGTTCCCCGGTCAGTTTCCGGCCAACCCTGGTCGCTCATGCCCCCCGTGTTTAGACGCTGTTAGTATCGTGGCCTTTGCAAGTAGATGGCTTCGACACGCCAGATGCAGTATCGTCTATCTGAATGTTCTCTTCCGTTCGATGCCTATGAAGCAGACAGCCAAATCCGAGATTCCTCCGCACCGGCCCGCATCGAAGAGCGGCGCTATCGATCCCGGGCAACTGGTGCGCATTGAGGCGAATGCACTGCTGTTGCTGGCGGAGCGACTGGAAGGCGCGATGGCCGACGACTTTGCTCGCGCCGTGGACATTATTCTCGCCTGTGGCGAGGCGCGTGGACGCGTGGTCGTCACTGGCATGGGCAAAAGTGGCATCATCGCGCAGAAGATAGCCGCCACGCTTAGCTCCACTGGCTCGCCTGCACTGTTTCTGCACCCGGCGGAGGCGCACCACGGCGACCTGGGCATGCTGGCCAAAGGCGATGTGGCGATCGCGCTTTCCGCCAGCGGCGAGACGGAAGAGATCCTACGGCTGCTCGAAATGTTGAAGCGCATCGGCGATGGGCTCATCAGTTTTTGCTGCAACATGCGCTCAACGCTGGCGCTGGCGAGCGACGTAGCGCTGGACTGCTCGGTGGAGCAGGAGGCATGCGCGCTGGGCCTTGCGCCTACTGCCTCCACCACTGCGATGCTGGCGCTGGGCGATGCGCTGGCCATTGCTGTCTCCGCCCGCAAGGGTTTCCGCGCCGAGGACTTTGCCAACCTGCATCCCGGCGGCAAGCTGGGCAAGCGGCTGATGCGCGTCGAGCAGTTGATGCATACCGACGCCGCATTCCCGCAGGTGACGCCCGCCACGCCCATCCCCGACGTGATTTATGAAATGTCCCGCAAAGGGCTGGGCATGACGACGGTGATCGAAGATGGCAAGTTGGTCGGCCTGCTCAGCGATGGCGATCTGCGGCGGCTGCTGGAACGCGATGGCGGTGCCGCGCTGGCCCGGAAGGCTGCGGACGCCATGAACCGCAATCCTCTGACTATTGGGCCGCAGGAGTTCGCCGTCGAAGCGCTACGCCAGATGGAGGAGCGCAAGATCACCTCGCTGGTGGTCGTGGATGCTTCCCATCACGCGCTGGGCGTGGTGCATCTGCACGATCTGTGGGGGACGGAGTTGATCTGAAATTGGCAGCTTGATACCTGGCATAAAGGAGCGCTGTCATCCTGAGCGCAGCGAAGGATCTCTGTATTGCAGAGGGAAGCAAATGCGGAGGTCCTTCGCTTCGCTCAGGATGACGACCTCCACTCAGTAGCATGTGGAAACCGCGCGAAAAACCCTCATTTGCCGGAAACCGCCTATCGCGCAATTTAGAATAAAGTTTTGACTCAATGGCTTCACGCGGGACCGATCCGCGTGGGCGAGAAAGCACCCTATACCGCATGCATCGCTGGTCGAAACTTTTTCTTCCTACCCTTCGTGAAGCTCCGGCGGACGCCGAAGTCGCCAGTCACAAATTTCTGGTCCGCGCCGGATACATCCGGCAACTGGGCGCTGGCATTTACTCCTACCTTTTTCTCGGGCAACGGTCCGTCAACAAAATCATCGGCATTGTGCGCCAGGAGATGGACTCGATCGGGCAGGAGTTCCTGCTGCCGACCCTGCTGCCGCGCGAATTGTGGGAGCAGAGCGGGCGCTGGACCGCCATGGGCGACAACATGTTCCGCCTGAAAGACCGCAAGGGCGCGGACCTGTGCCTGGGCATGACGCACGAAGAGGTCATGACGGAAATCGCCCGCAAAGAGCTGCGCAGCTATAAACAATTGCCGCAAATCTGGTATCAGATCCAGACGAAATTCCGCGATGAGCCACGTCCCAAAGCCGGCCTGCTGCGCGTGCGCCAGTTCCTCATGAAGGACGCTTATTCCTTCGACATCGACGCCGCTGGCCTGGATGTGAGCTATCAGAAACACGATGAAGTCTACCGCCGGATTTTCTCCCGCTGCGGACTGAATTTTGTCGCGGTCGAGGCCGATTCCGGCGCCATGGGCGGCTCGCAGTCGCAGGAGTTCATGGTCTACACCGAAGCGGGCGAAGACCTGATCGCAAGCTGCGCCCAGTGCGGCTACGCGGCCAATACGGAAAAGGCGACCTCGCAACTTCCGCCTGCCGAGGACCTTGCCCCGACCGGCGACGGTCAGCCAGAGTTGGTACATACGCCGGGCATGGGCGCAATTGCCGACGTCACGGCCTTCCTGAAGGTCAGCGCCACGCAGGACATCAAATGCGTGGCCTATATGGCGGAAAAGAGGGACACGTCGAGCCAGTCCGTGTGGGTGCCAGTCGCGGTATTTTTGCGCGGCGACCATAGCGTGAATGAGACGAAGCTGCTCGGACTGCTGCGTGCCGGCCAACTGCGCCCTATGCTTCCAGAGGAACTGGAGATTTATTTTCGCGCGCCGGCAGGCTTTCTCGGCCCGGTGGGTTTGGCCCAGATCGCAGGACCAGACCTGCTGCCCGAACTGCAAAACAATTCTTTTCAACCGAATCGGAAGCAGCAATTCTGGGCCACCGCCAATCGGCTGAAGTTGGTGGTGGTCCTGGATCATGCGCTTGAAGGTCGCGCGAACATGATCTGCGGCGCGAACAAGCTGGACTACCACTTCCGTAACGTGACCGCGGGCCGCGATTTCACCTGGACCGTCGCAGCCAGCATCCGCAATGTCAGCGAAGGCGAAGGCTGTCCGCAGTGCAATGCGCCGCTGCGCGTGGCGAAGGCGGTCGAGGTCGGCCACATCTTCAAGCTGGGCTACAGATATTCCGAAAGCATGGGCGCGCGCGTGCTCGACCCGAACGGCAAGGAAGTGACGCCCATCATGGGCTGCTACGGCATTGGCATCGAGCGCATCTTAACTGCATGTGTAGAACAAAATTTCGACGACAACGGCTTCTTTCTGCCGCCTTCCATCGCGCCGTATGACGTCGTCGTGACCGTCACCAATGTGGCCGACGCAACCCTAATGGCAGCCGGAGAAAAGATTGCTGCCGAGTTGGAAGCCAGCGGTCTGGACGTTCTGCTGGATGACCGCGAGGAGCGCGCCGGCGTCAAATTCAAAGATGCCGATTTGATCGGGATTCCCTTCCGAGTCAATGTAGGCAAAAAAGTTACCGAAGGCGCGGTGGAACTGGTGACGAGGGCCAGCCGCGGCAGCGAGGACGTGTCCCTGTCGGCAGTAGCAAAGCTGGTACAGGAGCGGGTACATGCCGCTATGTTCGCCCCGCAGGCTTAGGTCGATTTAGCCTGTAGTAAACGCAGTAAAGAGGATCGGTTCAAGAGGATTCATGGCAGCAGACGACAGAGGCACGCGCACCCCTCCCCGAAGCAATATCCTCCGCACTTCTGGTGGTGGCCGTTCTGGAGGCAGTAGAAGTGGAAGCCGCAGCCGTCCACGCAGTCGATCTGGCGGTGGCAGGCGCGGCAGATGGAACTTCGACTGGAAGATCAAGCTGGCGTTGGTCTTCGCCGCTTTTGTTGTAGGGGTCTTCATCGTCGCAGGCATTGTCTTCGCTTACTATTCCCACGCATATGAGAAAGTGGTGGACCAGCGTCTTCGCCAGCCGTTGTTTGCGGATACGGCAAAAATTTATGCTTCGGCGCGCGAGGTCCGCCCACAACAAAAGTACAGTGTGCAGCAGATCGCGAACGATCTTCTTCAGGCGGGGTACAGCGTGGTCGGCGCACCGCATCCGTCGCAACTGGGAACATTTTCCGAGAGTGCAAGCAGCATCCATATTCAGCCCGGCCCGCAGTCCTTCCACGCTCCCGATGGCGCAACCGTATACACCGCAAAAGGGGTCGTCACCAAAATTCTGGGCGATGACGGCCAGCAACTCGGGGCCTACGATCTGGAGCCTGAGCTGATCACTGGCCTCTCCGACAAAAACCGTGGCAAGCGGCGTCTTGTGACCTATGACGAATTGCCGAAATATCTGGTCCCCGCCGTTACTTCCATCGAAGATCGGCGTTTTTTTCAGCATGGTGGCGTGGATTATGTACGCGTGTTCGGCGCATTGCTCGCGGACATGAAGTCGCGCCGGTACAGCGAAGGCAGTTCCACGCTGACCATGCAACTGGCGCGCCTCTTTTTTCTTTCGCCGGAGAAACACTTCAAGCGCAAAATCATTCAGACCGCCATCGCCTTTCAACTGGAACATCGCTTCACCAAGCAACAGATCTTCACCATGTATGCCAATGAGATTCCGCTTGGTCAGCGCGGAAGTTTCTCCATCAACGGCTTTGGAGAAGCGGCCCAAGCCTACTTCGGCAAAAATATTCGAGACCTTTCGTTGCCGGAATGCGCCTTGCTGGCTGGCATGATTCAGGGCCCCAGCCGCCTTTCGCCCTATCGGCATCCGGAGCGCGCCATCGCGCGTCGCAATCTGGTGCTCGACGCAATGGTCGAGACCCACTCCATTACGCCACAGCAGGCCCGGCAGGCCAAAGCTGCGCCGCTCAATCTGGCGCCCTTCAGTGTCGATGAGCGCGAGGCCCCCTACTTTGTCGATCTGGTCCGCGATAAGCTAACCCAGCGCTATGGCGACCGCGACATCAACGGGGAGGGATTGCACATTTACACCTCGCTCGACCCCGACCTTCAGACCGTCGCCACTGTCGCTGTAGAAAACGGCATGAAGCAGATCGACGAACTGATTCGCAAGCGCGCGGAGCGTCGCACGCGTCACGGAGCAGTCACGACACCACCACACATCAATTATCCGCAGGTGGCTTTGATTGCGCTGAATCCGCACACTGGACAGGTGCTGGCGCTGGTCGGCGGACGCAACTATGGATTCAGTCAGTTAAACCACGCCATCAGTCAACGCCCTACCGGCTCAGCCTTCAAACCCTTCGTCTATGCCACGGCATTCAATAGCAGCCTGACGGGCGTGGCGCTGCCCGGCCAGCAAGGGGTCTTTACCGCTGTGACCATGTTGAACGATGCCGACACCACCTTCAGCTTCGACAACGGCACGGTCCAGTATTCGCCGCACAATTATAAAAACGAGCAGATGGGAATGATCACGGCGCGCACCGCCCTGATGTTGTCGCAGAATGTCGCCACCATTGCGTTGGCGGAGATGGTCGGCTTCGACAACGTGGTCGCGCTGGCCCATGCCGCAGGCATCGTATCGGCGCAGCCCACGCCTTCGGTCGCGATAGGCGCCTACACTGCTTCTCCGCTCGAAATGGCGAGCGCCTACACGATTTTTGCCAACAATGGAGTGAAGATCGATCCGAACATGATTGCGTCCGTTCGCACGGCGGATGGGGACGTTGTCGACGATTTCGCGCCCATATCGAAACCGGTACTCGACCCCAGAGCGGCATATTTGACATTGAGCCTGATGCGCGATGTCATCGACCACGGTACTGCGGAACGCGCGCGCGCGATGGGATTCAGCGCGCCGGCCGCGGGTAAGACCGGTACCGAGCATGACTCATGGTTTGCCGGTTTCACCAGCAACCTGCTCTGTGTCGTCTGGGTCGGCAACGACGACTACACGGACTTGAAACTGGAAGGAGCCCAGGCAGCGCTGCCGATCTGGACGGAGTTTATGAAGAACGCGGTGAAGCTGCCGCAATACTCCGACACGCAATATTTCGACCCGCCAGCAGGCGTTACCGAAGTTTCCCTGGACAAGAACACCAACCTCCTTGCAGACTCTGCCTGCCCGGACGACTACAACGCTGCCTTTCTCGATGGTACGCAACCGACGGAAACTTGCGACCATCCCAATGCCGACCAGCGCAATATCTTTCAAAAGATCTTCGGGCTTGGAGGAAACTCCAAGCCACCGCTGACCGGTCCCGCTGTCCCGAGATCGG
>JAKAYS010000068.1 GCA_021826695.1 Acidobacteriota bacterium | reverse complement strand
TCAATTTTGGGCACTCAATTTTGGGCACTCAATTGAGATGCAAAAGACCGACCGGAAATGTTTACGAGTAGCGGATGGAATCGTTTTTTCAACAAGTTGCCCAAGGCCCGTTTTGATGCGGTCGTAAGGTATCTTGCCAAAAGCGATTGGAGTAGATACAACAGTTGGGTGTAAAAACTTCGTCTTAAGTCCGGGACGAAATCTTAAGGAGTTAATATCATGAAGCGTCTAGCATTTGTATTGGCCCTGGGCAGTATCACTGCCTTCGCGGGCGCGCAAACAGCCAAAACCCACCGTTTGACGGGTTATATCGGTGATTCCAAATGTGGTGCGTCCATGCATACTCCCGCATGCGTGACGAAGTGCGTCAAGGGTGGCGAGAAACCGGTTTTCGTCGACTCCAAGAAGAAGGTTTGGACGATCGATAACACGGACGCCGTGCAAAACTTCTACGGAGACCACGTTAAGGTTGTGGCCACTGTGGACTCAGCCAACAACTCCATTCATGTCGACAAGGTGATGAAAGCAAAAGATATGATGGATAAAATGTAAAGAAGTTCTCAGCCTTGCTAAAGCACAAGCGTACATACAGTAAAGAGGACGCATAGTTGAGGGCGTCCTCTTTTTCATGCATGGCAGCGTATCTTTTCGGAACTTTGATTGATTGAATATCATCCAATGGAACGTACTCTCTCCCGTTGGAGCAGGACGAATTTGCCAGAAATCTGGTATTGTGAAAACATGAAGGAGCAAGGCGAAAATATGGCGAAAGCGGTTTGGAATGGCAAAGTGGTCGCGGAGAGTGACAAGACGCAAGTAGTGGAAGGCAACATCTACTTCCCGCATGATTCCATTGATCGAGAATTCTTCCGGTCGAGTTCCACCATCTCTACCTGTCCCTGGAAAGGCCAAGCGCGGTATTACACCATTCTGGTGGACGGACAAGAGAACTCGGACGCTGCCTGGTATTATCCCGATCCGAAACCTGCTGCGCGGGCCATCAAGAATCATGTTGCGTTCTGGCGCGGCGTGGAAATTGAAAAGTAGTTTGTTGCGAATCTCGGGCCTTAGTAAGCTCCGGCCTCTGTAGGGGATTCTTACCTGAAAGCACGTTGCACCGGGCTGGGATTGCACTTCGATGAATCCTCGATGACGGCTTAGGATCCGTTGAACTGCGTCCAGCCCAAGTCCCAATCCTCTCCCCGGTGATTTTGTTGTAAAGAGTTGTAAAGAATGGTTCGAAAATCCTGTCACGCAACTCCGGCGGAATCCGCGCCTCCACGCGAACCATGTCGCCGGAATGTACCTTGTCCCGGTTTTCTGCGCCGCTGTCAGACAAAGTCGGCCTACATTCCAGCTTGCTTAAGCTCCGATGGTGGCTGGTGCGGGCTTCTCGGCAGCTTCGACGGCCCCGCTTTTTACTGTGACAGGGTCAAGGAATGGCATGGCTGCGCGCAGAGGTTCTCCTGTGCTTTCAATGGAGTGCTTCGCTTCCTTGCGGCGCTGCTCTTCGAACCATTTGCGACCAGTGGCGTTCTCGTCCAGCCAGTTTTTTGCAAAAGTCCCGTCCTGAATTTCCGCCAGCAATTTTTTCATGGCGGCGCGCGTCTCATCTGTGACAATTCGCGGACCGGCAATGTAGTCGCCGTACTCGGCGGTGTCGGAAATCGAATGGCGCATGTAGGCCAGGCCGCCACGATACATCAAATCGACGATTAGCTTTAGCTCATGCATGCACTCGAAGTAGGCAACTTCGGGCTGATAACCCGCTTCAGTCAGCGTTTCAAAGCCAGCCTTGACCAGCGCGCTGACGCCGCCGCACAGGACAGCCTGCTCGCCAAAGAGGTCGGTTTCCGTCTCTTCCTTGAAAGTAGTTTCCAGCACGCCAGCGCGGGTGCAGCCGATTCCTTTGGCGTAGGAGAGAGCTAGCGCCAGCGCATGACCGCTGGCGTCCTGATGAATGGCGACCAGGCCGGGAGTGCCGCCACCTTCTTCAAACACTTCGCGCACGCGATGACCCGGCGCTTTCGGCGCAACCATGCTGACGTCCACGTTGGCTGGAGGTTGGATTGTTCCATAGCGGATATTGAATCCGTGGGCGAACATCATGGTTTTGCCTGCGGTCAAATGCGGGGCGATGGAGTCGGCATAGATTTTTCCCTGCGTCTGGTCAGGCGCGAGCAGCATGATCACATCGGCCCACTGCGCGGCCTCGGCGGTGGTCATCACCTGCAGGCCGACTTTCTCTGCGCGCGCCTTGGATTTGCTGCCCGCAGGCAGGCCGATGCGCACCTCGACGCCGGAATCTTTCAGGTTGAGCGCATGGGCATGGCCCTGCGAACCGTAGCCAAGGATGGCCACTTTTTTTTTGCGAATCAGTGCTAGGTCAGCGTCTTCGTCGTGATAAGTCTTTGCCATGTTCGTGTTCTCCGTTGGAATAAAAATTATGCGTGGTCTTCTTCCGCAATCAGGTCGAGCGCCACGTGTTTCGGTTTGCCCGCCAGCACAGATTCGCTGCCTGGAGTGATGTCGCTCAGTGCTTCCACCACGCGGCTGGTGTGGTGGCCGCGGCGCATTGCCATGCGTCCGGTGCGGGCCATTTCAAGAATTTTGTGGTTGCTTTGTACAAGTATCTGGACGAGTCCTTCAATCTTGCTGGCGCTGCCGGTGATTTCTAGCATCAGGGACTCAGGCGCCAGATCGACGATGCGCGCATGAAAGACTTCCGCCAGTTGAAACAGGTCCGCGCGCGTCTCCGGAGTGCAGACTACTTTCAGCAGCGCCAGTTCGCGGACCACCGCGGAGTGACGTCCAACGTCATCGACCTCCAGCACATTTTCCAGCTTGTACAACGACGCCATGATGCGATGCGCGCGGTCTTCCGCGGCCTCAGCCACGATGGTCATGCGCGAGATCTCTTCCCGTTCGGTATTGCCGACAGTCAACGACGTGATGTTGATGTTGAGCCGCCGAAACAGCGAGGCAACGCGCGTCAGCACTCCGGGTTTGTCTTCGACCAGCGCAACAAATGTATGCAGCATTCTGTTTCTTGCTCCCTACGCTTTCGACGCGGTTTCGACCAGCGGATTTCCCGCAGGACGCCGGATCATTTCATGCAGCGCCGCGCCAGCGGGAATCATCGGATAGACAGAGTCTTCCTGCTCGACATGAAAATCGATCAGAAACGCGCCATCATGTTTGCGCGCTGCCTGGACAGTCGAGATGACCTCGCCGCGCTTTCTTACATGCGCGCCGTGGATGCCATGCGCGTCAGCCAGCTTGACGAAATCGGGGCTGAGCAGCGGTGTAGACTCATAATTTTTGTCGTAGAAAAATTCCTGCCACTGTCGCACCATGCCCAGATAACCGTTGTTCACGATGGCGATATTGATGTTGAGATTTTCCTGCGCGATGGTGGACAGCTCGGGGCTGGTCATCTGAAAGCCGCCATCGCCGGCGACCACCCAGACCTCGCGATCTGGACACGCAACTTTTGCGCCAATGGCGGCGGGCAGGGCAAATCCCATAGTGCCCAGTCCGCCTGACGTAATCAGCGAGTGCGGTCGGTCATGCTTGTAATACTGCGCCTCCCACATCTGGTGCTGGCCGACGTCGGTGACGACGATGGCGTCGCCATTGGTCTCGCGCCACAGATCGTGCATGACATGCGCGGCGTAGAGATGACCGTTGTCGGGAAGCTGTTGAATGTCGCGGACGGCGGCATCCCCCTTCATGGCGGAGATGGCGTCCAGCCAAGGCGCGCCGTCGCGCTTCGGCAGCAGCGGCAGCAGAGTTTCAAGCACTTCTTTCAGGTCGCCAATCAGCGCCACATCGACGCGGACATTTTTGTTGATCTCCGCGGGATCGATCTCGATGTGGATCTTCTTCGCGTTCGGCGCGTAAGTTGCAAGCGCGCCAGTCACGCGGTCGTCGAAGCGCATGCCACAGGCGATCAACACGTCCGCCTGCTGGATCGCCTGGTTGACCCAGCTTTCGCCGTGCATGCCCATCATGCCCAGGTTCAGCGGATGCGAGGCCGGGAAGGCCGTCAGACCCAGCAGCGTGCAGGCAACGGGAATCTGGCCGCGTTCGGCCAGCGTGCGCACCTGTTCGAACGCGCGCGAATGCAGAATGCCGTGTCCTGCGAGGATCACTGGGCGTTTCGCAGTGCGCAGCAGGTCGAGCGCTTCGCGGATGGAAGTAGAGTCAGCGCGCAACATAGGGTGCGGACGATAGGGGGCGGGCGCGGCTGCTTCAAAGTCGAAGATGGCCGAGTTCTGTTGTGCATCTTTGGTGATGTCCACCAGCACCGGGCCGGGACGTCCGGACTGCGCCACGCGAAAGGCCTCGCGCAGCGCAGGCGCAATGTCTTCCGTACGGCTGACCAGGTAATTGTGCTTTGTCACGGGCAGCGTGATGCCGGTGATATCGACTTCCTGAAACGCGTCCGTGCCAAGCACTTTGCTGGAGACCTGGCCGGTGACGCAGACGATTGGAATGGAATCGAGCATGGCGTTGGCAATGCCGGTGACAAGGTTGGTTGCGCCCGGCCCGGAGGTGGCGACCGCCACGCCGACGCGGCCCGAGGCGCGTGCATATCCGTCGGCCATGTGCGCCGCGCCCTGTTCGTGGCGCACCAGGATGTGGCGGATGGGGAATTTTCGCAGCGCGTCATACGCCGGAAGAATGGCGCCTCCGGGATAGCCGAAGACATCGCGGACGCCTTCGCCGACCATGGTGGCCCACAGTGTTTCCGCGCCAGTCAGCCGCGTGGGCTGGCTGGTAATTGCAGGGTCCGAAGAATTGGGATTGCCGGAGTTACTCATAAATAGTCTTCTCCATCAATGGTTTGTGACTGCTCCATGCGAAGCGGAAGAAACGCTGTCCGCATATTTGCGAAAAACCCCGCCGGGAAAATACGGTGCGGGGGCCTGCCAGTTTTTCATACGCGCTGCAATTTCTTCATCGCTCAACTCGACTCGCAGTTCGCGCTTCGGAATATCGAAGACGATCATGTCGCCATCGCGGACGGCTGCAATCGCTCCGCCCAGTGCGGCCTCGGGAGCGACATGGCCAGCCATCAGTCCGCGGGTCGCGCCAGAAAAACGTCCGTCCGTGAGCAGCGCGACCGTTTCGCTCAGCTCGGGAATGCCAGCGATGGCGGCGGTGACTTGCAGCATTTCTCTCATGCCAGGGCCGCCTCTTGGACCTTCATAGCGAATGACGACAACGTCGTTCGGCTTCAGTTTGCCTGCTTGTAGAGCGGCGAAGCATGCCTCTTCCGTATCGAAAACTCTGGCCGGACCGCGATGCGTCAGGCGCTCATGCCCGGCGACTTTGATGACGCAACCCTCCGGCGCAAGATTGCCTTTCAGAATCACGAGGCCACCCGTCGCTTTAAGCGGCTTGTCCAGTGAGTGAATGACCTGCTGACCAGATTTTTCCTGCGCCAGCGCCGCTTCTTCAGCGAGCGTGCGTCCGGAAACATTCCATGTGCTGCCGTCGATGAGTTTTGCTGCCAGCAAGCGCTGCGCCAGCAGACGGCTGCCGCCCGCCTCCTGATAATCTGTGGCCACGTAGCGGCCGCCCGGCTTCAGGTCGCACAGCAGCGGCGTCTTCGCGCTGATGCGGTCGAAGTCGTCAACGGACAGTTCGATGCCCGCTTCATGCGCGATGGCGATGAGATGCAGCACCGCATTGGTCGATCCGCCAGAGGCGGCAACGCTGGCGATGGCATTTTCCAGCGCCACGCGCGTGATGATCTTCGAGGGGCGCAGGTCCCGTTTGGCAAGTTCAAGAACAAGCGCTCCGGCGGTGCGGCACGCTTTGGTTTTTTCCGGAGAAAGCGCCGGGATGCCCGAAAGATTCATCGGCGAGATACCAAGAAATTCGCACGCCATGGCCATGGTGTTGGCAGTGAACTGCCCGCCGCATGCCCCGGCGCCGGGACACGCGCTGACCTCGACCGCTTGGAGCGCGGCCGCATCGATCTTGCCTGCGGCAAACGATCCCTGCGCCTCATATACGTCCTGGATGGTGAGGTCTTTTCCGTTGAGATGGCCGGGCGCGATGGAGCCGCCGTAAATCATCATCGAAGGAATGTCGAGACGGGCGAGGGCCATCACCATGCCGGGCATGTTTTTGTCGCAGCCCGCGATAGTCACCAGACCATCGAAAAGATTGCCACGCGCCACCAGTTCGACGGAGTCGGCAATGACTTCGCGGCTGATGAGCGACGCCTTCATGCCCTGAGTTCCCATGGTGATGCCGTCCGAGATGGTGACGGTGTTGAACTCCATCGGCGTGCCGCTGGCGTCGCGAATGCCCTGCTTGACCGCCTCAGCGAGTATGCGCAGATGAAAATTACAGGGGCCGATCTCGGTCCAGGTATTTGCGATGCCGATGATGGGCTTGGCGAGATCTTCACGGGAAAATCCGACGGCGTGGAGCATTGCACGCGCGCCTGCGCGGCTGGGACCTTCCGTCAGTGGAATGCTGTTGTGTTTTGGGTTGAGATTTTTTTCGTTGTTGCTCATGCGTGAGTCTCCTGCTGTTCGGATTTCATTCTAGGAGAGGACCAGAATGCTGCATCATGTCGCTTTTCAAACGAGTCCAGCGCTGCGGCGTGGCGCAGCGTCAGCCCAATGTCGTCGAGTCCTTCAAGCAGACAGGAACGGCGGAAGGGATCGATGGTGAAGGTTTCGTGGAAGCCTTGTTCATCCTGCACGGTCTGCGTCTCCAGCGAGACGCTCAGCTTATAGCCGGGCCGCTGCGCGCGCTCCATGAGTTGCGCGACTTTTTCGTCGGGCAGCACGACAAGCAGAATGCCATTTTTGCCAGCGTTCGAGAAAAATATATCGGCGAAGCTGGGCGCAATCACGCAGCGAAAGCCGTAGTCGGTCAACGCCCAGGCCGCGTGCTCGCGGGAAGAGCCGCAGCCGAAGTTGCGTCCGGCGATGAGAATTTCCGCGCCCTTATATTGCGGTTTGTTCAGAGAAAATTGTGGGTTCGGCGTGCCATCGGCAGATTTACGCCAGTCGAAGAAAAGAAATTCTCCGTAGCCGGTGCGCTCGATGCGCTTCAAAAACTGCTTCGGAATGATCTGGTCCGTATCGACGTTGACAGCGTCGAGCGGCGCAGCAAGAGACGTGAGTGTGCGAAATGGCTGCATATTATTTACGAAACTCCCAATTGCGAACATCGGTGAAGTGGCCGGCAATGGCGGCTGCGGCGGCCATGACGGGACTGACGAGATGGGTGCGTCCGCCGCGACCCTGTCGGCCTTCGAAGTTGCGGTTGCTGGTGGACGCGCAGCGTTCGCCGGGCTCCAGAATGTCGGGATTCATGCCCAGGCACATGGAGCAGCCAGGTTCGCGCCACTCAAAGCCCGCCTCGCGGAAGATGCGATCCAGTCCCTCGCTTTCGGCCTCCGCCTTCACGCGTTGCGAACCGGGCACGACCATGGCGCGCACCTTGGTATTCACCTTGTATCCAGTGACGATTTTCGCGGCGGCGCGCAGGTCTTCCATGCGCGAGTTGGTGCAGGAGCCAATAAAGACACGGTCGATAAGCACATCTTCGATTTTTGTGCCCGGAGTGAGCGCCATGTATTCCAGCGCGCGTTCATAGGCGCGACGTTCGGAGTCAGTGGGAGCGGCTGCCGGATCGGGTACTGCGCCGGTGACAGAAACGACCATGCCGGGATGTGTGCCCCAGGTGACGAAGGGTGTCAATTCCTGCGCGTCGATGACAAGCTCGCGGTCGAATTTTGCATTCGCGTCGGAAGGCAGTTGGCCCCACTGCTCAACGGCCTCGTCCCACGCCTTGCCTTGCGGAGAATTCGGACGTCCCTTGAGATACGCAAACGTGGTGGCGTCGGGAGCGATCATTCCGGCGCGCGCGCCGGACTCGATGCTCATATTGCAAACGGTCATGCGACCTTCCATGGAAAGCGCGCGAATCGCGGAACCCGCATACTCGACAACGTAACCGGTGGCCCCGTCGGTGCCGATGCGGCCAATGATGCCGAGCGCGATATCTTTGGCGGTGACAGCGGCGGGCAGTTCTCCTTCAACAGAAATGCGGAATGTCTTGGGCTTCGACTGCGGCAGACATTGCGTGGCCAGTACGTGCTCCACTTCACTGGTGCCGATGCCGAAAGCCAGCGCGCCGAATGCGCCGTGAGTGCTGGTGTGGCTGTCGCCGCAGACAATTGTCATGCCAGGTTTGGTAAAGCCAAGCTCCGGCCCAATGACATGCACAATGCCCTGTTGCGGCGACTGCACGTCGTAGAGTTCAATGCCGAATTCCTTGCAGTTACGCCGCAGGGTGTCGATCTGTTTGGCCGCAATGGCGTCTTTAATGATGAGCCGGTCGGTCGTCGTGGGAACATTGTGATCGACGGTCGCCAGCGAGCGGTCTGCACGGCGCACGTTGCGCCCTGACAAGCGCAGTCCGTCAAAGGCCTGCGGGGACGTGACTTCGTGCAGCAGGTGCAGGTCAATATAGAGGAGCGTCGGTTCGCCTTCCGGCGCGGCGACGACGTGTGCGTCCCAGATTTTTTCGAAGAGCGTCTTATTTTTGTCTGCCATTTTTCTTTCTATAGTCTTTTTTGGAAAAAGTTTCTGACGACGTATGTATCGTCGAGTCTAGTTAGACTGCGTGCATTGCCTGCCTGCGGTCGATGATTTCGTTCAACACTTCAAATACCAGCCGACCCATTTCGCGCGTGGTCACGATTTGCTGATTCGGCTGGTTGGTGCGGGCCAGGTCGGCGGTGCGGTATCCGCGAGAAAGAACACGCTGGACTGCCGACTCAATGGCCTGCGCATCCTGCTCCAGCTCGGCGGTATGACGCAGCATCATTGCGGCGGTCAGGATTGCTCCCAGCGGATTGGCCTTGCCAGTGCCTGCGATGTCGGGTGCGGAGCCGTGGACAGGCTCATATAAATTGACTTTGCCGCCGATAGTGGCCGAAGGCAGCATGCCCAATGAACCAGTAATAACGGCGGCTTCGTCGGAAAGAATGTCGCCGAAGAGATTCTCCGTCAGAACGACGTCAAAGTTGCGCGGTGTGTTCATCAGATGCATGGCGCAGGCATCGACATATTGATGTTCCAGTGTAATGTCGGGATATTGCGCTGCAACCTCTACCACAGTGGCGCGCCACAACTGCGAGACTTCCAGCACGTTGGCCTTGTCGACAGAGGTGACCTTTTTGCGCCGCTTTTGCGCCAGCTCAAACGCGACGCGCGCGACCCGCACAACTTCGTCGCGGGTGTAGCGCATAGTGTTGAGCGCGACGCCTGTTTTACGGTCCCAGGAGCGCGGTTCACCGAAGTAGAGCCCACCGAGAAGTTCGCGCACAAATAGAATGTCCGCGCCTGCGGTCACTTCCGGGCGCAACGGAGAATTGTCGCTGAGAGCGCTGTAAGCGATGGAAGGACGTAGATTTGCGAAGCCGCCGAGCGCCTGACGCAATTGCAGTAGACCGGCCTCCGGCCGCTTGTCAGGGGGCAGGGAATTGAACTCATTGCCGCCGACGGCCCCAAGCAGTACAGCATCGCTGTCCAGCGCTGCATCAAGCGTCGCGGCCGGCAGCGGCGAGCCATGCTGACGAATGGCCACGCCTCCGATAGGCATCTCAATAAATTGAAATTTATGGCCGTTGAGTTGGGCGACCGACTCCAGAATATGAACCGCTTCCTGGGTGACTTCCGGGCCGATTCCATCTCCGGCAACAATGGTGACTTTGATTCTCATTGCGGTGTTGGCTCCTGCATGTTTTGTTCGAACATTTGCTTAGGCCTGGGAAGAGGCAATGGTCGAAGCGCTGCGCTGCTCGGCGGCTGGGACCTGACGCAGATGCATATGCACGATGGCGATCAGGTCCTGGTCATAGACGGATTTCTTGCGGTCTGCCACCTCAATGAAACGACTATATGCGACTTCCATCTCGTGGACGTCAAGCGTGAAGCCGAGTTCCTCTAAGCGATGTCCAAGAGCGTGTCGCCCGGAGTGTTTTCCCAGCACCATGCGGTTGGCGGGTACGCCCACCAGCGCGGGTGTCATGATTTCATAGCACAGCGGGTTGGACAGCACGCCATGTTGATGAATGCCCGCCTCGTGCGAGAACGCATTGCTGCCCACGACGGCCTTGTTTGGGGAGGGCTTGAAACCGATGATCTCGCTGAGCAATTGACTGGTCGGATAAAGCTGATTGAGCGCCAATGCGTGACGGTACGGCAGCCGATCATGGCGCACATGCATGGCGGCGGCGATCTCTTCCAGCGCGGAATTCCCCGCGCGCTCGCCGATGCCGTTGATGGTGCATTCCACCTGGCGCGCTCCCGCCTCGATCGCTGCCAGGCTGTTGGCGACCCCCATGCCCAGGTCATTGTGACAATGACAGGAGAGCATGACCTTATCGATATCGCGGACGCGCTCTATCAACATGCGAAACAACTCCGCATATTCAAGAGGTACGGTGTATCCGACGGTGTCGGGAAGATTGATCACCGTGGCCCCGGCATCCACCGCGACCTGAACAATCTTGCACAAAAAGTCAGGATCGGTGCGCGTGGCGTCTTCCGGAGAAAACTCCACATCGTCCACGTAGGAGCGGGCCAGACGCACGGACTGGTCGGCCTGTTCGAGCGCCTGTTCACGCGAGATCTTCAGTTTATATTCGAGATGAATGTCAGAGCTGGCCAGAAAAATATGGATCCGCGAGCGCCCTGCGTGTTCCAGTGCCCGCGCCGCCGTGATGATGTCCTCGGATTTCGCCCGCGCCAGAGACGCGATACGCGGACCCCGAACGACGCGCGCAATCTGCTCAACCGAGGTAAAGTCACCGTCGGAAGCGACCGCGAAACCGGCCTCGATGACGTCTACGCCGAGGATTTCCAGTTGCCGCGCCATGCGGAGCTTCTCCGCCATGTACATGCTGCAACCCGGCGATTGCTCTCCATCTCGCAGGGTCGTGTCGAAGAAAAAGACCCGGTCTTTATCCATTCTTTTGCCTCAGCGTCCGACTGTCAGCACGTCGGCCCATGTCTTCAAATTAGCATAATTAAATCTAATCTTAACTACTGATAGCATTAGAATAATTTATACAAATCTCTTCCACGTTTCCAAAGGATGAGCCATGGACCTGTTTCAGTTGGAAACATTTATGGCAGTTGCAGAGGAGCGCAGTTTCTCCCGAGCGGCTGTCCGCCTTCATCGCACGCAGCCTGCTGTCAGCCAGGTGATTCGCAAGCTGGAAAGCGAAATAGAAGAAGTGCTTCTTGACCGCACTGCGCGTGAGGCAACACTGACCGCAGCGGGGGAGGTGCTACAGGAGTATGCCCAGCGATTGTTGAATCTGCGTGGAGAAGCAACCACGGCCCTGTCGGAATTCCGCTCGCTGCATCGCGGACGTTTGAACCTGGCGGCCAACGAATACACCTCGCTCTATCTGCTTTCGGTGCTGGATGCGTTTCGTCGCGTGTCGCCGCAAATTAAAGTGACGGTGCAGCGTTCCCTGGCCAGCCGCATGAGCGAAGAATTGATGCGGCATGCGGTGGAATTCGGGGTCATTTCCTATCGCCCGGACGACCCGCAGGTCCGCTCGATCATGGTCTATCGCGATGAGCTGGTCTTCTGCCTGCATCCCAGGCATCCGCTGGCGCGCCTGAAAGAGGTTTCCATCCATCAACTGGCTGCGGAAAATTTTATTGCGCACAATATTCCGTCCCCGTTGCGGCAGAAGGTGGTGCAGGCCTTTCGGCGGCATCGCACTCCACTGAACATGGGTGTGGAGTTGCCGAGTTTAGAAGCGATCAAGAGGTTTGTTGCGATGGGTAACGGTGTGGCGCTGCTGCCGGGGTTGACGGCGCGGCCAGAAATCGAGCGTGGCGAACTGGTGCGGTTACGTGTGCCGGAATTGGTTTTTGAGCATCGTCTTCGGCTGGTGCATCGTCGCCACGCGACACTATCGCATGCTGCTGTTGCATTTTTGAAAGTTGTCGAATCGATGGCCAAGGAGCGCGGTGATCCATTCCACTTTCAGGTGGAGAGAGCTCTGTGACCCGCTGAAGCGCTTTGTCCGGTTTTGCGCGAGATGAAAAATATGGACCGGCAAAGCGCCACGCAACTTAGAGGAGCGGTTCCCCGTATACAAAGACAGAGCGTGACATTTGACTGTACGCAGAGACCGCGGGCAGTGGTTGGCGGTTGCACATGCAAGACCGCAAACAATCGTTCCGCAGTGGTCTATGTTTGCATAATGGCCCATGTTCGCTCAGTTGAAGGAGAGGATTGAATCATGAATTGTCAACATATATTTCGTCGCCGTTACTTTCGTTGTCAAAGTGCCGGAGCTGCAATCCTGGGTATCGCGCTTTGTGTCCCGATCGCCATGCAGGCCCAGCAAACCACTCCACCACAGACTTCTGAGGGGGTTGCAGTTCCACGGACAGATGCGCAGACAGCGATGCCGTATCGCTCTCCCCGCCCACCCAGACCCAGGAGGCAGTTGAGGCATTTGACGCGGATGTTGAATTTGACTCCCGATCAGCAAAAGCAGATCCTGCCAATTTTGAGGCAGCGGGACAAGCAGGCAGAGGCGCTCCGGAAGGACACTTCGTTGGGTCCTCGGCAACGCCATCGGCAGATGCGCGCGTTGATGCAGGACACGCACCAAAAAATGGAAGCTGTAATGACTGCCGATCAGAAGCAGCAGTTTGAGCAGCGGATGCGGGAAATGCAACAACGAATGCGCGACCGCCGCATGCAGCAAAATAACGGTCAGGCCCCTCCTGCTGGTCAGGCCCCGCCCCCGCCCGGTTCGAACGGGCAACCACCGCCGCCACAGCGCTGAAACAACCTCAGAGCGCAGAGCAGGGAAAACGGAGACACATCCAATTTCCCTGCTTCCGATTGTGTGCAATCTCTTGCCAATCCCTGTTGAAGTTTTTGCAATGCTTCGTCTTGCCGAAAAATGAGTGAGGTTCCTGCCGGAGCCACATTCTGACAGGTACAATTGATACCAGTCACGGAATCAGAGCCAAACCACCTTCGCGCGACGGACAAGATTCGTCCAGTCGTCTGCGAAGCTTGGCGGACGAGGGGTTCATTACCGAATGAAGAAGTTGTTTTTTTTGATTTGTCTGCTGCCGATGCTGGCAGCAGTTGGGTTCGCTCAGGAGAGTCGGCAGGACGCGAGCGTCAGTTTCGTTGGCACATTTCAACCGACCGTTTACGGAAACGCGGTGACGCAGACTTCCTCATTTGGTAAAGGCGCTTTGCTGGGGTACCGTTTTATGCTGACGCCCAGCAGCGCCTTACAAGCCAATTACCAATACTCACGATTTACAACGAAGTACACGGCGCCGTTTTCCAGGGCGAGCATCTATGGCTCCATGCAGGAAGGGTCCATTTCCTACGTTCGCAGTTTCGTTTACAAAAAGTTCAATCCTTTTGCTGAGGGCGGCGTGGGCTTGCTTCTTTTTGATCCCATTGACAACACCCATACCTCGACAAATGCAGGCACCCGATCCAAGACCATTGCAGGAATTTTCGGTGGCGGCATTGCCTATGAGTTGAGTCCGAGCTGGGACTTGCGCGCGGAATATCGCGCTTACATCTCTTACGCGAATAACTTTGGGCTCAGCCAATATAAAACCGATCGCTATGAGTACTTCATCAACCAGCCGACGATTGGCTTTGCTTACCATTTTTAATGCAAGCGGGTTCTATCTTGAAAGTGAATTCGATAGACAAGATCGACGCGCGAAATTGATGTATCAGGGGTGCATTGCCGCATGAAGAAGTTGCTCTTTTTACTCTGTCTGCTACCCATCATGGCGGGAACCGGGTTCGCGCAGGGGGCACGCCAGGACATTAACCTCAGTGCGTCGCTTACCATCCAGCCGTATGTCGAAGGTAGTGACCTAGTCCAGATGCGATCGACGCTGGGACCTGGATTGTATTTGGGTTATCGATATCTGCTGACTCCGAATGGCGCTGTGGAAGCGAACTATTCGTATACTCGTTTTACGAACAAATTTCTAAATCTGCATAGCTCCTCTGTTAGCGCCGTCAACAATCGTATTTATACCTCCATGCAGGAATCGACATTCGCTTACGTGCGGACCATTCCGTTCAGGCGATACAACCCCTTCATTGAAGGCGGCGGCGGTCTTCTGTACTTTTCGCCAGAGGGCAGTATCAAGACGACCACCTATGACACGCAGCAGGTGAATTCGCTGACCGTTTTGTTCGGCGGCGGCATTGCGTATGAGTTAAGTCCAAGTTGGGACTTGCGGGTGCAGTATCGAGGACAAGTCTTCAAGACGCAGGATTACGGGATCAAGGCGCTCAGTACGGGTCGCATGTATATTATGTCGCAGCCGTC
Organism: Acidobacteriota bacterium; assembly: GCA_021826695.1. Classification (GTDB taxonomy): domain Bacteria; phylum Acidobacteriota; class Terriglobia; order Terriglobales; family Acidobacteriaceae; genus JAKAAZ01. Next base: position 2,273 of record JAKAYS010000068.1, on the reverse strand, counting down.
GATTGGATTCGCGTATCACTTCTAGAGCAAGGGCACAGATACTGTGATGTGGCGAGTTGAAATGGTGTGCAGCCGTTCTTTGAAGGAACGGCTGCGTTGAGAGCGGCTTTCCACCTTACACCTTCTGTGCTCTTGCTCCAGTTGGCAATCTGCTGCTGCAACTTTCGGGCTATGCAGCCAAATTCATGCAACCTGAAGGACAATCAAGCGAGCTTGCTAATGCTTTGTAAGCTATTTGTTTTGTTCAATATGCGAACCATCATCCATATCCATACCGCGTTCCACCCTCCCGCCGCCTTGCCCACTTCGTTTTAGGCAGGTTCTTGCTATTCCAATCCGCCACAGTTTGATATATCCTCAGATTATCGATAAACGTTAAGTGGTTGAGGATGCCCCTACCACCTAAAGTCTTCGAACATTTTTGACCTAGCATTTTGATCGCTTTCGCAAGGTTTCGCGGGAAACTACATGTGGATTGTTCGCCTAGCGTTACGCAGACCCTATACGTTTGTTGTTCTTGCGCTACTTATTCTCATTCTGGGCGTAACCGTAATCCTGCGCACGCCAACGGATATTTTCCCTGAAATCGATATCCCTGTTGTCAGCGTTGTATGGAACTATACCGGACTTTCCCCCGAAGAGATGACGGGCCGGATCACCAGCAATTTTGAACGCGCGCTGACCACCACCGTTGACAACGTTGAGCATATTGAGTCCCAAACGCTGGTGGGAATCTCCGTCGTCAAAATCTATTTCCATCCTGGAACCGACGTTGCAGCGGGCGTGGCCCAGACAACGGCCATTGCGCAAACGGTCCTGCGAGGCATGCCGCAAGGCATCGAACCGCCTCTCATCCTTACTTACAATGCGTCTTCTGTCCCAGTCCTGGAAGTTGCTCTGTCCGGCCCGGGAATCAGTGAGCAAAGCCTCTTCGATCTTGGGAATAATTTCTTTCGCACGCAACTGGCGACCGTCCAGGGTGCCTCCATCCCTTACCCTTATGGGGGAAAATTTCGGCAGGTACAGGTCGATATCGACAGCGCCAGACTTCAGGCGCGTCACTTATCGCCATCGGATGTGGTGAATGCCGTCAGTGCTCAAAACCTGATTCTGCCCAACGGTACGGAGAAGATCGGCCAGTACGAGTACCAGATGGAGACCAACAGTGCGCCACGCACCATTGAGGAACTCAATAATCTACCGATAAAAACCGTCGATGGCGCGACCATTTACATGCGGGATGTGGCGCATGTGCGCGATGGCTTTCCGCCGCAGACCAATATCGTGACGGTGAACGGCCAGCGCGCTGCACTGATGACCATTGAAAAGTCCGGCAAAGTTTCTACCTTGTCCATCGTGGCGGATGTAAGGAAACTCATCCCTCAGGTCGCGCTGTCACTCCCAAGGCAACTGGTCATCCAGCCATTGGACGATCAGTCCATCTTTGTTCGAGGAGCTATCAGCGGAGTTGTGCGTGAAGCGATCATTGCCGCGTGCCTGACGGCCATCATGATTCTTATCTTTCTTGGCAGTTGGCGCAGCACGGTCATCATTGCTGTGTCCATTCCACTTTCTATTCTGGTGTCCCTGATCGTTCTGAGCATGCTGGGCGAGACCATCAATATTATGACCCTCGGCGGTTTGGCCCTGGCGGTTGGCATTTTGGTCGACGACGCCACGGTGGAGATTGAAAACATCAATCGAAACCTTGAAATGGGTAAAGAGATTGAGCAGGCCATTCTGGATGGGGCAGCGGAAATTGCCATTCCAGCATTTGTGTCAACTCTGTCGATTTGTATTGTCTTTGTCCCCATGTTCTTTTTGGGGGGTGTTGCGAAATATCTTTTTGTGCCTTTGGGAGAAGCGGTCGTCTTCGCCATGCTGGCATCGTATTTTCTGTCCCGTACCGTGGTCCCGACCATGGCGAAATACCTGCTCCAGGTACATGAGGAAGGCGATCTCGATCGACGTCGTCAAAGCCGAAATCCCCTGGTCCGCGCGCAGATGAAGTTTGAAGACGGATTTGAACGCATTCGGGTGGGATACCGCGACCTGCTTATCATTTGCCTGCATTATCGCGGGATGTTCATCCTGGGCTTCTTTATACTTTGCGCGCTTTCGATTGGGCTGATCTATCCGTGGCTGGGCCAGGATTTCTTTCCTCAGGCCGATGCCGGTCAGTTCGATTTGCATGTTCGCGCCCATACCGGCACACGCATTGAGGAAACAGCGCGCCTGGCTGGCGAGGTGAATCAAACGATACGCACCATGAT
>JAKAYS010000067.1 GCA_021826695.1 Acidobacteriota bacterium | reverse complement strand
TAACATCATGCACTTCTGGCAGGTTTTCCGTAAGGGAGCTATCTAAGTTAGGGTCTCCGAAGACATTTTTCCCGGGAAGGACTTTCTCATCCCGGAACTGAGGGTCTTCAAACAATTCCGGAATCGCATCCAGACGAAAACCCGCAACACCTTTGTCGAGCCAGAACCGGCAGGCATCGAACATGGCCTTCTGCACATCAGGATTGCGCCAGTTCAGGTCCGGCTGCTGCGCATAAAACTTGTGGTAGTACCACTGCTTCGTATTGGCGTCGTAGGTCCATGCGGAATGACCGAATACGCTCTGCCAGTTGTTGGGCGGAACTCCTGGGCCCTTGCCATCCCGCCAGATATACCAGTCGCGTTTCGAATTGGTGCGCGAACTGCGGCTCTCCTGAAACCACGGCGATTGATCGGAGGTGTGGTTCATGACCATATCCATGATAATGCGGATATGATGGGCCTTCGCGGCGGTCATCAGACGATCGAAGTCCGCCATCGACCCATAGATTGGATCGATCGCTTCGTAGTTGGAAATGTCGTAACCGAAATCGACAAGTGGCGAAGGATAAATTGGAGTAAGCCAGATGGCATTGACGCGCATGCTTTGCAGATAGTCGAGCCGCTGGATGATCCCGTTGATGTCGCCAATGCCGTCCCCATTCGTGTCCTGAAAGCTGCGCGGGTAGACTTCGTAAATCAGCGCATGTTTCCACCAGGGGACCGCATTGACAACTTGTTTGGCTGGACCGGGTGCGGGCGCGGTGCGCTGCGAGCATGACGAAAGGAAGATCAGCGTCAGGGTAAGTGCAAGCGCTTGAAAAACGCGGCGAACTGGAACTGGCAAAAATTTCGTGCCCATATCGACTCCTTCTTGCAAGGCGAGTGAAATATACACGAAGGGGACGGCATATCTCAATCGAGTGGCGCTATCGGGCATGGCGATCTACCCCTTGTGACAAAGTGGGCAGCTACAGAGTATGGCGAACTTCTGTGGCCTTCGGCACCAGTTCCGTCCCTGCTGTAACCACTCTGGCCTGTATCTTTCGGAAGCCGAAAGCAATTGCAACCTGCGGGGCGATATAGCGCGTTATCCACATGACCAATAGGATCATTGGAACGAAATGCCCCCAAAGTTGGGGATGGACCGGCAGCAAGAGACCCGGTGCCGCGAACGCGGCATAAGAGACCAGCACCAACCCCCATGGGCTTTCCCTCGCATCCCCAAAAACAGCATCGAGAAAGATAAAGGTGAAAAAATACAGCACCGGCATCACCAGTACGATGCCGGACCAGCCAAGCTCTCTGTAAGCATCGCCTATAGGCGCCCAGGCCACAGCGGTGGTGTAGTCCTCCTCGCTGGCCTCGCCCGTCTCGCGTCCATAGATATTTCCCAGGGAAAGATTCACTCGGCTCGGCCAGAGAAAGTGGGGGACGATCATTTCGAATCCATCGATCACGTACTGCGGGCCTACGATACCGGTGTGCTGCGTAAGCTGAATCAATTTGTCGTCCTGACAAATCATGGACTCTCGATCGAATACCCCATGGGGATGGTCATAGCAAAGAGCGACCTGATTTATATCTTCATTGGCGCGCAAGGAGTCGGCATACCATCGATACATGGCTGGGATGGTGTGCGGGTCCCTGAGAAGACCTATGGTGGCTTCGACAGTACCCGTAAAGGTAGGCTGCCGAGTCATCGAGCGAGCATATTGCGCCCACGGAAACATGAATCCCACGGCAAACGCCAGCCATGCCAGAATAGCCATGACAGGAAGAGGTCGGAAGCGATATTCAAGCGCTCCACACACCAGAAAATACGAGAGAAAGGGGGCATACATCCCCTGCTTTGAAGCGGCAATGAAGCCAAACCCAGCGACATAAAAAATACTTGCCAGCACGATCCAGTTCATACTGCGCTTTCCACCGCTGATACAAATCTCGTAATAGGTTGCGAGGATCGTCGCCATCGGCACAAAAATATTCAGTTGTCCCAGGGCCGTCCACACGGAACCGTTTTGTGAGGTACCATAGTTCGACAACAATACCTGGCTAAATACACCTATCGCCAGCAGGCCGGCAGATGTGTTTTTAAGATTTTCCAGATCTCTTGCGGTAAAGCGCACAATATTGCGTCGCGTCGCAAATCTGCGGCTGATCGCCGCGGCCACCAGAATTCCCGCCCACCCCAGAGCAGTTGCAGTGATGGTGATGAATGGTTCTTGAAAATGCTTATCCGTAGGTTCCCAGGAAAATACCTTGATGAAAATCAGAAGCGCAAACGTGGGTATGGCAGCGAAAATGACGAAAGCTCCGCTGACGCTTCCCAGTCCACCGAGAATATTGAAGGCCAGCGCGCTAAAGATACACGAAAGCGATGCCATAAAAGCGAAAACGGGATCCGTACCATCCAGCAACTGCGCAAATAACAACATTAGGACCACTATCAACACATGGTTGATGTTGAGGCGAGTTGGATAGGGTAGGCGCATGATCGGGATACAGTCCCGCAAAATCAACGAAGCAAAATGTTATGTTTTGTCCACGACGGACGTCTCGTTGTAACACGCATGGCTGGAGAGGATCAGCGACCTGGCTGCTTCCACATCTTCCCACCCTATGACCTGCGTACGCTTCCCTTCGAGATCTTTATAGATGGAGAAGAAGTGTTCTATTTCTCGAAGTATCTGGGGGTAAACGGAAGTATAATTTTCAATCTGGCTAAACGTTGGATTGCCTGCTGCATAGGCGACAATTTTTTCATCCTCCACCCCCTGGTCCAACATGCGAAACAGTCCTACAGGCCGCGCGGTCAGCACGCACCCCGAAAAACTCGGAGCATCTCCAAGGATCAGAATGTCGAGCGGGTCTCCGTCCTTGGCAAGCGTGCGCGGGATAAATCCATAGTCGCCGGGATAATGGACGGGGCTATAAAGATTGCGATCCAGCCGGAACACATGGAGATTCTTGTCGTATTCATACTTATTGACACTGTCCTGCGGAATTTCGACGACTGCGGTCACCAGATTCGGCGCCGCGTCTCCCATGGGGAGTTCAAGGTAGTTCGTCATGCTGAAGATTGAACCGCTTTCCATGATTTTCGGGATGCTGTATCCGCTTTGAGACTGCACTGGACAACATTTTTTGCATGATGGAAGAAGCATCCGTACTGTTGGGAGTATACCAACCGTGGTCTTGAAAATACGCGTGAAACGTTATGTGGAACAAGATGTCCGCCGGCATAAAGACGCTATATGACTGAACGTCCCGGGCCGATGCGACAATAATAGTGTGTTTTCCAAAGCGCTTCCAAACACACTACGAGTACCGCGACAATGCTGCAACTGACCTCCGTTGCGAAACGCTTCGGCCATAAGCTCCTGTTCGAGAAAGTCGACTGGCAGATCGCCCCTGGAGAACGCACCGGGCTGGTGGGCGGCAACGGCACGGGCAAATCCACGCTGCTGCGCATTCTGGCCGGAATCGATTCGCTCGATGATGGATCGATCGAGCGCGCGGGCGGCATGACGTTCGGCTACCTGCCGCAGGATGGTCTGCGCATGCAGGGCCGCTCCGTGTTTGAAGAGTGCCTGAGCGCCTTCGAGACGACGCGCGCGCTAGAGCAAACAGTGCGGGAACTCCACTCCAAGCTCGCCGAGCTGCCTCCCAACACCGCCGACTACGCCGCGGTTTCCGAGCAGTTGGCGCGCGGCGACGCGGAATTTCATGCGCAAGATGGCTACACCATGGAGGCGCGCGTCGGCATTGTGCTCTCCGGGCTGGGATTTGCGAAAGAGGATTGGGAGCGCAAGACCGAGGAGTTTTCCGGCGGCTGGCAGATGCGCATTGCCCTGGCGAAGCTGCTGCTCGCGAAGCCTCAACTGCTGCTCCTCGATGAACCGACGAACCACCTGGACCTGGAAGCGCGCAACTGGCTGGAGAGCTATCTCCATTCCTACCCCTATGCGTACATTCTGGTCTCCCATGATCGATTTTTTCTCGATATCACCACCGATAAAATCGTCGAACTATGGAACAAGCGGCTGTACACATATAGCGGAAATTACGAAAAATATCTACAGCAGAAAGCCGAACGGCAGGCCCAGTTGGAGGCGGCCTATCGGCACCAGCGCGAACACATCGAGCATCTGGAAGCGTTCATCAACCGCTTCCGCGCGCAGGCCACCAAGGCGCGTCAGGTGCAAAGCCGTGTCAAAGAACTGGAGCGCATTGAACGGATTGAATTGCCGCCGCAGGAAACAACCATCCACTTCAAGTTCCCGCAGCCGTCACCCAGCGGACGGACCGTCGTCGAAGCGCAACAGGTCAGCAAGAGCTTCGCCGCGAAGCACGTTTTCTCCGGCGTACAATTCACCATCGAACGCGGAGAGCGTATCGCCCTGGTAGGCCCCAACGGAGCAGGAAAATCGACGCTGATTCGTCTGCTGTCCACGCTTGAAACCCCCACCAGCGGCGAAATTCGCCTGGGCCATAACGTAGCCCTGCAATACTTCGCGCAGGACCAATACAAAGAGCTGGACCCAGCAGTACGCATGCTCGATGACATAGGCGACAGTGCGCCGCGCATTCCACAAACAGAGCTGCGCAGCCTGCTGGGCTGCTTCTTGTTTTCCGGCGACGATGTCTACAAGCCGCTGGGCGTTCTCTCTGGCGGGGAACGCAATCGCTACGCGCTGGCGCGGCTGCTGGTCAGCCCAGCCAATTTTCTTCTGCTCGATGAACCCACCAATCATCTCGACATGCGCGCCAAAGAGGTTCTTCTGCAGGCGATCCGGAATTTTTCCGGCACCGTCGTTTTTGTCTCGCATGACCGCGCATTTATCGATGCCCTTGCCACCCGCGTTTTCGAGGTGCGCGATGGCGCTGTCCGTGTCTACACCGGCAATTATGAGGATTACCTGTGGCAGATTTCTCGGCAGGTGGAATCGCGATCGACAATTGTTTCAACTGCCTCTCTGCATGCAACGAACGGCAATGCCGCATCCACCATTCTTCCATCCTCTAGCGCAACTGAGGACGAAACGGCGCGCGTAAAACGCATGAATCCCATCCGCCTGCGCCAGATGCAGGAGCGTTGCGAGATGCTGGAGGAAGAAATTCCGCGCATGGAAGCGGCCATCCAGACAACAGAACAGCAGATGGGGACCTTCGTTTCCGCGGAGAACTACCAGGCGCTGGTCGAGCAACTGGCGCAGCTTCGCGTCGAACACAGCGCGCAGATGCAGGAATGGGAAGAACTCATGCGGCAACTGGAAGAGCAGTCGGCAATTTCCTCCTGACCGTCGTGGGAGAATCGCTGTCGCTGCTGCATAATGCAAGTATCGACGCAATGCGGAAATCAAATGGACCTTCTCTGGAAACCTGAAAACTGGAATGAGCGATTGGAAGAGTTGCAGTCGTTCGACCCGGAGCGCAAGGATGCGCCGCTCCGCCGGGACGTGCGCTCGCTGGGAACGCTGCTGGGCCGCGTGCTGCGGGAGCAGGCGGGAGACGAACTTTTTCGCGCAGTCGAAGATTTGCGCCGCCTGACCACGGAAGGCCGCGAAGCCCGCATTGCTGGCAACGCGCAGGCCGCGCAATCTCTCCTGGATCGGGCGATTGCGCGTGTCAAAAATTGCGACACCAACTTTGCCGAGCAACTGACGCGCGCTTTCGCCTTTTACTTTGAACTCATCAACCTGGCGGAGACCAACCATCGCAAGCGGCGACGGCGCGCCCACCACTTGCTCGGCAGCAAGAGCGCGCCCCAGCCTGGTGAGATTCGAGGCACCCTGCGGCGCATGCGGGAGGCGGGCATCAGCGCCGAGGGCGCCATGAAACTGCTCGGGAAAATCTGCGTCATTCCAGTCTTCACCGCGCACCCGACGGAGGTTGCGCGCCGCTCCGTGCTCTTCAAGCGACGGCGCATCGGCGAGACCCTCGAAAGCCTGGACCAGGTCCCGCTGTCGGATGAGAAACTGGCCGAGCGCGAAGACGCCATTCTGGCGGAGATCACAGCGCTGTGGCAGACCGATGAGGTCCGCAGCCATCGCCCCGCCGTGCAGGACGAGATCAAGCTCGGCCTCGATTATTACGACATCGCAATCTTTGAAACGCTGCCGCAGTTGTTCGAGGAAATCGCCGCCGCGCTGCGCGATGAATATCAACTCGACATAGAGCCAAATGCGCTGCCCCAGGTCGTTCGTTTCGGCTCCTGGATTGGCGGCGATCGCGATGGCAATCCGAACGTCACGCCGCAGGTGACTCTCGAAGCCATCGCCATGGCGCGCCGCAAACTGGTCAGTCATTATTGCAGCCGCGTGCAGTTGATCGTGGACCTGCTGACACCCTCCGCGCAACGGGTCGAACTGTCTCCCGCTCTACAGAACAAATTGCAGAGCTACTGGGCGCAGTTGGAACATTCCGGCGCTGCTCTCGGCGGCCGTTTCCCCCATGAACTGCACCGGCGTTTCGCCCTTTGTATCCTGATGCGGCTGGAAACGACCGGACAGGACGCACTCGCAATGCCTGCCGCGCTTGCGGCATACTGCTCGGCGCAGGAACTTTTAGACGATCTCGATCTTTTGCGGACAAGCCTGGCGCAAAACAAAGGCCTTCGACTGGCGCGCGCGCTCGTCGATCCTCTGGTCCGGGAAGTCCGCACTTTCGGGCTGCACCTGCATACGCTGGACATTCGCCAGCACGCGCGATTACACACACAGGCGTCGACGGAGACTGCGCCGTTGCCCGCAAAAAAAGCGGGCAAGGAAAATTTCTCCGCGCCGCTTTCGCCGGAAACCAGCGATGTACTGGCCACCTTCCGCACCATTGCGCAGATCCAGCGCGAACAGCCGGTCGAAACCATCCAGCAGTATGTCATCAGCGGCGCGACCGGTGCCGAGGATGTCTGGCGCGTGCTGCATTTGGCGCGGACGCAGGGCGTCTCCTGCACCGCTGGAGAGGACCGCGCCGCGATCCAGATCGTGCCGCTCTTTGAGTCGATTGAAGACCTGCGCGCCGCCGCTTCCATCTGCCGCGAGATATGGACGACCGCCGCGTATCAGCCGGTGCTCGACTCCTGGGACCGTCGACAGGAGGTAATGCTCGGCTACTCCGACTCCAACAAAGACGGAGGGATGCTGACCAGTACATGGGAGCTATTCAAGGCGCACCGGGCGCTGCATAGCGTGGCCCGCGAGTGCAACGTGGATTTGCGCTTGTTCCATGGCCGTGGCGGAACGGTGGGACGCGGCGGCGCGCCCACGCATCGCGCCATTTACGCGCAGCCCATGGGGGACTTCAACGGAGAGATTCGCATCACCGAGCAGGGGGAAGTGCTGCACTGGAAATATTCCGACGTGGTGCTGGCCGAGTGGAACCTGGAGTTGATGGTCGCGGCATCGCTGGACGCGCTGGCGCGCCCGGAGGCGCACCGGCCCGGCGGTCATCGCACTGGCGCGATGCTGGACGGATGGGAGCAGGTCTGCGAGGAACTTTCCGTAACCGCGTACCATTTTTATCGTAAAAATATTCCCGAGGACACAGCCGTCCTGCAATATTTTGCCGAGGCCACTCCGGTAAATGAACTGGAATTTGCCCGCATTGGATCGCGTCCCGTTCGCCGCAAGGGACAGAGCAATTTCTCCGATCTTCGCGCGATTCCGTGGGTGTTTGGATGGATGCAAAGCCGTCACGGCGTGCCCGGCTGGTTTGGCGTGGGACACGCGCTCGCGCGCTCCATCCAACAAGGCAACCTGCCACTGCTACAAAATATGATGCAGGAATTTCCCCTGTTCATCGACCTCATCCGCAACGTGGAACTGGCGCTCGCCAAGGCCGACTTCAACATTGCCCGTCAATACTCTTCGCTGGTCGGCGATGCGGTTCTGCGCGACTCCGTCTTCAAGCGGCTGGAGACAGAATATGAAAGCACCCGCGGCGCCGTGCTCGCCGTCACCGGGCAAAAGGTCCTGCTGGAGACGAATCCGGTCCTGTCCCGCTCCATCCGGCTGCGCAATCCTTATGTGGACCCGATGAGCCTGATCCAGGTGGAGCTTCTGCGCAGGAAACGCAAAGGCGACACCAGTGATTCGCTGCAACACGCCATCGCCGCGACAATCAATGGAATTGCCGCCGGTTTGCGGAACACCGGGTAGTGTCCTGAGTCATAAATTCGTGAATGAAATACTTTTAGGTCTTGTATCAGGGCACGACTTTCCGCTGCGGCGGATGCCGTACATGGCGCAAAAACAGATGGACTTCAGCCCCTGAGTGCTCCTGTTCGAGTCATTTCCATGCATTGAATTTTGAATGAACTTCAGATAAATTTCAGGTTCCTTCCGCACAATGAATCATGCGTGTACTGTATGCATCCAACATTCCCCAGGAGAGGTGGTTCCATGCGAGGCATCAGGAAAGTCGTCATCCTGAGTATCTTGTTGCCTGTGGGCCTGGGCGTTTTATTTTCCGCGCGCTTGCGAGCGCAACAGCTCGATGCAAGTACGCCGCAAGTTACCGCGGACCTCTCGAACTCCCAGGCCGTTTCCCCTCCCGTCCAGATAACGCTGGCGGAAGCGCAGCAGCGCGCATTGAAAATCGAGCCGACATTGCTGGCCGCTCGCGCGGCGCATCGTAGCGCTGTCTATGATCGCTCCATTGCTCGCGCGGCCTTGCTGCCGCAGGCGAACATCGTCGGTCAATACCTTTACACGGAGTCGAATGGCAGGCCGTTTGGCGGAACGCTGCCCGGCGAATCGGGTCCGGTGTTCATTGCCAACAATGCCGTGCATGAGTACATCAGTCAGTTTGTGGCCTCGGAAAACATGAGCTTGGCGGCGGTCGCCAGGTATCGCGCCTCCGGCGCGGCGCAATTGAGGGCCAAGGCAGAGGCGGACATCGCCCAACGCGGTCTATATGCCGTGGTTACGCAGACATACTATTCCGTCCTGGCCGCCGACCGTAAGCTACAGGCGGCGGACGAAGCAGAGCAGGAGTCCCACAGGTTTGTGGACCTGACCAAAAAGCTGGAGGCAGGACGGGAAGTGGCGCATTCCGACGTATTGAAAGCGGAATTGCAGTGGGAGCAGCGTCAGCGCGACCGCAGCGACGCCGCCCTTCAGGCACACCAGACGCGCGAATCCTTGGGCGTGTTGCTTTTCCCCGATCCTGCGACTCCCTATGTATTGACCGACCCGCTGGATTCCATGATGACGTTGCCAGACCAAAATGAAATAGAACGACTGGCAGCACAGGCAAATCCAGAATTGCAGAGCGCGACGGCTGGACTGACGGCCGCAAATGCCAATTTGCTGGCGGCCCGCGCCGACTATCTGCCTTCCTTGTCGTTCGATTACTATTACGGCCTCGATGCGCCGATGTTTGCGAGAGTAGGGCCCCTTGGGGAGCGGTTCCTCGGTTATTCCGCCTCTGCCGGGATCAACATTCCGGTCTGGGACTGGTTCACCACGCATGACCGTGTCAAACAGAGCGAGGTGCGTCAACGACTGGCGCGGGCCAATCTCGACCTGACGCACAGGCTGCTGATCTCCCAGCTCCATGCCGCAACCGATGAATTGCGGACGGCAGCGTCCGCTTTCACCTCTCTCCAGCATAGCGTGCAACAGGCAAAGGAAAGCCTGCGCCTCAGCACCTTGCGTTATCAGGCCGGGGAAGCCACTGTGGTGGAAGTTGTCGATGCGCAGAACACTTACCTGGCGACGGAAACGATGGCTGCTGACGGTGCGGTGCGCTACCACCTTGCCGTGGCCAACCTGGAACGCCGGATCGGGAAATTGCCTTGAAAAGAAATGGACAGATAAAGATGCAAGCGCAAGTTTCTGGATGCAAATCAAACAGGGCGTATGCTCTCTTGTCTGCGGCGGGACTTCTTGTCCTGCTGCTTGCCGGCTGCGGCGGCAAAGATAAGACTCCGCCAACCGTTGTCAGCGTGCATGCGGTAACGGCGCGTCGGGCAGACATCCCCGTGACAGTACATGGCGAAGCTTTGCTGTCGGCCCTGTCGCAGGCCATTCTTGCGCCCAAAATCAGCGCGCCCATCGCGCACCTGTATGTGCAGCGCGGCGACAAGGTCCACAAGGGAGAACTGCTGGCTATACTCGAAAATAAGGACCTGTCAGGCACAGCGCTTAGCAGCCAGGGACAATATCAGCAGGCAAAGGCGCACTATCAAACCATTACCAAGGCGACTGTTCCGCAAGAAGTTGAGAAGGCGCAGGCGGACCTGAGACAGGCCAAGGCGGTCGTCGATCTCCAGCAACAGATTTACACCAGCCGCAAGAAGCTTTTTGCGGAGGGGGCGTTGCCGGGCCGCGATGTCGATCAGGCCAAGGTCGCGCTGATCCAGGCCAAGGTTTCCTACGATGTGGCGCAGCGTCACCTTGCGGCGCTGGAAAAAGTAAATCGGACCGCCGAATTGGAAACCGCCGCCGGGCAACTTAACCAGGCCGAAGGACAATATAACGAGTCCGCGGCGACCCTGGCGTACTCTGAGATTCGCAGTCCCATCAACGGCTACGTCACGCAGCGTCCCCTATATCAGGGGGAGATGGCCAGCGCAGGTTCTCCGCTGCTCACAGTAATGGACACTTCCATACTAATTGCCAAGACGCATCTGCCCCAGGCACAGGTGCAGGGGATGCCGGTTGGCGCAACTGCCCAGGTGACGGTGCCCGGCGTGCCGGAACCTGTACCAGGTACGGTGATGCTGGTCAGTCCCGCGCTCGATCCCGGTTCGACAACGGTCGAGGTCTGGGTCAAGATCAGGAACAAGAAAAACGAGCTGAAACCGGGCACGCCCGTGCAGGTCGCCATCACCGCCCGCACCATCCCCAACGCGTTGATTGTTCCCACTGCGGCCATCGTGGAGAACGCAGGCGGCGGCAAGCATGTCATGGTGGTCGGCGCGGACAACATCGCGCACCAGCGGGAAGTTAAAGTCGGCGTGCAGTCCGGCGACGATACGCAGGTCCTGTCTGGCATCCAACCCGGAGATCGAGTCATCACTGTCGGCGCCTACGCGCTCGATGATGGCACCCACGTGCAGGTCGCCCATCCCCAAAATACAGGCAAGCCGAACGCGGGGAGCGCCGACTGATGGCCGCTCCAAAAAGTAAAAAGCAGAAGCCGTTCTGGGTGGTGCGTCACACACGGACCATTATCTTCTTTACCCTGATTGCAGCGATTGCCGGGGGTTATCTTGCCTTTCAAATGCCTGTCGCCGTCTTCCCGCATACCAGCTTTCCCAGAGTTGTCATCGGCATCAACAACGGCGTCATGCCAGTCGAACAGATGGAAGTCACCATTACCCGGCAGGTGGAGAACTCAGTCAACACCGTTCCCGGTCTGACGACCGTGCGCTCGATCACAAGCCGCGGGCAGGCCGAAGTCGATTTGTTTTTCAACTGGAACGTGGACATGATTCAGACGCTGCAGATGGTGAACTCCGCCGTCGCGCAGATCCGGCAAACCCTTCCGCCTACTGCGGAGATTGCCACGTACCGGCTGGGATTCGCATCTTTCCCGATGCTCGGCTACAGCCTTACCTCGGACACCATGCCGCAAACCGATTTATGGGAAATGGCCGAATATCAATTGAAACCTCGGCTCAATCGGCTCCCCGGCGTCAGCAACGTTACTGTGCAGGGCGGCAAGATTCCAGAAGTGCATGTCGTTCCGGACTCCGCCAAACTGTTGGCTACCAAGACCACCATTGGCGATCTCCTCAACGCGATTACCAACACCAATGTGATTGAGTCGCCGGGGTTGTATCAAAGCCACCATGAGCTGCTGCTGGGGCTGGTGGGTGGACAGGTACACTCCGCCGAAGAACTATCCCAGGTCGTCGTGAAGCTCACCGCCAGCGGAATTCCCATCCATATTGCAGATGTTGCCCAGGTGGAAAATGCGACCGAGCCGGTATATACGCTGGTGACGGCGAACGGCAAACCTGCCGTCCTGATGAATGTCCTACGCCAGATCGGATCGAACGCTTTAGGCGTCTCCAATGAAGTTTCGACCGAGGTCGCCAGTATTCGGAAGACGCTGCCTGCGGGAGTAAAGATCGAGCCGTTCTATCAGCAATCCGATTTGATTCAGGATTCCATCACCAGTGTGCGGGATGCGATCCTCATCGGATTGATTCTGGCCTCGATCATTCTGGTCCTATTTCTTCGCGATTGGGGTTCGTCTTTAGTTGCCGGCCTCGTCATTCCCGCCACCATTTTGATTACGATAGCGTTCCTTAGCATCACCGGCGAAGGATTTAACCTGATGACTCTCGGCGGCCTGGCAGCCGCAGTCGGGCTGGTCATCGACGACGCCATCGTGGTGGTCGAAAATATCGTCATGCACATCGATGCGGGGCAGACCCGGGTCGATGCCGTGCGCAGCGCTCTGAGAGAAATTACCACGCCGCTGGTCTTTTCCACGATTACTCCGATCGTCGTTTTTCTACCGCTAATCGGCGTTACGGGCCTTACCGGTGTCTTCTTTCGCGCGCTCGCCATCACCATGTCGGTGGCCCTGTTGACGTCTCTGGCGTTGGCCCTGACGTGGACACCTAGCCTGAGCCTGCTTTTCATCGGCAAACATCGCAAGCAAAAGTCAGCCGCAACAGAGAGCGAGACGACTCAAGTCGCATCAGTCGAAGACCAGGAGGTTGCGGAAACTGACGACGCGGAAAAAGCCGCCACACTCCATATCCTGGAACACGAAGAAGAAGTGCAGACGCCATGGATGCGCAAGATTCTGGATCGCTATGCCAAGCTGATCGCTTCTGCATTGCATCATCCGGGCAGGCTGGCCCTGGCCTGCCTGCTGGTAATTATCGTGGGCAGCCTGGCCTATCGCGGCCTGGGATCGAACCTGCTGCCCTCGATGGATGAAGGTTCCTTCATTCTCGATTACCTGATGCCTGCCGGCACTTCTTTGACGGAAACGAACCGCGTTCTTCTGCAAGTGGAAAAAGTCCTGCGCGACAACCCCAACGTGGAAACGACGTCTCGCCGCACCGGAATGCAACTTGGCTTGGCGGAAGTGACCGAGGCCAACACTGGGGACTTTACCGTCAAGCTGAAACGCGACCATAAAGACAGCACCGAAGACGTAATGGCCGATGTCCGGGCGCGCGTGAATGCCATCGCGCCGCAGCTCGATATTGAAGTCGATCAGATGTTGCAGGACAACATCAACGATCTTTCCAATGCTCCGGAACCGATCCAGATTCGCCTGTTTTCTCCCGACATACAACAACTCCACGAGCTTGCGCCGCAGGTCGCGGACGCGATCAAGAAAGTTTCGGGCGTCGTCGATGTACGGAATGGCGTGGAAAACAGCTTGAGCAGCGCGGCCACCAACTTCAATGTTCGACTGGCCGTGGCATCGCAGATGGGCTTCACACCCCAGGAGGTCGCGACCGATGCTCACGCCATCATCGAAGGCGTGCCGACCGATCAACCCCTGATTCGCAATGGGCGTCCCTACACCATCCGCGTGCGTATGGCCCCGGCCTACCGTGCGTCTCTGGAGGCCATTTCCAACACATTGCTCATCAGCGCCACTGGCAATACCGCTACTCTCGGTTCGCTGGCGGAAATTACGCAACTGCCGCCGCAAAGTGAAATTTTTCGTGAAAACCTACAGCGCGACATCACGGTGACGGGCAGCATCGAAGGGTCCAACCTTGGGGGTGCGATGACGAAAATCCAGAAAGTCGTCTCCGATCTTCATTTGCCGCCCAGCGTTCGCGTTGTCTATGGCGGCACCTATCAGCAACAACGACAGTCTTTCCACGAACTGCTGCGCGTGCTGCTGTTGGCCATGGCCCTGGTCTTCGGCGTGCTTCTTACTGAATTTCGCGGGTTCGCCGCTCCCGTTGCCATTCTCACTTCTTCCGTTCTTTCAGTGGCTGGCGTCGTAGTGGCGCTGCTGATCACCAATATCACCTTTAACGTGGCATCGTTCATGGGCCTGATTATGGTCATCGGCATCGTCGCCAAAAATGGCATTCTACTGCTGGATGCGGACCAGAAATTCCGCAGACTTGGCTTTTCGGCGGAACGCGCCATCATCGAGTCCGGCCGCCGCCGCCTGCGGCCCATCCTGATGACGGCCATGGCCGCCGTCACGGGAATGCTGCCGCTGGCTTTCGGCATCGGGGCCGGCTCGCAGATGCTGCAACCGCTGGCCATTGCCGTTATCGGCGGCGTGGTCATTTCCATGGCGCTTTCCCTGGTGGTGACGCCCGCCATTTACTACTGGATGACGCGCAATGAAAGCACGGAAAAAGTCGCGCCATAAAGCGGTCCTCCACTGGATACAGATTGCAGTCGAGCATCATTGGTGGATGGGTCGATGCGAAGTTTTCAGTGAAAATGACAAGAAAAAAGAGGGTCGCGGAATGCGGCCCTCCATTTTCTGTATCGAAGGTTACGGACGTGTTGTCCAGAGCATTTTCAGGTCAAGTGTGAACAAATCCTGGGGTGCTCCATCCTGGCCGCGTTCTTTTACGGCCAGGGTGGGAGAGCACAATTCTTTCCCCGAACGTTAATACTCTAAGCGAAAATGTTCTACTCGGCCTGTTCCTTGCGGGCCTTCTTGCGGTTGCGTTTCCGTGCCAGCGCCTGCTTCATGCGCATCTTCTCGCCTGGCTTCATGTAATACGAGTGCCGCTTGACCTCTTTGATGATGTCTTCCTGCTGCACCTTGCGCTTGAAGCGGCGCAGTGCATTTTCCAGCGGTTCGCCTTCCTGAATCTTTACTTCTGCCAAAAGAGATTACACCTCCCAACGCTCCGGTTGGACACCCTTTAGAATACCTGAAATTCGCCCGATTCGATACCAGCTTGCGCAACTCTCTCCCCGCAGGCGGGTCTGTTGCTTCATGTTCCCGCGCTATGTGCGGAACAGGCGTGCATCGTCGGACGCAATACAAATTCGTCATTTACGAGGTCGTCGATCATGAAAAAATTGTTTGCGATCGCAGGCTTGTCGCTGTTTCTGCTTCCATTCAGCGGCTGCGCTCACCCTCAACCGCCGCCGTATTATGCGCCCCCACCGCCGGGCGCGATTGCCCGCCAGGGATTTGATACCGGCGTCGCCGCGGCACGCCGCGATATCTCCCTGGGCCTGGGGCCGAACGTCAATCGCCATCCTCGCTTCCGCAATCCGCCCGTACCCCCAGGCCAGCCCGCCCAAATCTACCGCAACAATTTCCGCCGCGGCTACCGCCTCACCTACCGTGGCGGCCGTTAGGGCATCGGAGAATATCGCAGTCGAAAATAGCAGCGACCAGGGCCCGAGCCGAAAACGCGGGTCCTGGTCGCTGCCCGATCGATAGGAGCGTAAATGCGGTAGTCTGGCATGATGAACAAAGATACGGTAATTTCTACTGGATACACCGTGGCTAAATGGTGCGACCTGCGGCCTTCACTAGTCGATAACAGCAATGTCAGAGCCTGGTCGGAAGCGATAGCGATCCTCAGGGGCCGAATTGAAAACCGCTTTTTCGAGCCGATTGACCGTCTGCGGAACGCAAGCGACAGCGCAGCCCTAGGGTTTGGTTTCGCTATATTGACTCTAGATTGTCTTCTAATCGACACTATCCAATCATTTCGCGAGGGGCGAATTAAAGGAAGCGAACAAAGCACATCCAAAGCGTTTCTAAACTTCTTTCGTCAGAACAAAAGTTTGAATAAACAATTCACGTCGAGGAGGATTATCGTCGACGAATTCTTCGATGCCATAAGATGCGGTCTTATGCACGACGGAGAGACTCGCAAGGGTTGGCGCGTTAAGAAATCGCACGAGAGTTTAATCCTGGAGAAAGATGAGGAACATGGCTATATTCTTTATCGCGACAACTTCCACACAGCTATCAGAAGCGAATTTGATCTATATTTGCAAGACTTGGCCTTGAGCGCCAAGACACAATTGCGAGAGAACTTCGTGAGTCGCATGGACGCAATCTGTGAGCTTGCAACCGCGAAAAAGGATGTTCATTATTTTGCGTATGGGTCGAACATGAATCCTGAACGAATGCTCGGTCGAATAAAGTCAGCTGTGCCCATTGGAGCTGCGCGTCTTTCTGGATATCGCTTGGTATTCAACAAACGGAGCACCGATGGCACGGCGAAAGCCAACATCGAGCACAGCAGTCAGGAAGACGACTTCGTTTTAGGCTGCGTCTATCAAATTCCGGAATCGGATTTCGAGAAACTGCGCTCCATCGAAATCGGATATTTTGATGCAATTGTTGAGATCGACAAAAGCGGCGCACGAGTCTTCGCCCGTACTTTTATTGCAGAAGCGAACTCCGTCATCATCGGCAGTCCTAACCGGGAATATGTTGGCCATATGCTCAAAGGAGCTGCATCTCTGAATTTCCCGGAGGAATACCAGGCTCCATTACTGATACTGAAGTACGCTGGAGAATAGCCCAGTGCCCCAGAGCCCGCCCGGTGCCCCATTCAAGCCCGCCTTTGGCTTGAGTGGGACACGAAAATCCAGTTGCCCCATGTCTGTCGCCGCGCGCAAGTACGGCGGCCGGCTTGGCAATCGGCATAGGGGGGAGAGTCGCCTCTCCTCCCCTGCCACACCACCGTACATGCGGGTCCGCATACGGCGGTTCGGTAGATTGAGCTACGTTCCAGCGAACAGCCTGGGAAGTCCAAGCGAGTCG
>JAKAYS010000222.1 GCA_021826695.1 Acidobacteriota bacterium | reverse complement strand
AGAGAATGTTTGCTTGGATTACGGTGCCATCATCCTCTGGATTCTTCGGTCGCCGCGCCTGCCCGCCGTGGAGGGGCGACCTCGGAATGACACACCTTGATTTCCGATTGCAGTATCTATAAATCTGCTCTAAAAAGTTTCTTGCGAAAGCGATGAGAACATCATGAAAATTGGCTTCGGCTGGGATTCCCACGCCTTCAAACCCGGCGTTCCACTCAAGATAGGCGGCGTCGCGTTCGACCATCCCGCCGGCCTCGCCGGACACTCCGACGGAGACGTTCTGCTGCACGCCATCACCGACGCGCTGCTTGGCGCAGTGGCCGTGGGAGATATCGGCAGCTTCTTTCCGCCCGGCGATCCGCGCTGGAAAGACGCCGACTCCGCTGTTTTTCTGCAAACAGCGCTGGAAGAAGTCCACAACGCCGGCTACCGCATCGCCAATATTGACACCACATTGGTGCTCGCCGAACCAAAGATAGGCCCGGTCGCCGAAAAATTACGCGAGCGTGTCGCTGAACTCCTCAAGATCGACCCGGGCTGCGTAGGCATCAAAGCCAAAACTCCCGAGGGGCTGAACCAGGACGATGTCGCCGTCGCCCATGCCGTGGTACTGCTGGTAAAACTGGAAGACAGCGATAATCTGGAGCGCATGGCCGCAGTCGCCGAACAGGAAACACACATGGAAGACGTGGTCCGCAAACTGGTCCGACAGGCATCTCCCAAACCGGCCCGCAAACCCGCGTTTAATACGGACGACATTACCTGAAGCAACGCCGAACCGCCGAGATGCTCACCGGGGTTGAATTCAACTCTCGCTGAAACCTCCGCGAATGCGGACGCCGTACCCGCGGAGGTTTCAACTTAGCGCATGGACGCTCTAGCCGCCACTTTCCGGCGTCTCAGGCGCTTCCACCTGAGATATCTCCGTGGCGTATAAGGCGAAATGTCCACTCGTGTCCTTGATCAGATAGCCGTGCGTCTCGACACTTGCGCCCGCAGCCAATGCAGCAAACGAGGATGCGGTCATGCCATTGCCGTACTCCGTTGCCTGGCTCGTGGAAACGTTGAGCGAGGTGAGGCTGTCATACGTGGTCAGGTAAGAGGTAGCTGCCAGGCCAAGCGAGAAGGTGAAGTTGGGGCTGGTGCCTTGCGGCGTAGCCACCAGCGTTCCTACAATGCTTTCCGCGGCCAGTGTTACCTGCTGCGCATCCAATGTCCCCGAGCTTCCCGCAGTTCCTGAGACGACAACAGATTGACCGGGGAAGATTTCAGCAGTCGTGAACACAGTCGCAACCAATCCTACCTGTTGTGCATCTTCAGGAATTCCGTAAGTCGTCGAGGACGACACCGCAACGTTCAGTGCGGTACTGGTCGAGGAGCTTCCGAAGCTTTCCTGCGGCACCATGCTGAAAGAGGTGATGGCCCCAGAACTGCTTTTCGTCACGCTGACGATGACGCCCTTGGCTCCATCTTCCTGCTGTCCCGAAGAATTCTCGTTCGACTCGGGAGTAATCATCAACGCCAACAGGCTGCCATCGGTTTGCGTCTGTCCTTCGACCTGCACAATCGATCCAGTCTGGATCGATCCCGCCGTCACACCATTGGGAAACTTGGTCGAGCTATTGATGGTGAAGGCGAACTGTTTTCCTGAATCGCCGGATTGGACAGTGATGGAGGATGAGCTGATGCTCATGACCTGTCCGCTCACCTCAAGTTGCCGCTCTCCGCTGTTTTCGGAGCTTACCTGCGCTCCAGTCGTATTGATGGCTGGGGTGAAAGTGACGGTGCTGCCCGATATACTGAACGACTGGGCCAGGTTGAATGCCATCCGCAACTGGACCTCACCCTGGCTGTTCACAGTTAGCGAGGGGGTAAGCGCAACGGTAACGGAAGGCTGGCTCAGGGTCGCGGTGGCCGTGGTCACCTGGCCGGAACTATTGATATAAGTTACTTGCGCCGCCGAAACTGCAATCGTAACGGAGTTGTAGGTGCCAAAGGCAAGGTTGGTAATCTCAATGGGTTCCTGAACGGCGCCGAGGCTGGAAAGTTCCACCGTCACGGGTTGTGTCAGGACAGATACTTTGCTGCTCCCGCTGGCGGTGCCCAGGCTGACAGAAGAAATCGTTACTTTTGCGGCCAGAATGTTGCTGAGCGGCGCATCGCTGACAGTCATGACCATAGGAGCAGCGGAGGTCATACTAGATGGAGCCGTAGAAGATGAACCACAACCGAGAAGGGTACATAAACCGGCCATACCCATAAAGTTCAGGACGTATTTTTGTAGCTTTGTCTTGGTTTCCATAGCAAGCTCTCCTTATTTCAATTTCACATTGAAATGCTTTTTGACGGACTAAAAGTATCAGAATATGAGGATATTTGAGGCAACTTTACAAAAACAAAGAGTAATCGCAGTTTAGTTACTTTGGTGTCCTGTATTGGGAATTACCGATCTGGTCAAACCCGTTACTGGGCTACTAAAGTTGCTGAGTGCGCTGCAATTTCTGAGACCCACCTGCAGCCCCGTGGCCAAAGCTGCTCTCTTCAAAGATAAGCGGGCCATCGAAATCCTTCTATCTCATTTGTTTGCAATACATCCAACATATAATTTTGCGGAATCGGAGTGCTCTCCGGAAGTCTTCGCGAGATCGCAAGACCGAGTAAATCCTGCTCGTGGTAGGGAAAAAAATACCTGCAACACTTTCCATAATAATAGGCGGATTTACCGAGTAAGGGGGGTACCTTAGCTGATGCAAAGTCAAGCATCTAATCGTCATGGATGCCCCCTACGGCCAACTTTTAGATTTTGCATTGGGCGGCGGCTGGCTCCCTGCCTTCCCTGGCTAGCCATTGCTTTTGCAGCCGTTCGACGATAGCTTCTTGCATCCGAAGGCTACTGCCATGCGTCACAACTTCCGCAATTTTTTCTCTGTCCTTTTTTTAGGCGGAAGTTTCTGCCTGGGGCATTCCTTTAGTTGCCAACACTTCGTCCACCTCGAAACAACCGCCTCAACTACATGGGGCCTATCGTTTTGAGCGCGCTGGATTTATGTCCATCTGCAAGGCACGCCGCAGCAGATCGGATTTCAGCATGGATACCTGCTGGCACCGGAAATCGACGACGCCTTCCACGCCATTCGTCTGGAAAACACGCACAGCACCCATCGCGACTGGTGATTGGACCCGCGATCACAGGCCCGTCATCGCGCACAGTAACTGGTCCGTCCCATGATCGATCCCGCTACTATCGAGCGCACTGCGGACGGCGCCATCATCACCTCCACCATCCCGCGCGAGCGCGTCGTGCTGGCCCAGACGCCGCAGGGCTTTCGCTGCCACATTCTGCGCCGCGCCGTCGAGGAGGCCGATGCCGATGGTTTTATCGGCACCGATGAAGCTTCCCTGGCCG
>JAKAYS010000221.1 GCA_021826695.1 Acidobacteriota bacterium | reverse complement strand
CGAGCTGCTGTTCCTCTGTTTCGACATCTTTGGACGGCGCACTCGCCTGGTCCGTACTTGGTACACCGGCACCTGATCCATTAGACGCAACCGAAGCGCCCGCAGAAGAGGAACCCGCCGTGGAATTGATAGTTGCAGAATTTTGTCGCGATGATATGGACTGCGTCGCTACCTGCGACACGTGGACCGGGGCTGTGACCTGACCACTCCCCGAACTCTTATTCGGAGGAAATGGATTTTCCTCGGCAATTTCACTGGCGAATCTTGGCGTGCGATGCACGGATGGAGCATCCACAATCGACTCTGTCAATGATGCAGTCTGCACCTGTTGGGCCTGGTCCTTGCGCGAGGGCATGTCGGGACGGAAACCGGTCGCAATCACGGTAATTTTCACTTCATCGCCGAGCGATTCATCCAGCACTGCGCCGAAAATAATGTTGGCGTCCTCATGCGCTGCATTCTGAATAATCGTGGAAGCCTCATTCACTTCACTCAGCCTGAGAGAACTGGAACCGCTGATGTTAATGAGAATGCCGCGCGCGCCGTCGATGGCCCCATCTTCCAGCAATGGCGACGACATTGCGGCATGTGCCGCTTCATTCGCGCGATTCGGACCGCTGCGCATGGCCGTGCCCATGACAGCGTAGCCCATGCCAGCCATCGTGGTCTTCACGTCGGCGAAGTCTCGATTGATAATTCCGGGGATAGTGATGATGTCGGAAATTCCCTGCACCCCCTGACGCAACACGTC
Source organism: Acidobacteriota bacterium (assembly GCA_021826695.1). Lineage (GTDB taxonomy): Bacteria > Acidobacteriota > Terriglobia > Terriglobales > Acidobacteriaceae > JAKAAZ01. The sequence continues at coordinate 2,724 of JAKAYS010000221.1, read as the reverse complement.
ATCCGCAATGCGAAAGGACTCGAAGAATCCCGCATCTTTCGCAACGTTGAGCAGACGCTCGTTGGGAATCACGATCATGGTGTCGACGCTTTCCAGCAACTCCTGGACGCCACGGTCCGCCTGTAGCAGACGGCGCTTCCCTTCAAAAGCGAATGGCCGGGTAATCACGGCTACCGTCAGAGCGCCCAACTCGCTGGCCAGCGATGCGATGACGGGCGCCGCACCGGTTCCTGTACCTCCGCCGAGACCTGCGGTCACAAACACCATGTCGGCGCCTTCCAGCGCCTCGATAATTTTTTCAGAATCTTCAATCGCAGCTCGACGGCCTACGTCCGGATTGGCGCCAGCGCCCAGCCCGCTGGTCAACTTCATGCCCAACTGTATCTTCACCGGGGCCTTCGACGAGCGCAGCGCCTGCGCGTCTGTGTTGGCGACGATAAACTCCACTCCCTCGACATGGGCTTCAATCATGCGGTTGACGGCATTGCCGCCTCCGCCGCCCACGCCGATTACTTTGATCTTGGCGCCGCGCGGCACCTCATCCTGATACTGGATGCGCAGGCTTTCCTCGGTGCTCATCGCTTGTTCATACTCGTACTGCCTGTAGCCATTACCGGTTTCACTCATTGTTCCCAATCCCCTCACGTTCATGTGCTTCACCGCCGTTGACTCTATAACTCTATTGTCGCTGCTAAATGCTGCCTGCAAAAATCGCCCGCAGCTTTGCTCCCACTCCCAGGTCCTCCGTTGCACGCTGCTGTCGCACCCGATGCGTATACAGCAACAGGCCAATCAGCGTGGCGTACTCCGGATCCACCAATTCTTCCGGCATGCGCGACAGCGGAACCGGCGTGCCAATTCTGGCCGGTGTGCGCAGCATGTTTTCGACATGCTCGGCCATACCCGGCAACTTGGCCCCCGCGCCGGTCAAGACGCATCCCGAACCCATGGCTTCAAGCACTCCTCCCTGCCGCAGGCTGTTGCGCAGCATCTGGAAAAGCTCGCGGGCACGCGGCTCCAATATTTCACTCAGATGCCGTTGTGGGACCGGACGATACTGCCCATTGCCCGCATCCGGCGCCTGCACATATATTTCATTGGATTGTGGAATCGCCGTAACGATGGTGTGTCCGTATTGCAGCTTGAGGCGCTCTGCCTCCGGTAGAGGCACGCGCAACACCACGGCAAGATCATTGGTGAAATGCGCTCCGCCAATCGGCAAAGAATCGGTATGCACCACGGCGCCTTCAAACAACACTGCGACTTCCGTCGATGCAGCTCCGATGTCCAGGACGCATACCCCCAGCTCGCGCTCATCGGCGGTGAGTACAGCCTCTGCGGAGGCGATTGCTTCGAAGATCGTATCGAAAATTTCGACACCCGCCTTGTTCGCGCAGGTAACGACGTTCTGCATGGTGCTGGCAGGGGCCATCACAATATGGAGATTCACTTCAAGCGTGCCGCCGATCATGCCCACGGGGTCCAGAATCCCGTCCTGGTCATCCACGATAAAGTCCTGCGGCAGAAGATGCAGCACGCGATACTCGGGAGGTAGATGCACTTCGCGGGCGCGTTCGACAGCGGCGCGAACATCATCGCGCGTGATCTCTCGCAGACGATTGCCCAGGAGTATGCCGCCACGGCTGGTCACACCGCGTACACGAGAACCTCCAATACCCGCGGCAGCACTCGCAACCTCAGTGTCCGCAGCCTCCTCGACGGATTGGAACACGTCGTCGAACGATCCAGTTGCAGGCTCAAGGTCCGCAATAATACTGCGTCGCATACCGCGCGCGTCAACGACACTGTGGCCGCGATAGCGAATCGCTCCATCGACGATCTCGCCAACCAGAGCGCGTACTTTGGCGCTGCCCGCATCGAACACCGCAATGTTGCCCTGCTCCCGGTCTGTCATCTCACTCCTGTTCTACTGTTGCTGGCCGCTTGACGCGCTTGCCTGGCTACTAACCACTCACGACATGAGCGATGGGATCTCGCACGGTATGTCCACGTTCATACACAGGCTTGCGGGTCTTGCTCGAATGCTTTGCCAGTCTGCTCCTGGGTCTGGCTTTTGTTTTGGTTTTGGCTGCGAGGATGTGGGAGGGAATATTTGCATGAGGAACTGTGCCCGTCATCCCGGTTTTTGGCGCGACAGTTTGTGGCGTTGCAGCTTGCGGAGCGGACGTGCTTGCTGCACCCATGTCGAGTACCACCTGTTTGCCGTAACGCATGTCTACCGAGCGCAACTGAGGATACTGTTGCAGCCACTCCGTAAGATGCGACTGATACTCGCCATAGCGGGCGAGAAAATCTGTATCGCCAAAATGTACTGTCGGGTTGCGCGGCCCACCGGCAAAGATGGCGCGAATGTCCTCCGGATCCGACAAATCGACTTCGCTGAGGGTTGCACTCACATGACCGCCATCGGCATCGAGCGCATGGAGGAACTGCTGGTACATCTGCATACGCGCCGCGCGCGTAGATACAGGATCGGAAGAAGAAATTCCACTGATGACCGGAAAAGAATAATGCTGCGCGACAGCATTCGGCAGGTCCAGCAGAATGCCATCGTCATCCACAAGCCGCACGGTATTTCCATCCCGGGCAAACGCAACCGGCGTGCGCTCCACAAGATTTATGCGCAATCGGTTCGGCCACAGACGCATGACCGTCGCGGTCCGCACCCAATCGATGTCTTCCAGTTCTGCCTGGCGCTTTGCC
>JAKAYS010000220.1 GCA_021826695.1 Acidobacteriota bacterium | reverse complement strand
TTCCGATCTTGCCCACGGGAAAACACAACAGGTAGTGGCTACTGTACTAAGGCAGCTACCCCACTAAAACTAAAGATGCAAATTGTTCCAAAATGGGTCTGCCTTTGTTTTCTCTGGCCAAATGATCTCGCACTTCGTTAAAATTCGTTACCCTAGTTTCAAGACTAATTGAATCAATTGCAATTTTCGTAATGCCTTCGGTTGAAGTCCTCTCGTCGTCTTTTCCCCAAGACCACAGATGAATCAACCAAACCCGGAAGAAAAGTTCTCAACCAATTCTGCCATACAGGAAAGCATGACGACATCCGATTTCTGCCTGCGATGATATTTTGCTGCCGGTATCACTGACATAAGCGGCAAAAGTGGACGTAGGCAGGATGGACGATGTTAAAAATTACGCCATGAAAAAAATTATTCTTGCCGATAATCAGTCGATCTTCCGGGCCGGTGTTGCAAAAACTCTAGCACTCCAGGATGACATTCGTATCGTGGCCCAGTGCATCGACAATGAGCGGCTATTGCAGGCAGTGCATACGCTTCGAGCTTCCATTGTTATTTTTGCGTCTTCGCTGTCTCCCGACATGCCCGAATTGCTTCACGCGGTTCGTTCGGCGGGAAGCAAACTGATCGTCGTTGCGGAAAACACAGAATCGCTGCACACGTATGCGGACCATGGCTTTGACGGTGTTGTATTTCGCGATATTGCGGCATCCGATCTCGTCGATTGCGTCCAGCGTATTGCAGCGGGAGGAAAGTACCTCCAGCAAAAGTCCGGACGTTCCCTCGCGGATGCATCCGACACCGTAGGTGCAAGAGTCAGGGAACGACTGACTCCGAAAGAGATCCAGATTGTTGCGTTGATCGTGCAGGGCTACAAAAATAAGGAGATTGCCATACAGTTGAGGACGACTGAGCAGGTAATCAAAAACTATCTGCGAAACATATATGACAAAACCGGCGTTTCCGACCGGCTGGAGCTGGCGTTATTTACCATTCACCACCGTATCCTGGCTGAAGCGGCCGCTCAGGCCGGGGATCGCATGGAGCTTGGAACGGCTCGCGCCTAGGATGGGGAGAAAAATGGTTCATTCCAATAAGGCCGGATCGATAATCTACGATGCTTCCTTTTTTGTCCTTATGGCTTTGTTTTTGAGATGAAGGGAAATTCTCATAGAGAACGGCATGAAATCTACGTCTCGTGGGCGACGGAGGTAGAACGTAGAAACGCTCCGACAATTGCGACCAATTCATTGGGATCCACGGGTTTTTCCAGATACATGTCCGCCTGTGGCTCGGCGGCATGGAAGGCCTCTGCACAATACCCAGACACCACCACCACAGGGACCCCGGGACGCGCCTTCGCGGCCAGAAGAATCTCTCGCCCGCTGTCCTCGCCGAGCTTCCAGTCTGTAACCACCGCATCGTAACGCTCCGCCGCCAGCAGTGCGATAGCATCCTCTGCAGAAGAACAAGTGGTCACGATATGACCGACCCGCTCCAAAATTCTTTGTTTCAAAGCAACTGCAGCCGGTTCGTCATCCACGCACAGGATTTTAGCCACAACAATATCTCCTTTCTTCTGGTTCACAAGAGGAGACCTTAAAAAAGGCGGCAAAAGACTTGCCCTGCGTCTACCCAAAACGATCCAATTTATCAGATGATTTTTTCTGCTACCGATTTCGCCTGCGTAAATAGGTGCAAATAATCCGGGCCGCCCGCTTTGGAATCGGTACCGGACATATTGAACCCACCGAACGGATGGGCCCCCACCATGGCCCCCGTACATTTGCGATTGAAGTATAAGTTGCCTACATGGAAATCGCGACGGGCCATGTCAAGTTTTTCTCGCGATGCCGTATAGACCGCACCGGTCAGGCCGTATTCCGTGTTGTTGGCGATTGCAAGAGCATGCTCAAATCCACGCGAGCGAATCACCGCAAGGATAGGACCAAAAATTTCTTCCTGTGCCAGCCGCGCGTCAGGAGCAACATCGGCAAACACGGTGGCCGCAATGAAGTAGCCCTGTTCGGGCGTTTCGACTGCATGCCCTCCGGCGACCAGGCGACCCTCACGCTTCCCGATTTCGATATACCGCAACATCGACTCGTAAGCCGATTGATTCACCACCGGCCCGATGTAGGCGTTCGCTGCCGGATTGCCAACCTGCAACTGCTTGGCGCGCTCACGCAAACGGTCGACAAAGATGTCGTAAATCTTGTCGTCCACAATCGCGCGCGAACATGCAGAACATTTTTGTCCGCTGAAGCCAAATGCGGACTGTAGGACCCCGGTCACGGCTGCATCCAGATCGCAATCGGCCTCGACAATGATAGAGTCCTTGCCGCCCATTTCGAGGACAGTGCGCTTGATCCAAATTTGGCCCGGTCGCGGTTGCGCGGCGCGAGCATGAATGTCCAACCCAACTTCTTTCGAACCAGTAAAAGCAATGAAGCGAGTTTTGGGATGCTCCACAAGCGCGTTGCCGAAGGTCGCACCCGATCCCGGACAAAAATTGACGACACCCGGCGGCAGCCCAGCCTCTTCCAGCAGATTGAAAAAGCGCGCCGCGATGGTCGGTGAATCGCTCGAAGGTTTCAACACGACAGTGTTACCCGTGACAACCGCAGCCACGGTCATACCAGCCATAATGGCTAGCGGAAAATTCCACGGCGGAATGACTGCGCCCACTCCCAACGGCAGATACAGCAGTGAATTCCGCTCGCCCGGGTACTGGATCGGCGTGGTCATCGCGGCCAGGCGCAGCGCTTCGCGCGCATAAAATTCCAAAAAATCGATGGTCTCGCCAACGTCCGCGTCCGCTTCGCCCCAGTTCTTGCCAACTTCATACGTCAACCATGCGCAGAAGTCGAACTTGCGCTGGCGAAGCAGCTCTGCTGTACGCAGCAGAAGAGATACCCGCTCTTCGACAGGAGCGATACGCCAGATCTCAAACGCCTCCAGTGCGGCCTGCATGGCAACTTCGGCATGTTCCGCGCCAGCCTTCTGATGCACGCCCACCACCTGCGCTGGGTTCGCCGGATTCAGCGACCGGATCTTGCCTTCGGTGCGAATGCGTCTGCCGCCGATGACCAGGTCATACTCTTGCCCCAATTGGTCGCCAACATGTGTGAGTGCCTCTCGCATTGCGCGAGCATTTTCTTCTCGAGAAAAATCGAGAAACGGTTCATTACGAAACTCGCCCTTGGGCATACGGGCAGGAATCACGGTAGAAATTTCCATGGTAGCCATACTGCCCTAGTGTAGACCAGGAGCACATCTTCTTGTCGAAGCGCGGTCAGGATGGTTCCGATACAGCATGGTGAGCGAATGCAAGTCGTTGCGGGTGTTCTACTTTTGCCGGGCCAGATCGCATGCGCGACTGTCGCCAATTGCACATACAGGTTCCCTGTAGAGGCCACACGTATAAAGCCGCATTCAGTATATGCAACTGCCCAGGATGTGAATTAATCTAAAGACAGATTAAACATCC
>JAKAYS010000066.1 GCA_021826695.1 Acidobacteriota bacterium | reverse complement strand
TAGATAGTTGCGAAGCGAGCTATTTGGATAGAGGGCGGGAACGCTTCGGTAGAGATAAATCATGCCGTTTCGCTTTGCCGAAGCCGACAATGCCAGCGGTAAATGCTTTCCGCCGGGCTGTGGTGTCGAGCTTGAAACAACGTCCTTGTCCGTGGCATACCAGGCGTGTCCTCTGCCATCTGAGATAAGCAGCATTTGATATTTGGCAGAGGCGCGAAAGCTCGGAACGATGGAGGCTTTGAGGTAGACCGGAAGGTAAAACTGTTGGAGCGGGGAAAGCGCAAAGGCGAAGCGAACGTAGAGGAAAACTCCGGTCGCAATCAGCGCAAGGAAAACGGCACCATAACTATAGATCGGGTTGTGCGGTGGCCAGACAACGCTCTCTTTTCTTCCCCAATGTGTCTCAGTCATGGGACTTCTCCTTGCTGTCGGCAACGTGCTGCGCGATGACCTCGCGGGCCGCCTGGTGCTTGTTGGCCTTCACCTGCTGCATCAATTCCTGATATTGGTCAGGACTCATCTGTTCACCACAAGCAATCGGCGAAAGGACATTCGTCAGGAAAAGCTGCAAGCCGACGATTTCCGTCATCAATGCCCCGGTACTGACGGAACCGCTTGACTGTTTCGCTTCGCGCAGCAACACATCCCGCGCCCACTCGCGAAGGTTCTGTCCGCGCGCTTCTGCTGTCTTCAATAACGCCTGTTCTTCAGCTTGGGTGAAGCGTGTCGCAATACTTCGCGTGCGACTCTCTCGACCCTTGATTTGATGGAGACGGCTCTCGATTTCCAATGTGTTCGCTGACATCTGATTACCTCACAACTGAAACGGCAAGCATGGTTCCAAATGGAACCGCGAAAATCGCACCTCGTATGTAACCGCTGTTTTTTCTGCGCGATACCAGATGGAACCGAAACGGTTCCAAACGCAACCCTTTCAGGGGTGGAGTGTCGAAATAAACCCGGTGCGCAGCACCGTCTGTGCTCCACCACGGATTCCGATGGAGTTCATGCCTTCTGAACCCGCAACGATTCACTGGACTCCATCCCGACAACAGGCTTCTTCGGAGCATGTTCAACCGCATCGGAAACGGCGGCTCTACGGACACGAAGGGTCGGCCTGACATGAGCTGCCTGCGCAGTCTTCAGGAACTCCTGAAACTCACGGTCTTTGCTGAAAACGTAGTTGAGAGCTTTATCCACCACATCGTCCGCCGATGCGTGGATGAAAGCGGCATACTGATCGATCTGGATGGCAGTGGCTTCCTCCAGGCGGATGGAGGCGCTGACGTGGCGGTTTGGGTTGACTTCGAGCAAGGGCATAGCGGGTTCCTTTCATGCGGGAATTGCGTTGCGATAAGGTTCGTAAATGGATTCGAGAAGGAAGCATCTGGTATCACGGTCGTACCCTCGAAGCGCCAGCACTTCGCGGATCACGCGGCGGCCCGGTTGACGTTCGACATGCACCACGAAATCGACGGCCTCGGCGATCTCTGCCTCTATATCGGCGAAGGTAGATTGGGCATGGTTCCGCATGACCAGATTGGCGAAACGACGCAGGGCCTTCTCGGCGGAGTTGGCATGGATCGTAGCCAGCGAACCGGAGTGGCCTGTGTTGAGCGAATCGAGCAGCGTCCGCGCCTCAATGCCGCGCACCTCACCCAGAATGATCCGGTCCGGTCTCCAGCGGAGAGCAGACTTCAGAAGATCGTCGAAAGTGATACTCGCCTTGAAGGTATCGGTCTGACATTCGACGGCGAGCATGTTCGGCTTCTGAATGTGAAGTTCCGACGTGTCTTCAATGACGACGATGCGCTGATCGTCGGGGATGGCGTTCGCCAATACCCGGAGCACCGTGGTCTTGCCTGTCGAGGTTCCGCCGCTGATGAGCAGTGTCTTTCCAGCAACGATTTGCTCGGCAAGAAACTCCGCAAGCGGTCGCGTGAGCGTGCCGCGAGCGATCAGGTCATCGATGGTGAAATGGCGGCTGGGAAACTTCCGAATCGTAAGCGCCGGAGAGGGGCGAACCACCGGAGGAATGACCGCCGCAAGACGACTGCCATCCGGGAGTTGCGCGTGCAGGACGGGATTGTCCTCGTCGAGCCGCTTGCCAAGTTGATTAGCGATGACTTCGAGACCAGTGCGAAGCCTGTCCGCGTCGAAGGATATGGATGCTTCCCGGCGCACGATGCCATCACGTTCATACCACCACGAAGCATCGGGATTGCCCATGATCTCGCTGATGCCGTCGTCCAATAACAGCGGCTCGATGGGGCGAAGAAATGGAAGGATCAACTCGAAACTCATCGCGGATGCCTCACAAGGATGGAAGCCCAGCGTTGGCCGGGCTTCCGAGAATGAAATGGAAGAGGCTTACGCGGCCTCTTCCTCTGGGCTGAACTCGGACGGCTCCTGCTCTTCCGGGGCGGCCTTTTCAGCGCGGTCGAGCTTCAGGATCGAATCGACCCGCACCTCCCAGATGCGCTGCTTTGAGTCGGTCTTCTTGCTCTCGTACTCCCGGCTGCGCAACTCGCCTTCGACCTGGATATGTGCGCCCTTCTTGAGCGTGCCGGCGAACTCAGAGAGCTTGCCGAAGACCACGCAACGGTGCCATTCGGTGTGCGAGACATACTTGCCACTCTTCTTGTCCTTGTAGCTGGACTTGGTGGCCACGGATAGCGTGGTGAAGCTGCGGTTGTTGGCGGTGCGAACTTCTGCATTGCTGCCGAGAAAGCCGATGATGGTTGCTTTGCTGAGGTACATGGTCGTGTCTCCGTTTGTTGAATTTCCCGATCTGGATCGGGTCACACTGGGCGGAGCCTGGCGAGATTCCGGGGTCCCCGCGGACAGGTCTTCGTCCGTGGGGTGGAAGGGGGCCATGCTCCCAAGCGCCGAAGGCCTGCTTTCTCGGAGGGGCCCGGAAGAAGTTTGCGCGGCGTTCGTACCGCGTTTGCAAACTTGTTCCGGGAGGAACCGTGACCCCGCAGGGGCGGTGTAATCCGGGGTCCCCGGCACGCGATCGTTGCGTGATGGGGTGGTGAAGCCGAAGCAGAAGACCGAGTGCCGCCGGGCGCATGACAAACCCCGAAGCCGTGACCGAGACAAAGGCGGGATACAAAACGGCAGACACATGCCGGAGCAAAGTTTCATCTGCGCCCTGGTCAAAGAAGTTCGCCGTCCTTGCAGCTCGATTCGCTCTGGCCATCCTGCTCGTCCAGCTGCCGATAGAAGAGCGCAGTCCGCCACCGTCATTGCGTGCGCAAAGGCTCTGGTTCGCCCGCGTCATCATGTGCAGGATCGGATCAGGTACTACAGCCGGATTGGCAGCAAGATTGAACATCGCATCGCCTTGGGAAAGTCGATTCTCTAGCTGAACGCCTGATCGGCCCGGAAGCGGACGAGGATGAAGATATGGATGGAAATTGAGCCGGATCGCGGGTATCATCGTGGGCATGGCCGTGATCCACATTTCGGAAGCTGAAGCCGTGCGTGACTTCGCCGGCGTTCTCGCCCGTGCGCGTGCGGGTGAAGAGGTTATGATCGATTCGGACGCCGCGCCACTCGTGGTAGTGCGTTCCGCCACAACCTTGCCGGGGCCGGGCCGCCTGTTATCTGAAGCCATTGCAGCCGCCGAATCACGCCGCTCGACGGCGACTCTCGACGGCGATTTTGGCCGTGATCTTGAAGCGGTCATCAACAGCCATCCCGAACCGTTGCGGAATCCATGGGATTGATCCTCGATTCCAGCGTCGTGATCGCCGCTGAACGCAGAGGAGACACGGTGGCAAAGCTTTTCCGGCAGATTGCCTCTGTTGTCGGAGATCAGCGGATCGCACTCTCTGCAGTGGGTCTCACCGAACTGGTTCATGCAATCTGGCGCGCGCAGACCCCTGTCCTCCGCCAGCGCCGTGAACGCTTTATCGAGGATCTGCTGGCTGACATGGAAGTGGTTCCATACACAAAGGCCACGGCCATGCTTGCTGAAAGGATCAACGGAGAACAGTCTTCTCAGGGCGTAATCATCCCCTTTGTTGACTTGTTGATCGGAGCAAGCGCGCTGGAGCATGGGTACTCTGTGGCAACCGTCAATCTTCGGCATTTCCGGCTTATTCCCGGCCTCACCGTCGTCTCGCTTTAATTTCGATTGCTGCATCCTGTTCATTCTCCGAACGCCTGATCCGCACGAAAACGTATGATCGTCAGCCCCAGAGGATTCACGGCCAGCTCGTTATTCTGCACGTTCTCGCGGAAGACGTAGGTCACGCTGGCGACCCATCGCTCCCGCTTGAGTTCGGTATGATCTGCCGGGTTCGTGTACACCTTCTCGAACTCGATCCGCGCCGAGTAAGGCGACTGCCGCAGGTCGTCGAGGACAATGTTCTTGACCTCGACATCGACATACGGAAGTGTGCTGTCGTTCCTGTAGGTCTGGATGATTTTGTCCTTCTGTTCCTGTGCAATCACGGCTCGCTGTACATCGCCATTGAGGAAATAGAGTGAATCGGTTTGGTCGCGCTCGACGGTAAAGCGGTTGCGGCTGAAATAGAGTTCCGCCCAGCGCGTCAGGTAATACTTGTTCTCCGCCTCCTGCGGGCGGTATTGGAAGTTGCGATAGTCGATGGCATCTGCCCGGCCCACGTCGTTGATGCGAACGATCATGGGGTGCATCGACGCGAGAGCCTTCTGGCTTTTGAAGACAAGCGCGGCGAGGGCAAGACATACCACGACAAGACACAGGATCGTGATTTTGAGATACGTGTTCATCACCAGTGGATCGCCATACTGCTCCAGGTAGCGTTCCGCCGCGCGGGTGATTTCAGGAGATGTCTTTGTTGTCGTGGTCATCGTCTTTGGCTCCTTCAACTCATCAGGCCCCTGGTTACGAGTGAGGCCGCGATGCCAGTACCCGCATCATGACCGCCGCTGTGACCGGAGAAGATGGTCGCGGTCAGAGCTGGAATCTTGACCAGAATGAAAAGATTCACCATGACCAAGAGCACAAGGATGGGAAAGTTTTTGATGAGCGTATCGGGATGGGTGAAATCGACCAGGTTCTGGTAGTAGCCGAGATAAAACTGGCTCAGGATACTCATCGCAGCAGCTGCCACGACTTTGTAGAACGAAAAACTGATGAAGGCTTTGAGCCATCCCCAGAAAAGAAAGTCCAATTTTTCAAAGACGAGAAATGGAATGAAGATTGGCCCCAGCAGTCCAACGATGGTACTTCCGACCGCTCCGTAGGCAACGATTGCGGAGACCAGAGCGGCGAGAATGCCAAGGATGAACTGGATGATGACGTAGACGACGAGAAAGTACGGTGCCGTGAAGATCGTCATAGCCGGGCCAGACTTTGAGATGGAAGTGTGGATGCTGCTCAACATCTGTTGCGTGGCGTCGGTGCCGATAGCATCGGCAAGATTGTTGGTACCGCCCTTGATAAAGCCTTCGAGGGAATAACCGATGCCGGGAATGCTGCTGTCGTAGAACTTCACGAAGGCGTAGGCGAAGGTGATGAGCATGAAGAAATTCAGAAATTTCGCCATGTTGAACCCCGGTCCACCCTGGGCAGACGCCAGTGCCTCCTGTACGCCAAACCAGACCATCATGATAGTCGCCAGAGCAATCACAATATGCAGGCCAAGCGCATCCACGGTCGGAGCCGTGGCATTCGAGAGCGCATCGCACCCGTTGGTGATGAATTGCAGAATGTCCATATGAACCTCCCAATCTCCCGCCGCTTTCAGTGGTGATAAGCGTTTGCCACGCTGCTCGCACTGGAGGTCACGTTGGCGTTGTAGTTGGCCTCGTATCCATTCGCTGCCTGAAAGATCATCTTGAGCGAGTCCTGCTGTTGTTTCTGGCCGACCATCTGCTGGAGGCTCTGTGCCTCGATCATCTCGTTGCTTTCCTGTTGCGTGCGAAGCTGGATGAGCAGGGCCTGGTTGATCCGCTGTAAGGTGGCGAGTTCCGTCTGCTGGGTTGGGTCACTGGAATGGCTGGCCTGCTCCAGATTGGCGATGTCCGCCTCGCGCTGCGGAGCGTTCGTGCGGATCGTGCCAAGAGTTTGGAGCGTGGTGGCGTTGGCCGTGTCACCCAAATCGGCTGTCGCGCCTTGCGCGGCGAGCTGTTGCTGTCCCTGGGAATCGAGTGTGTTGTAACCGGAGATCCGCGCAGTCGGCGTGACGCTTACTTGCTGATTCCCGACGGATGCGCTACTGCCGGTCGTCAAGGCCGTCGTCCACATCTGCGTGTTGCCATAGGTGTTGGCTGGCGTTGTAACAGAGGTCCACGTCTGCCGCCCCATGTTGCTGTAGGTGCTATACAGAGTCTGCGGAGCGGTCGCCATGCGCTCGGCCAGGTTGTAGGCCGCGATGACGTTCTGCGTTGTCTGTATGGTCGTCGTGTAAAGTTGGCTGGCTTGCATGATCTGCTGGACGGCATGGGCCGATTGCGTCGGGTCGAAGACGATGCCGGAGCCAAACTGGGCATGAGCGATGGGCGCACAAAATGCACTTGTGATGATGGCGAAGACAAAAAACTTCCTCATGTGAACCTCCTGGCTCGGACATTCTGGTCGATGGTCGGATTGAAATCTATCTACTGCTGCATGGCCTGCTGTCGCAGAACGGCGATCCGCTGGTCGAGGTCGGCAGTCTTCTTCCGTTCGTCCTCGCAGAGTGACCGGTTGGCGGCGATATGCTCCGGGCTGCCGCTCAGGCAGTCTTTGTTGTACTGGGCCTGCAAGGGCGCATATTCGGCCTCAAGTTTTTTGAGGTCGTCCTGCGTCTTCGCTTGCTTGCTCTGGCAGCCAGCAAGCGAGAGGACTCCGAATGCAAATACGACAGTCAGACTTTTGATGGTCATGTTAGTTTCTCCTAAAAGCTCTGAGGAATAGTGTGATTTTCATACGCGGGTAAGAGCATGTCCTGTGTGAAATAGACCTTCACCCGGTGTCCTTCCCGGATGGTGATGGTGGGCGGTATTTGCATAAACCGGTCAAGGATGGTGGTCGCAGACTCGGAGACACTGGAGGCCGCGCCATTGGTGAACTCCTGTGAGCCGGAGCCAACGAAGCTGCTGCCGCCCTGCGTGGTCTCGGCGGCCCCGGCAATGACACCGAGCGCAATGGAAGTTCCGAAGATTTGCAGATAGTGATTGTTCACGATGTCCTTCAAGCCCACTTCGCCAATCTGGTCGAGGCCGTGAAACTGGTCGAGATCGACGGAATAGCCGTCCGGCATAATCATGCGATGGAAGACGACGGCCAGACGGCGTTGCTGGCCGAACCCGGCAGCGCCGATCTTCTTTGCCTCACCCAGCACGATAGTTCCGTCGGGAATGAGCACATGCTGATGGTCGTGCGAGTAGACGGGATTCGAGACGAGGACTTTGACTGGACCGACGGCGTCGCCGTCGAGCCGGTTCATCAGCACCGTATCGAGCGTCGTTCCTTCATAGATCACATACGCTTGTCCAACGGCGGAGTCGATGTTTACCTCCGGCCCATGCGGGAGCGATGCCTGCCCGGTCGGAGCCAGTGTAGTTTGCGCACCAGCATTCCGTGGAGCGATCAGGCTGCTGCCCGACTGCGCCGCTGCATCTACGTATGGATTCTGCACATATCCAGTCGGCGCGTTCATTGTCACAGCCGTTTGCTGCGACGCTACAGGCGCCACGGTGGAACGCGCGTACGCAAGGTTCGACGCAAACCGGGAGTTGTAGTCAAGCTCGCGTTCTTTGGCGGCAAGCTGCTGGGCCTGCTGCTGTCCGGGCGTGAGTTGTGGCTGGCCTGTGCTCTGCCGGCTGTATGCTTGCGGGCATGTCTGGCCGGGAACACACGGAAGCGGTTGGCCTGTCGGACCATACGCAGCGGCGGCGGCCTGTTGCGCGGGTGTCGCTCCTTGCAGTGCAGCATCGGTGGCGGCAGCTTGTTGTTCCTTCAGTTGTTCCGCCTGAAGCTGGCTCTTCAGTTCGGCAACATTGTTGTCCGTGTTGTCCTGGACCGCCGGTTGCGGCGGTTGATTCTTCGAGGTGGCTGCCGAACCTGGCGTCTTCTTGCCACTGGAACTGAAAACAGCCGCAAGAATTACAAGCAGCGCCGCGCCCAGATAGAGCGCCAGCTTCATATTCTTCTGGAGCACGCCTTTGGGATCGACGAAGCGCTTCCTCAATTCCGGCTCCGGCGCAATCTGTGCTTCGGGAGTCATTGGTTCGATCATGGCTCTACCCCTTGCGCTTGAACTCCATGCGCTTCTTGCCCAGTTCCACATAACCCGAATCCATCACCATCGGGATGATGTACGTGCCTTCGCGGAGGTCGTAGTTGATGAGGTTCGGCTTGCCGTCCTTCATGTCGTAGACCGAAAACTTCTCCGGCGCGTCCGTCTTGATGTAGGTGAACTTGTCGTCGTGGTAGATGGCCTGGATGTCGAAGGGCGCTTCGTTCGCGGTGAAGCTGTAATCGAATTTGAGCTGCAGCGGATAGGCGCTCTTATAGGCATCGACCGTCTGCTCGACGTGCGACTCCAGCGCAGTAAGCTGCTGCTTCGACTGCTCCAGTTGCGCCGCCGGGACGAACTGCGGCGGCCCGCTGGCGGCAACGATGGAGGAGCGGTCGGCAGGCACGATCAGCACTTTTAGATCGGGCATCTCATTGGTGCCGGATACGTCCTGCAAGGTGAAACTGTAGATGTTGCCCTTGTCGGTGATGAGATTCAGGTTGGAGCTGATGCCCGCCTTCGCAGGATGCACAAAACAGAAGTTGCCGACCACATCGACCACCCAGAAGTCTTTGTCTCCGGTGGCGGCCTCCATGATCTTCTCCGTGGCAGGGACTTCGATCAACGTTGTGTACTTCAGCTTCGCGCGGATGGGCACGATGTCCTGCGAGTGGTACTGCACGGTGCGGGCCGATGCGTCCTGAGCAACGGCCACAGCGGAGGAAAGAGTCAGGACAATCGCAGTTGTGAAAACGAGTGTGCGGTTCATGCGGCAGCTCCGTGGCGGTTGGCGGTGACGGCTCCGGTCAAAGGCCGAGGCCGGAATGGATGCTCTTCGGCAAGGCGGCGCAGACCTTCGGCGATGCCGTACTGTCGAAAGTATTCGCGTTTTCTCAGGTTGTCCTGGGCGTTATTGGTGGCCATCCAGTGCGTGACGGAATCGACGTTCAACTGAACCTTCTTGGAACTCTGCGCTTTGCGAATCAGCATCTGGCCCGGAGGGATCAGTCCGGCAATCAAATCCAGTTCCGTATCGTTCAGGTGGAAAGCCTCGCGATACACTTCGCGATCCATCTCTGGGTTGGCAAGAAATATCTTCGTCGGACAGCTTTCGGAGACAATCTGCAACATACCCGACTCCTGCAACTCCTTGATCGACTGCGTAGCCAGGATCATCGCGGCATTGTGCTTGCGCCACGTCTTCTGCGCCTGGACGATGTAGCTGCGAATCGTCTCGTTCTTGATGAAGAGCCACGCCTCGTCGAGTAGAAAGATTTTGAAGGTGGCCAGTTTCTTCGCGTCGGTGATTTCGTTACTCGCCCGGTGGAGCACATAGAACAGTAGCGGCTCCAATACCTCCGGAGCATCGCTCCAGCCGTGGAAGTTGAAGGTCTGGAAGCGCGAGAACGAGAGCGTGTCTTCGGCGTTGTCAAAGAGAAACCCATACTGGCCGCCGCGCGCCCAGCGGTGCAGCCGTTCCTTCAACTCACCGATAATGTTGGCGAAGTTGGAAAGAGTGCGCTGGTCCGGTTCCAGTAAATACACGCGCTCGATCGCATCCCACAGTTTGCGCTCTTCTTTGAAGTCGAGCCGGTAACGCTGCTCGTTGCCCTCGATGAGCACACGGAAGAAGCTGAAGAGGAATTGCATGTTCTCCTTGCTGGGAGCGAGCGAGAACGGGTTGATGGTGAAGTCGCGCGCCTCCTGGCCGACATTGAGATACGAACCGCCGAAGATGTGCGTGAGCGACTGAAAACTGCCGCCGATGTCGAAGATGAAGGTCAGCGGCGCGTATTTCTGCGCGTTTTGCAGCAAAAACGAGCACAGATAGGACTTTCCACTCCCTGTCATTCCGAGGATCAGCGTGTGCGCGACCTCGCCGTTATGCAGGTTCAGATAGTATGGCGTGCTGTTGTCCGTCTCCAACACTGCCAGGTACTCCGTTCCCAGATGGGCGTTGGTCGTCTCGCCCGGCAGGATGGTGAACAGAAACGACAGATCGGCATAGTTCGTATTCAGCAGGTAAAGCCTGCGCAGATTGAAAGCGTAGTTGCCGGGAACGGTGGCAAAGTATGCGTTGATCTGGTTGTATGTTTCGGCGAAGAGATTCCCGTCGGCGTTGGTGAATATGCTTGCGAACTCGCCAACCAGCGGGTCCAGTTCGCGTTTGTCTATGCCATGCAGAACAATCGTGAGCGAGAAATCGCCGAGCGATTGCCCGTCTCCCAAAGCACGCAGGCAGTCGCCCAGATTTTCAATGTCCGCCTGCTTCGACTCATCCACCAACACATCGCGCGGGTTTGTTTTGGTTGTGTCGTTGCCGATCTGCGACACAAAGCCGGTCTTCGACATGTTGAAGTGGCGGCGACGCTTGTTCACTTCCTTGCGCGCCTTGCCTGCGGGAAGCGGTGCCCACTCTGTACAGACCATGAAGTTCGCGGGGATCTTCAGCAGCGCATCCAGCACCAAAGGCCGCGTCCCCGTGATGGCCTCTTTCATGGTCAACACGCGCACAACATGGTCGCCCACGCGGAGATGATCGCGCTCCGCCTCGATATTGGAATTGACCACCTGATAATCGAGAAATTGGGTGGACTGCGGCTTGCCCGCAATGCGCCAGTCGTCGTAATTCAGCAGACGGCGAAAGAAAGTGAACTGGCCTTGCTGGTCGAGCACTTCCATCCGCATGAAGTCGGCAAGCTGCCGGACGAACGCCCGCACACGCTGTTCCAGCCGCACGAGATCATGCCCGATCTGCGAGCGCAGCAGGGTCTTCATGCTGCCGTTGGTGAATTGCGCCTTCAATTCGTTGATGGCTCCGGCTGGATCGTGGAAGAGATGTCAGCAGTTGCGCGGTGCAATGGGTCGTGGGCCGGATTTCACTTTCAGGAAATAGTCTCCGATAACACGCAAAAGCACGCTCCACCAGCACATGGTCGATGAAGTGCGAAAAACCCATTGCCAAGGGCGGAGCCGTGCCTTTGTGAATTGCACGCACGGAATCGACAGCCTGCTCCCGCAGACGCAGCACCTGCTCGGCAAACGGCACCAGCGCGTTGCCCGCCGGAGTGAGCATGACGCCGGACTTCTCGCGCACAAAGAGCTGCGCAGGAATGCTTTCTTCAAATTGTTTGATTTGTGTACTCAGGGACGGCTGCGAAACATGGAGGCGTTCCGAGGCGCGGGTGAAATTCCCCTCCTGCGCAACCGCGAGGAAATACTTCAGATGATAAAACTCGACCAGATCGTACATGCCTCACCGCCGTGAATCGTATTCACAAACGTGGTCAACAGTACAAGGCAGAGAGGTCGAACAAAGACAAAAGTACCTGCACATGCTCCATTCCAAAGTGCAGAGAACGCAATCGTCAAGACGAAGACAAGTGAATTCACCATCTTTTCATCCATGGGCAATTCCGAATTGGTCATAGGCAAAATGTAAACATCATAGTTTCCGCCTATACCGCTATAAGCCGAAACTGTAACGCCATAGGCAACAAGTATTGGACAGCCCTGTTCGCTTCACGGAAGCTGGAAGCAAATGTGGGATCTTCACGATGCCCATTGTCAGGAGGAATCGAATGAAGCTTGTTCATGTCCAACCCCGGCCACACGAACCGAGACAATTCCTGAGCACAAAAGAACTTTCCAGGGTGCTCGACATCCCAGAAGGAACCCTACGCCAATGGCGTTGCACCGGCGTCGGGCCGAAATGGCACAAACTTCGCGGAAGCGTCCGCTATGATAGGGAGCATGTGGATCGATTCATCCACGAGAGCGAGCGTATTCCGTCTGTGCGGGCAATCACGGAGGAGCACCTTGTCTCTATTTCAACTGCCCGATAGCCGTTATTGGTGGTACTCGTTTTACTTTGAAGGAAAGCGATACCGCAATAGCACGAAACAAACCAAGAGGACCGCCGCCGCGGTCGTCGAAGCCACTCTGCTTGCGAGCCTTCATGAAGGTCGCGCAAACACTGTGCAAAGGAAGAAACCGCCCACTCTGCGAGAATTTTCAGTACGCTTTTTGCAATGGGTGGAAA
Source organism: Acidobacteriota bacterium (assembly GCA_021826695.1). Classification (GTDB taxonomy): domain Bacteria; phylum Acidobacteriota; class Terriglobia; order Terriglobales; family Acidobacteriaceae; genus JAKAAZ01. The sequence continues at coordinate 4,918 of JAKAYS010000066.1, read as the reverse complement.
ATTCACAGCGCCTCAGCCCGAATGGGAAACGCTATTACCTTTATGGCTGGAGACTGTTGAGCTACTCGAAACTTGCAGGAATGACCCTCGACCAGATTACGCAGGATATCGCGGAATCGGTGGTCTTCAAGCGTCCCGCCATTGACCGGAAAAAGAAAGACGCTGACGGGAAGTATGTGACCCGCAACGAACTGCTTCCATGCACCGGCCATTACACAAACCAGGCGCTGCGCACGCTCAAGCGCATGCAGAGCAAGGCGCTGGAATGGAAAGTGCTGCGCGAAACGTCCAGGATCACGTTGGCCGAAGCTCCCGGACGAGACCGGTTGATTGACGATCGGACCGAGGACCATCTGGAGCATGCCTACCGGGAGCCGATCAGGCATCGCCGAACCAGGCGCATGCGTGAGCAGGCGTGGCTCGTCATGGTCATCCTGCAGGATTGCGGGATGCGCCCGGACGAGGTGTTCCCGATGCGGATTGAAAACCTTCATTGGGATGCGAACCGTATCTGGATACCGGAAGGCAAAACCGAAAAGGCGCGGCGCTTTGTGGCCATGAGCGAACGGGTCAAAACGATGCTACGGCAGTGGTGCGGAGAACGGAAAGAGGGGTGGGTTTTCCCATCGCCTCGTTCCAAATCCGGCCACCTGACAAGCATTGCCAAGGGCTTCCAGGCAGCTCGAAACCGGGCTGGACTGGACAAGAAGCTGGTTCCTTATTCAGCCCGGCATACCTATGGCACGTACACGATGGAGAAAAGCCGCAACGCCTTCGCCGTCGCCAAGTCCATGGGACACGTGGATCTGAAATCGATGGAGCCGTACCAGCACCAGGAACTGGAACCGCTGCGCGAGATTATCAACCAGCGGAACCAGCGAAAACAGTTTGGTCAAGTTTTTGGTCAAGTTTTGGAAAACAAGGCCAACGAAGCCACCGGAGCGCATCCGACATCTTAATGATTCGATGGGGTTTAGATGGTGGACGCGGAAGGAATCGAACCTTCAACCTGTCGATTAAGAGTCGAATGCTCTGCCAGTTGAGCTACGCGTCCAAGGGTTGAGAATCAGGTGAGAGAAGTGGAAAACATCCTGGTCATCACTTCCTGAACAGAATACCATACGGTTGTTTTGCTTCCACTGGCATTTGCCCCCTTCAAAAAGAAAACGCCAGGCCACCAGTTACCAATCTTGGAGCCTGCGCAAAAAAGAGGGTCTGGCCCGCCACAATATAGACGGGCCGATAGCCCTGGGCCAGAATATTTTGCATGGCAAACTCAAGTTCCAGCTTATCCGGCGAGGAGTTGGTGCTGCCTAGAGGCTGATGAAGCGTGACGCTTAGGAACGGGGCATTCAAACCTGTATTGAATGGATCCACTGCGGTGATGGTGGCTTCCGGCTGCCATCGATAGCCCGCATCCCAGCCGGTCTTGGATCCGAGCACGCGGCCATGCATGCTAAAGAGTACCGACTGCGTGCGTTCCGTTGCCAGGCCAGTCAGTGCATCTGAGAAGGCCTGTCCTGCCACACTGCTCCCCGCAGGCAGTGCGATGGCTGGACCTTCCGCATACTCGAACGCAGTCCAGACGCTTCCCTTCACCTGGCGTGTGGCGAACACACGGAAACCTCCGCCTGCGTAATTCGGTCCCGCTGAGCGAAACGCGCCCGTCGCAGGATCCAGCAAAACATCTCCGCTGGCAAATTCTGAGGCACTCACATCGCCGTATCCGTTCAGGACTGGATCGACCAGGTGATCGTAGAAATACGCCGCCTCCAGTTGCATCCCAACCACTTTACGCTGGATGGAAAATTCCTGATGCAGCGCGCGCGTCAACTGGAGTGTTCCGTTCTGCATCGCCATGGCGGGCACCTCGCCCGCCGAGGCCAGATCCGTCAGCTCCTGTAGATCGCTGCTGGTGGCCAGGCGATAACTGATTTCGTTGCCCGCTTCCTGGAGATGGACGGCCATAAATGGCAGCGCGGCCGTCACCGTCCGACCGGCCTGGGCAGCTTCTGTCTCTGCGCCGAATTGCGCGAGCAATTCATCGCTCAAGGCAAGCTGCTCGCCTCCGCGAATCTGAAGAATCTGCAAACGACCCAGGCCTGACCCATAATCGACGGGAAGCGTCCTGAAGGTGGCCACCGCGCGAACAGAATCTCCCGGCGCAGGATCGCGCTCCACTCCAGCCGCGAAAAATGCCGCGCCGGTAGTGGAGGTTTGAAAGTGCAGGACCTCTTCCCCTGCATTGCTGTATGCGCCACCCTGATGCAAGCGCAGCAACGCTTCCTGACGCAGACCTCCATCGCCAAACTGGGCTGAGCCGCCGGTAAACGCACCATGCCCGCTTATAGGACGAGACCCGCTCGGATGTCTGGAGCGGTCCTTTTCACTTTCACTGGATGCGTAGTCGGCAGGATCAGCCCAACGCAGAATCGGGCGATCCACTCCGGAGCGAAGGGTCCACGTCCAGTCATCCGCAGGGTCTTCAGTTGAACGCGGCACTGCGGGAAACCACTGCGACATGCTGAAGATCGAAGTTAGAGTGAGATCGATAATTGCATGGGTCGTGCCGTCAACACGTATATTTTTTCGTTGTGCTGGAGCAAAATACGCCTGCAACACGCGAACACTGTAACGTCCAGGAGCAAGGTTGGAGAATTGATAGTGTCCGTGAATATCGGTAAAAGCAGTGAGTAGTGGAATGGGGTCCTGGCCAAACAGCTCGACTACGGCCCCCATCAGAGGGGCTTGATCGTTATTCTGCACAACGCCACTTACGCTGGCTGGGGCCTCGCCTAGGGCGGGGACAGTCAACGAAAGCAGGATAGCCAACGCGAATTTAGGTGTGGATAGCCTCACCCTATTACTGCGTTACTCACGCTAAGTTGCCCTTGTCTGCCGTGGAAGGTCGGCTGGGGGGGTCGAAAGACTTCCACGGGCGAGATTCCATCATGCCTCCGCGTTAGACGCGGCAGGTCCTATTGCGTTACCTCAAAGGGGGCGGATTGTGCCAACTGTTGTTTGGAAACTCCATCATTCACGCTGATGGTGATTTGATACTTGCCCGGCTGTAGTCCCGCCAGTGGCATGGATTTTTCCAGCGTCATCTGGTCCGAATTCGGATTCAACTTCGCTGCCGCCTCTGTCGTCTCAAACAATGTTTTATTTGTGCCCATGTCTGTGACGCGGTACTGCACCGTAGCCTCATTCTGCTTCGTCTTCGGGTTGATTTTCAAATTATAGACCTGCATCCAGAAATCGAGGTCCTGGCTGCGGGTAAAGCTGACGGGCTTACTGGCCGCGCTGCTCACGCGCGGGCGAATGTACGTGTTTCCAATGACGAATTTTCCTGTCCCAATGTCCTTCGATGGCACCTGGCGCATTTTGTCCGCCAGAATCAGCGACGACGCGGCCAGCTTGTCGTCATCATATTCAGGAACGATAAAAGCACGCGCATACGTCCCAATGTGATCGGGATTGTTCACATCCTTGATCACAACATCCAGGCGATAGTGGCCGGGGCGTAGCGGAAGCGCCTTCCAATAGACCGATCTGCTATCCAGTGTCTTCGGCAGCAACTCCGCTGGTTCATCCACTTCCACGGTATCTTCAAACGTCTGAGCGATGCGTCCGGTAATGGTCGATACGCGACCCAGAATATTTACGACGCCTCGTGAGACGCCATCTTTGGTGTTGTACGTGATATCGCGATTGCGAATCTGGAGTGTGATCGGGACCAGCACCGTGTCGTCCGTCACGCGAACGAAATCCGTTCGCACATCGAAGGGGAAAAATGGACCCGTCAATACTTTGTGGCTGGTAATAAATTCATCCAGATCTTTAAACTTAATCAGCGGAGCGGCCTGTAGTTTTGCATACATATCCAGGCGATCGAACTCTTTGCTGCCCTGCATGCTGGCCATCGGCCCACTGCCCAACTGTTCGAGTCCCCCACGGAATCGATCGGCTTTCTTGGCCTGGCCCATCTCTTCCCACAGGGTTGGACCACCTCCAGGCACATGCAGAAGAGCATCCTTCTCCGCGCGGTTCAAGGTCATGTGATAGTCGCCGCACATGCAGCTGTCTACAAATTCAATTTCAACGTTGTCTCCAATACCGTCGAGATGTTTGTAGTTCCACGTCTCAAATGGAAATGTCTGCGTCTGGCCACCGCCTTCTTCCATGGGACGGTCATATTGACCTCCGGAAGGGTGTGCATCGATGCTGGTGGGAGGGCCCCAGGCAATATACATGTGCCCGCGGTCCGTCATCCATCCGGGCTTGCCTGCGGCAAAGTGCTCATTGGCATAGGCGATACGGCGATAAACTTCCTCGCGATAGCTGTTGTCCGGGGATTGAGGATCTGGATTGCGCCGACGCCAGAACTGTTCGATAAAGGCGTCCCGCTCCTCATCGTTCGACAGGCCCATGAACGCTCTCCGCTCCTGGTCGGTAATGATCCATCGGACATCCTGATCCAGCCACTTCTTGTACGGGCCTTTCAATTCCTGGCGCAGCGCTTTTTGCTGGGCGCGGATCTCTTTGTCGCTTAACTTGCGCTTCAACGGGTTCTGCTGAGCGGAATTGGAAGTTGTCGAAGTGGTGAGCGACGCATCGACCGGTTGTGCCTCTTGCCCGGAGGCATGGCTGGCCGGATATACCCAAAACGCGGATAGAAGTGTAAGGGTAGCTGTGAAGCGTATCCGGGACATAAACGGGAACCTCGATTTCTCTCTACCGATTGTATGAGGTTGATACGGCACTTTCAAGCGGTGACAGCCGAATTCCTCCGATTGCTCTCCGGAAATGAGCGGGAGTACCAGATTCCGGCTAGTCGACAATCAGCCGCGAAATCAAACGCGCCAAAGGAATAAGTTCCTGGTCGATCGGCATAGGGGGGAGAGTCGCCTCTCCTCCC
>JAKAYS010000219.1 GCA_021826695.1 Acidobacteriota bacterium | reverse complement strand
CGCGAGCGAGCTTTCCCATGTCTCGAAACGCCGCGCGTCCTTGCGAATTACATACTGTTCGCGCGCGGTCCACGTCGCCGAGCGCATGTCCAGAAAAGACGGCTCCAACTTTTCAAGTAGCTCCTGCCGGACATACAGAAATCCTGTGCCACGCGGCGCTCGCAAGTATTTTCTTCCGGTCGCGGAGAGCATATCGCAGCCAAGCTCGTCTACGTTCAGCGGCATCTGTCCTGCGGACTGGCAGGCATCCAGTAGAAATGGAATTCCGTGTGCGCGCGCGATGCGGCCCACGGCAGCAGCCGGTTGCACCAAGCCTCCATTGGTAGGCACATGCGTCAGCGCGATCAATTTCACGCGCTCGCCATGCTGCGCAATCGCTGCCTGCAATGCAGGCAAAGAAATTTCTCCATTCTCTTCGCTCGGGACCACGACAATCTCAATGCCGCGCTGTCGCGCCACCTGTAAAAACGCCAGATAATTGCTGACGTACTCGTTGGCTGCGGTGAGAATTTTGTCGCCGGGTTGGAAGCCCTCCGCCAGCGCGTAAAAGGCCGCGTCCCAGGCACGCGTCGCGCTTTCCACCAACGCAATTTCCTCCGGCGAGCAGCCAAGCATCCGGGCAATTGACGCGTACACGCGCTCATATTCGTCCTCTGTGCGGTCGGCAGCCTCATAACCGCCAATCTCCGCTTCCAGGTCGAGGTGCGCCTTGACGCGCTCCAGCACAATCGCTGGAGGCAGGCTGGCGCCCGCGTTATTCAAGTGCAGCACGTTCGCGCATCCCGGCGTGTCTGCCCGGACGGAATCGACATCGATGGCCACAATTCACCTCGCAAGAAGGAACCCGCCACGGCGGGCCTCACACTCTTTATACTTTCATCATGCCCCAATTTGCGCCGGTAGAAGAGCAACTGGAATATCTGCAAAAAGGCACGGCGGAGATCATTCCGCTGGCTGAATTGCGCGCCCGTCTCGAAAAGTCCCGCGCGACGGGCAAGCCCTTGCGCATCAAGGCTGGGTTCGACCCGACCGCGCCCGACCTGCACCTGGGCCACACTGTACTGATCCGCAAGCTGAAGCATTTTCAGGACATGGGCCATACGGTCATTTTTCTCATCGGAGACTTTACGGGGCTGATCGGCGACCCAACGGGACGCTCGGTGACGCGCAAGCCACTGTCTCGCGAGGAACTGGACAAAAACGCGACGACGTACAAAGCCCAGGTTTTCAAGATTCTCGACGCGGAGAAAACCGAGGTGCGCTACAACTCGGAATGGCTGGACAAGCTGGGTTTTGAGGGCATCATTCGTCTGGCGGCCAAGTACACCGTTTCGCAGATGCTGGAGCGCGAAGATTTTCACCAGCGCTTCAACGCGGAGCAGCCCATCAGCCTGCATGAATTGTTGTATCCGCTGGCGCAGGGGTACGACTCCGTCGCGCTGGAATGCGATGTGGAGATGGGCGGCACGGACCAGAAATTCAACCTGCTGGTGGGTCGCGAGATGCAGCGCCACTACGGGCAGGCCTCGCAGATTGTGCTGACCATGCCGATCCTGGAAGGGCTGGACGGCGTGCAGAAGATGTCGAAGTCGTTGAACAACGCCATCGGCATTCACGAGCCGCCGCAGGAGATGTACGGCAAGCTCATGTCGATCTCCGACGAGTTGATGTGGCGCTACTGGATGCTGCTCACCGATCTGCGCCCGAGCGAGATCGAGCGGATGCAGCGCGATGTCGCCAGCGGCTTGCTGCATCCGATGGAAGCGAAGAAGCGCCTGGCGCGAACGATCACGGCTGGCTTTCACAGTGAAGCCGCTGCGCTGGAGGCCGACGAAAACTGGGCAAAGCAATTTCAGCGCAAGGAGATTCCGGAGAACGCAGAGGAAGTTCATCTCAAGAAAGAGATGCTGGGCTGGATCCCGCAAATCCAGAACGTCAAAGTCGATAAGCTCATGGTCCTGTGCGGACTGGCTGAGTCCGGTGCGGACGCCAACCGTAAGCTGAAGAGCAGCGCCGTTGCGATTGCGGGCGCGACGCACTCTGCTCCGTGGCTGTGTATCGAAACTCTACCCGCACGCCTCCCGATTCGCGTCGGCAAGCGCGCCAAAATTGCTGTGATCGAATAAAAAGCTGAGTCATTCTGAGGTCGCCACGCCTGCCCGCCGCGGAGGGGCGACCGAAGAATCCAGAGAATGTTATTCCAACGCACACCCGGTGTTCGGTTCATTCTTCCAGAGGATGGCCCCCAGGCGGAAAAGGAAACCTCGTTGCAGTTCAAATTCACGGCCAGTCTCGTGCAGCAGAGCTTTGAGTTCCGCAAACGTGTATGCCTGGCGGACCGAAACAGGGCCATCGTGGCGAGAAAGTTTGCTGGGATCGATGAACTTATACAGGTGGGAGAGAAAGTAGTTTCTCCGGCAACGCTCCACGTCGTTTATCAGGACGGCGACCCGGGCGACACGCAATGCTTCTTTGAGAAATGCCCGGGCCTGTTCCTCACTTAGATGATGGAGAAAGAGGCAGCAGGAAACCACGTCCACGCTGCGATCTTTCAACGGTATCTCCAGCGCATCGCCGATCAGAAGAGTGGGCTGCGGAAGGGTCCGGTCCCAATCGGAGGCGCTTGGCAAATGCAGGGCGCTGCGGTCCAGTAAAGAGATTTTCAGGGAAATATTTTTTCGCATCAACATTCGAGATGCGGCTTGCAGGACATCGGCATGGGCGGATGCGACTTCTAAAATCTCAAGCTGTTCCGGGTGTAAACGCGAGGAGATGCGATCGAACAGCCGGGTGTGCATGCGATCGCCACCGTAAAACAAATTGACACGCCGGATTGCCCCCAGCGCACAGGCAACTTCTGTGGGCGACCAATGGTCGGAGTCCAGCAATTCTTCTTGTTCGATACGCTGCATGCAGAAAGGGCCCCACGTTAGTTTATTCGCGCGGGGCCAGGATCGGCGAATTTATCTGGAATGTAACGCAGGGGTTTTTATGTGTCATTTGCTGGGACAGTGATGCGCGCGGCGGTTCTTTGTGGGTTATGTTTCCAGAACTCCGACAAGAATGAAAGTAACAATCGGCGCTCGCATTCGTCATATTTCCATAGAATATGAATATGAAGTGCCGGACCTTGTATGGCAGTGGAATCTTTCTACTTCTCATGTTGGCGGCTGTCGCGCCTGCATCGGCAGCGGCAGCTCCGTTTAATTTGACGGGACCTCGGCTGGAAGTGCAAGTCACCCGCGCGGGCAGGACGTTGCCAATATCCGACGTTCCCAATCTTCGGCCAGGGGACCAGCTATGGCTGCACCCGGACATGCCCGCAAATCAGTCGGTCCACTATCTTCTTATCCCGGTATTTTTGCGCGGTTCGTTGAATCCTCCGCCTACAGACTGGTTCACCAAGGTGGAAACCTGGCGCCCTCATGTTCGGCGGAACGGTGTCCATATTCTTGTGCCAGAAGGCGCGCTGGAAGCGCTGATCTTCTGGGCCCCGGCAACTGGCGGCGGCTACAC
>JAKAYS010000065.1 GCA_021826695.1 Acidobacteriota bacterium | reverse complement strand
TTTCGGGTACTATCGCTTTCGTGGAAGCATCGCTGGTGTCAAGAGTTTTGGGCCTCGATCATGGCCAGCGGCGGATTGGCGTCGCGGTTTCCGATGAGCTGGGCCTGACGGCGCAGCCATTGCTGACCATTCTGCATACCAACCACAGCAACGACCTGCGCTCCATTGGGCGTCTGCTGCGGCGCTACAGTTGTGGGGAAATTGTAATCGGCTGGCCGATCCATCTCTCCGGAGACCGCAGCCCGCGGGCCGTGGCCGCGGAAAAATTTGCCGACAATCTGCGCGCGGAATTCCAACTGCCGGTGCATCTGTGGGACGAGCGGATGAGCACAGCGGAGGCACATCGGCATCTGGATGCGGTGGGGCGAGGAGTGCGCGACCGCAAGGATGTAATCGACCAGATCGCAGCCACGCTGATTTTACAAAGTTGGCTGGATGCCCGACGGCATCGCGCTGAACATGGTTCTTAGCCAGAGAGCAAACACCGCCGCAAGGTCAGCCGCAAAGGTCATAAGTATAATAAGCTGATCGAAGCAGCAGCAGGCACGTCGGTTGCTGGTCCCAGGGGTTCCGCGCAGGTATGCGGCCCCCGAATGGTCCCTAATAATGACAGAGCACATTAAAAAGAAACTTGAAGAAGAGATTCGCCAGCTTGAGCATGAGTTGACGCATGATCTTCCAATTGAAATCAGAAAGGCCGCGTCCCTGGGGGACTTGAGCGAGAACGCCGAATATCACATGGCCAAGCAACGCCAGGTATTCGTCAACGCGCGGCTGGGTCAACTGAAACATCGCATGTCGGAATTGGCGCTGGTGAACCTTTCGAACATTCCGCGCGACCGCGCCGCCTTTGGTTCGAAGGTGCTGGTTTACGATCAGTCCAAGGAAGAAAAGATCCAGTACACGCTGGTGACCAGTGAAGAGTCCGACGTGAATCTTGGCCTGATTTCCACCACTTCGCCGATTGGCCGTAGCCTGGTTGGCAAGCAGGTGGGCGACACTGCGGTGGTGGTGACTCCGAATGGAAAACGCGAGCTGGAAATCCTCGAACTTATCACCATCTACGACGATATAGCGAAGTGACAGAGTAACGGACCATGACTGGTACTACCATGACCTGGACAAGCCAATGACCTGGACAAGCGCCTTCGGAAAAGGTTGTGGCGTCATCTTACAGAAGATCGTGGATGGCCTTGCGCTCACGCGCATTTCTCCGAATGTGCTGACTTTTATGGGCCTGCTGATCAACACGGGCGCTGCGTTTTTATTCGGATACGCCAACGCCCAGAACAATGTCCGCATGTTCGCATTTGCCGGGCTGGTGATCATCGGCGCGGGCATTTTCGACATGGTGGATGGCCGCGTCGCGCGCCAGACCCACCAGGTGACGGTCTTCGGGGCATTCTTCGATTCCGTCATCGACCGCTATTCCGACGTGGCCCTGTTCTTCGGGCTGCTGGTCTACTACGCGCGCGGCAACCGCTTTTTTTATGTGGTCCTGGTGGCCTTCGTCATGGTCACGTCTGTTATGGTCAGCTACACGCGCGCCCGCGCGGAAGCGCTCATCGGGGCCTGCAAGGTGGGCTTTATGGAGAGGCCGGAGCGCGTGGTGCTGGTCCTGATCGGCGCTCTGTTCAATCGCTGGGGGGCCATGGCTCCAGTACTCTGGGTGCTGGCCGTGCTTTCTACTATTACTGTCATCCATCGTATCCGCTATACATACGAGCAGACGCGTAAGCTTGCCCCGGCGCGTTGAATTTGCTTTACGGGCAACGGATCGGATTCCTTACCCTACCGCCCAAACCGGTTCCGCGTTGATCTGGGTCAGAGTCATTGCGTCGCGCACAATGCGCGGCACGCGGATATCGTCTTCCTGACCAAAATTTTGCGCTGCTGTCGCCACTTCCGCGGCGGTGATGGGCCGTTGCAGCATTGCATGAATGCGTTCAAAGCCGAAGAGATGGCCTTTCTCATCCTGTGCCTCGGCCACGCCATAGGACATCAGCATCAGCGTGTCGTCGGGCAGCGTCAGCCAGCCCTCTCGCCCCTGTTGTCGGATGCCGGAAGTGGGCCACATGCCTGCATCTTCCCCTTGTCTACAAGCAGGCCACTACAATGGAAATGTGAGTTTTTCAATTTCTCCGGTACTGATCGTTCACGGCGGGGCCTGGTCCATCCCGGATGACATGGTCGAGGCGCATCGCCAGGGCGTCTCCCACGCTTTGGCTGCCGGATATGCGCTGCTTGAAAAAGGCGCGTCATCCGTGGATGCCGTGGAGGCTGCCGTCGCCGTAATGGAAGACGACGAAACATTCGATGCGGGTCGCGGCAGTTTTCTTACGCGTGACGGGCGCGTGCAGCTCGATGCGTTGCTGATGGATGGAGCGACGTTGCGCGCCGGTGGCGTGGCCTGCGTCGAGCGCCTGCGCAACCCGATCCATGCGGCGCGGCTGGTGCTGGAGAAGAGTCCGCATGTGTATTTCGTCGGCTCCGGCGCGGAGGCTTTTGCCGCCGAGCATGGCATGCCGCTGATCGACAATTCCGAGCTGGTGTTGGATCGCGAACGCCAGAATCTCGCGAATGCCCAGGAGAAAGAACGCGACGGCTTGCCGGACGCTACCTTCGCGGGCGGGACTGCCAATTTGCCCGCTGCTACTTCTCACGATACGGTCGGCGCGGTGGCGCTCGATGCGCACGGAAATTTGGCAGCGGCAACGTCTACTGGCGGCACCTTGAATAAAGCTCCGGGCCGCGTGGGAGATTCCTCGCTGATTGGCTGCGGCTGTTATGCCGACAATCTTTCCGCTGCGGTGTCGCTCACCGGATGGGGCGAGCCGATGATGAAGCTGGTGCTGGGCAAGTGGGCGGTCGATCGCGTGCAGCAAGGCACTCCCCCGGCGCAGGCTGCGGAGGAGGCCATTGCGTATCTTTTTCGCAGGCTTGGCGGACATGGCGGCATCATTCTGCTGGGACCGGCGGGTCGCGTCGGCGTGGCGCACAACACGTCGCGCATGGCCTGGGGAGTACAAACTGCGCGCGGCACGGAAGTCCATACGGACGGTAAAAGCGCCTGATTATTTCAGGAATACAGCAGGGTGCCCCTCGATAAGGTCGAAGGCCTTGTCAAGGCAAAGTTTTCCTGTGCGGTGCGGCTGCATCGCGTGAATTGCCCGAGAGGTTGAGGACCAGAGCTCCGGCAGATTCACGCTGCATCACCAAACGGTGGGCTGAACTTCGCCTCACGTGCCTTGCGTCTGCTGAACAGTAAAGGTAAGCGACATGCCTCTTTTGATTGTATGGGCGTACGAGGTAAAGATGACAGGTCACCATCACCGGGCAAGAAACCGGGGTGCCCCAGATGCGCCGCGTTCTTTGCGGCTCATCTGGGAAAAGATGTTTGTCCCATCGCGCACATAGCGCCGCAGCACGTCTAAGTTGTCGCCGTAGTAAAGCTGGTTTTTGTCCGCCATCGGAGTTTCACTGTGAGAGTAGCACGGCTCCCCATAAAGAAGAGTCATTCTGAGCGCAGCGAAGAATCCAGAAGGTGATGGCAGTTAGGATGAGGCAAACATTCTCTGGACTCTTCACTCCGCGAACCTGGGACTGCACATATGTCTGGCAAAGGAATCATTCTGAGGAGATCGCCGCGGCGAGCGACCTTCCTTCAGAATGACTTCTTTCTTTCTCAGCCCATCTACAGCGCGTTCATGTTCTGCAAGAACTCGGCATTGTTGCGGGCCTTGCCGAGCTTGTCGACGAGCAGTTCCATGGCTTCGACCGGCGACAGCGGATTCAGGACTTTGCGGACCAGCCAGGTGCGCTGCAACTCGTCCTTGGGAATCAGCAATTCTTCTTTGCGCGTGCCGGAACGTTGAATGTCGATGGCCGGGAAGACGCGCTTGTCGACCAGCTTGCGGTCAAGAATCACTTCCATATTGCCCGTGCCTTTGAATTCCTCGAAGATCACTTCGTCCATGCGCGAGCCGGTATCGACCAGCGCCGTCGCGATGATGGTCAGCGATCCGCCCTCTTCGATATTGCGGGCCGCGCCGAAGAAGCGCTTGGGGCGTTGCAGCGCGTTTGAGTCCACGCCGCCGGAAAGCACTTTGCCCGAGGGCGGAACAATGGTGTTGTAGGCGCGCGCCAGGCGAGTGATGGAGTCGAGCAGGATCACGACGTCGCGTTTGTGCTCGACCAGGCGCTTGGCCTTCTCGATCACCATTTCCGCCACCTGTACGTGGCGCACCGCTGGCTCGTCGAAGGTGGAACTGATCACTTCACCTTTCACAGACCGCTGCATGTCCGTCACTTCTTCTGGACGCTCGTCGATCAACAGAACGATGAGCACCACTTCCGGATGGTTTGTTGTGATGGAGTTGGCAATCGACTGCAACAGCATGGTCTTGCCAGTGCGGGGGGGAGCGACGATGAGGCCGCGCTGGCCTTTGCCGACTGGCGTCAGCAGGTCCATGACACGGCCGCTGATGCTTTCGCGCACCGTCTCCATTTTGATGCGCTCCTGCGCATACAGGGGCGTCAGATTGTCGAAAAGGATTTTGTTGCGCGTCTCTTCTGGAGACTCGAAATTGATGGCCTCAATCTTGACCAGCGCGAAATATTTTTCGCCCTCATGCGGCGGACGCACGTTGCCGCTGATGGTGTCGCCGGTCTTCAGGTCGAATTTGCGAATCTGCGAGGGAGAGACGTAAATATCGTCTGGACCAGGAAGATAGTTGTAGTCGGGGGAGCGGAGAAACCCGTAGCCGTCGGGCAGAATTTCCAGTACGCCTTCGGCAAAGATGTGGCCTTCTTTTTCGCTCTGGGCCTGTAGGATCTTGAAAATCAGGTCTTGCTTGCGCAGACCACTGGCTCCGGGAATCTCAAGGGAGCGCGCAATGCGCGTCAGCTCCGTGATGTTTTTTTCTTTTAACTCAGCAATCGTCATAGGTTTTTCTGGTAAATGTTTATCGGTAAATGAATTGGGAAGCGCTACAGAAAGGATGTGTGTACAAATTCTGTGGATGTTTAAGTTGATCTGGATAGAACAACAGGCAGGCCGGGGGGAACGGCGCGCGGCTTACGCTGCGCGACGTTCCTGCTTGCGGAGTTGTTCAACGGGCAGACTTGTTTCGCCCATTGGGTTTGCTTTGTGGAAGCGAACTAGTACGTCATTCATAGTGTCCTGTAGACGAGTAGTGGGCTTGTGCAGCTTGCGGGCCGCTTTGGAAGCGAGTTGACACAGCTCGTAGCGATTTCTTACATGGGTCAAAGCGCCAAATATAAGTTGTGAGCGCATAGCGAAGTACCTCTTTTTTCTCTTTCTAGTAGTGGCCGACAAATAATCTTTTTGATTGCGATAGAAATCATTGTCGATCCGGGCCTACGGTTTTCTAACCAATTAGACGCGCAAAACGCTCTTCGGAGCCAAAGTATTTTTATTGATCTATAACACGGAATCCATAGGTGGAGATCAATTCACTGAAGAGGAGTTCTTGCGTTCGCACTTGCGTGGCACTGGCAACTTACGTCAAATATTCTGCGTATTCACTACTGTCCTAGTCAGGAGGCACTTACGCCAGATGGCGTTTCCTATGCTGGAAGTCCTTGACTGGACAGGCTTTTCAGGTGGTGCATACTGCTTGCCATAGCGACAACGACCACCGGTGCACATTGGCACTCTTTACATTAAGCTTTAGCGAATCGCGAGTCAACAAAAATTTGGCTGTGGATTTCTGCGCTGTTAACGTAAATCCCTACTCTTTTTTGGCAGACACAGAGGAGGGTGCCGCCTGCCATACGCGCACGTAGTCCACCAGCATCTCCGCAGGGAAACTTGTAGCACGGTTGGGAGGACCGGGCCATTTGCCTCCGACAGCTAAGTTCAATATCAAGAAGAACTTGCCGCTATTGAAAGGCCAGACTGCCCCAACTGGAAGGCTCGCTGGCGTGAAGATTGCGTATACATTCGATGGGCTGTCTACGTAGTACTCCACTCTACTGGGAGCCCAAATCAGTCCATAGTTGTGAAATCCTTGCGAAAAGGGAGTATTGCCAGGGTCAACATAGGGCAATCCCATCAAAGTTCCCGTAAATCCCTGTCCGTGGATAGAACCGTGAACGATGGCAGGCTCTTTCCCAATATTTTCCATGATGTCAAATTCGCCGCACTTCGGCCAGCCGATTGTTTCGACAGAATCGCCTAGCATCCAGAAGGCTGGCCACATTCCCTCCCCAGCCGGAATCCGAATGCGCGCTTCCAGGCGGCCGTATTGGAAACTTGCCAGTCCCTCGGTCTTGATCCGGGCCGAGGTGTACTTCCCCGCCGCGTCCCTGCGCCCCACGATATGCAGGTACCCATCGGAACTTACATATACGTTGGGTGTTTTGGCGTTACAGGGAGATGCGTTCGACCCGTAAGCACAGTAAGTCTCCAGCTCGCCGTTGCCCCAGCCTCCGCCTCCTGTTTCGTAGGTCCACTTTTTAGGATCGGGCGAAGATTGCACCTGTTTACCGTTGAATTCATCGGACCAAACAAGCGTCTCCGTCGAAGCAGGGACGGCGGAACCCGGCGCTTTGGTAGCAGGTCCATTCATCGACGAATGCGTCTTTGTGCCTGCTCTCGCGCTGTCGAAGAAGACGATCAGGCAAAGGCCCAAAGCGATCCGGGTTATTGCTGCAAATTTGAAATTCATCGCGGGGCCAACTCTTGCTGCGATTCTAACTCGCAGAGCTACGACCAATACGTTCGATCCAGCGTCCGATATTGGATCGCTTCCGCCAGGTGTTTCACCGCAAGATCGGTCTCTCCTTCGAGATCGGCAATCGTCCGCGCCACTTTCAGGATGCGGTCATGCGCGCGGGCGCTTAAACCCTGCTGCTGCATCGCCCGTTCCAGCAGGCGCTCAGCATCGGACGAAAGCTCGCAGTATGAGCGAATCTGGCGGGTGCTCATCTGCGCGTTGCAAAAGATGCGCTCCGTAGCCCCGGCAAACCGGTTGGCCTGGCGTTCCCGCGCCGCCAGCACGCGATCGCGAATCTGCTCCGAGCCTTCCGCCGCGGAACCGCCGCGCAACTCCTTATATTGCACTGCTGGTACTTCAATATGAATATCGATGCGATCCAGCAGCGGGCCGGAGACCTTCGCCACATAGCGCTGGATCATCGGCGGCGTACACATGCACTGGCGGGATTTGTCGTTGAAGTAGCCGCAAGGGCAGGGATTCATCGCCGCCGCCAGCATAAACCTCGCCGGAAAACTGAGCGACATCGACGCACGCGCAATGGTGACGTGGCCATCTTCCAACGGCTGGCGCAATACTTCCAGCACATTGCGGGGAAACTCCGGCAGTTCATCCAAAAACAGCAGACCGTTATGCGCCAGCGAAACTTCGCCGGGTCGCGGAATCGTACCGCCGCCGATCAAACCCGCGTCGGAAACCGTGTGGTGCGGCGAGCGAAATGGCCGCTGCGTCACCAGCCCAGTCTCGCTGTTCAACACGCCCGCGACGGAGTGAATTTTTGTCGTCTCCAGCGCCTCTTCAAAGTTCAGCGGAGCCAGGATTCCGGGCAGCCGCTTGGCCAGCATGGTTTTGCCGGAGCCGGGCGGTCCGATCATCAAAATATTGTGCCCACCCGCCGCCGCCACTTCCAGCGCGCGCTTCGAGGTCTGCTGGCCGCGCACATCGCAAAAATCCAGATGGAAATGCTGCATCTCGTTCAGCAGTTCCCGCGTGGCTACCCGGATCGGCTGCGCGTGGATGCCTCCATTGGCTGCGGAATTCAGCATCTCGCGCACTTCCAGCAGCGTATGCACTCCGTAGACATCGACGCCTTCGACAACTGCCGCCTCGCGGGCATTCGCCGCCGGAATCAGCAGGTTCTTGATGCCGCGTTCCCGCGCCGCCACGGCAATCGGCAGCATCCCCTGCACCGGGCGCAGACCGCCGTCGAGTCCAAGCTCGCCCACCAACAGAAAATTGCTGAGGTCGCGCAGTTGCAGACTGCCATACGCGCCCAGAATCCCAATGGCCATCGGCAAGTCAAAGCCGGAGCCTTCTTTTTTCAGGTCGGCGGGCGCCAGGTTGATGGTGATGTGGGTCGGCGGAACATCGAAGCCGGAATTCTTGATGGCCGCTCGCACGCGGTCGCGACTCTCGCGCACCGCCGCGTCGGGAAGCCCAACCGTATGAAAGTGGTCCTCCGTCGTTTTAATGCCGGAAAAATCTACTTCCACATCGATAATATTGGCATGAATGCCATAAACAGCAGCGCTAAACGCTTTGAAAAGCATGGGGGAGTGGGCCTGTCATTCGTGGCGTGAGTATAGCATCTCAAGCCAGACACAGCAGCGCGATGCAGGCGACACATTTTTTTTCAAAACCATCGAATGCTATTCGCGATCAGGCATGCAGGAACGGCCTACCTTGGCGACTCGGTTCGAGTTTTATAGAACTGATAATCCAGAAGTTGACCAATTTGGCTGCTCGCTTGGATGCCCGTTCACGAAGACCTCTGTTGATGCAATGCCCTGTTTCCGCCAACTGAGTTCCGGTGAAATCACTTCAATGGATACTCGCTGGCTTATCAGTACCAATTCGGAAGCTATTGCCCCCTCATCCTAATATGGATTCCGACGAGGGATTAACATCTTCGTATGTCCCAAGGGCCAGTCCTGATTTTCGACAAATCGTCGCTCGAAAGCCTCAGCGTGGATGAGGCGGTCCTGCTCGACAACTTCTACTTGTCGAACATCGTGCCGATCTTTTTCGTCGAATGTCTCGCCGATCTGGAACGCGAGATGATCAGAATGAGAAGCACGCCCGAGAAGTTGGTCGGCTCGCTTGCAACGCGAACACCCGATTCGCAGTCTTGTGCAAATGTCCATCACATGCGTCTCCTACAGGCAGAGCTTGCTGGCAAGCTTGATATGGATACCGTACTATTGCGGCCGTGCCGCGATGGGGGCCAACAGGTCCAACTTGGCGATTCGAAAGGAATGATTTTCCGGACCAGCCAGGAGGAGGAGGCCGTGCATCGCTGGGCGCGGCGCGAATTCCTCGACCTGGAGCGTCAAATCGCGAAGGGCTGGCGTCGGATGATCTCGCAGATCGATCTCGATGCGATGTCAAAGAGGATGCTTGACGCGCTCGGGCCGTGGCGCAAGCCCACGTCGTTGCTGGATGCCCGAAAGATAACCGACACGATCATCGATAACATCGACCCTGAATGGCTGTTGCGTTTCGGACTCCAGATACTCGGCATTCCCGAGGCGGCGGATTATGTCGTCGGCGATTGGATTGCAAATCGCCGCAAACCGCTGCGCGAGTACCGGCCTTATTTCATTCACATGCTGTCGATCAACATCTTCTTCTGCCTCGTGCTGCCGACGCAGTTGCTAAACAACGTGAAGCAAAGCCACCACATAGACCTTGCTTATCTCTACTACCTGCCGTTCTGTTCCGTTTTCACGTCGCGGGACAACTTTCATGTGCAGGTGGCACCGCTGTTCCTTTCCTCGGCCCAGCAGTTCGTACATGGCGACGATCTAAAAGCAGACCTCAAGAAACTGAATGAACGCTACCTCCAGTTACCCAACGAGGTGCGAGAACAGGGGCTCTACACCTTTGCGCGAGTGCCTCCAGATGACAGCACGTACCTGACGACGAGGCTTTGGGATATTTACCTCCCCAAATGGCGCGGTCAGTCGCCAAACGTCAATGTTCCGCCAGAAATTGAAGCGGCGCTGAAGGAACTGGTCGATAAATTTACAACCAAATCAAAGCCCGTGCCAGATGGTGAGGGTGTCAGCATTGACGAACTCAATTTCGTGACCATACAGAAGAAGGTGCGACCTTCGAAGGGCAGCTATTTACGGTTCTCCCGTGAGGTCATTCTGAAGAATCTCGAAAATGAGATGAAGAAAGCGCAGCAGGATTCCGCTTAATGCTGGGCATCCGGTCGATTGATGCAAAATCGCCGTGTCATCAACGATTCGACCGAAGAAGCCCTCCGCATGGATTTGTGAACTCAATCCCTGCGTATTCAAAAGCTGGTACAGCACAGCCAACTCAGAATTTTGCCGATTCACTGCATGACTGCTCAACGCAGCATTTTTCTTGCCGGGAACAAAGATCGGGTCATGCATCCGATCCTCAACGTCCATAAATCGTCCCGGATCGTAAGGCACACGGACTGCGGCATCGAACGAAAATGCTGTAAGAAATGTTGCGGAACTCGCCTACTTGCAGTTCGGCCGCTCGACGGGCGAAAGCGCCGTCAGTGTGGAAGCATCCGGGTAGCTATAGGCGTGACCGATGGCATCGGAGTGGCGCTCAAACTCAAACCACGGCAGCAGCGCCTCATTCTGCGGATGGTAGGTGTAGTGATTCAAGGTCACTGGATAGGTTGCGTTGGGCAGACCTTCAATGGCGTCGCCGTCTTCCAGAATGTCCTCGCAGTTGCCATTCGGAGACAGCCACCAGGGAGTGATGCCGTGAATCCCGTCACCGGCAACGAACGGGTCGTTGAAGGTTTCCGCGATTTCATGGCTGACCGCCGTTACGTCCTCCGGGCCGGAGCCGAAGGTCCCTGGTGTGATCCAAGTTGAGTAGTTGAGGACATATCCGCGTGGCGCGTTGCCATGGCTGGCTGTCCCAGGCTGGTAATCGACGGTGTGAAATCCGAGGATGCAGCAATTCTTGGGATTGCCAACGTAGAGATATGTATTGGGAAAGAGGAAGGTGGAAATGTCCCGGGTCGCGATCTCTCCGGAAATTTCGGCATTTCCCGCAGGGGTTGAGGAGTCCGCCGTACCTGTCGGCAAAAACAGACTCGAGAATTTGTTGTAGTCGATCAGAACAAAGGCGCAGCAGCTTCCATCCGCATTCAGCGCATAGTAATACGAACCGTAAGGGACCTTCATCACGTAGTTGGGTGCGACTACAGGAGCAAGGAGCGTGTGCCAGCGGTCTTTGGCTCCATGGTGGAACTCGGCGCGCATCACGGCGTCGGTAAACTGGGTGGGCTGCTTGCTGCTTGAATAACGGGCATTCTGAAAGATGGGAGAACTCACGACCGGCTGCACATACTGGGTCGCGTCATAGTAAAGCGGATGGCCGTTGTAGTTGGCCAGGATCCCGACCGGTGCAAGCAATTCAATGGAAACGGGAATGATGGGAGCGCGAAAGGTCATGGTCTGGTTTCTATCGGGAGGCAGTCCGACCATGGTGTAGTACCAGTGGTGCTGGAACTTGCCAGTCGGTCCGTAGCCGCCAGTTTTGTAACTTCCCTCAAAGTTGACGATGGAGTCGACGCGAGTTATACCGGCTTGCTTGCTCGCATTCAAATTCTTTAGGTTGGACTGCCTGGCTACCATCGTTACATGCATGGTTTGAAGGGCGGATGCATCCAGCCTGTATGGATCTTGCGAGGAATCCTGTGCGTGGCCGATGGCAGGCCAACTTAACAGGAACAGGAGAACAGCACAGGCTGGCCGCCTTTTCGCGTGTTTCATGTTTGGTCTCCTCACACCAGTGGATGGAGCCTGGGCAGGAAAAAACATCGAACTTGCGGGAAGGATACAAACGGCGCGATTGGCCTGTCAAACCAGCCTTTTCATCCCGGCAAACCTAATTTTCGCGCCGCAATGCGGAGCTAAAACCGGGCCCCGAAGTGGGTTTCCCAAGCGCCCGATGCGGATATTTGGCTGTAAAATGTTTTGCTAGAAGACGCAAGTAGATATAGCAGGTGGGATTCCATGAACATTTTGCTATTGTCAATGCCGGACTCCTTTGAACACATGCCTTCCATCGTCATTCGGATGCCAAACGGAGCATTGAGCTCGCTGGCCGGCAACGTCGATGAACATCACAAAGTGGCGGTCGCCGATCTCATCCTGTGCCAGCGAAGTGTACGGGAGACGGTAACGCGTCTGCTTGATGAACTCAATCCTCAGGTGGTTGGACTCTCGGTCATGACCTTCCAGCGCAGGACCGCCGAACGAATCATCCGGATGGTTCGCCGCCTGAAACCGAACGCCAAGATCGTAGTCGGCGGATACGATCCCAGTCTGGCGTCCGAGGCATACCTCGGCATGCCGATCGACTTCATCGTGCGCGGTGAGGGAGAGGTCACATTCCGTGAGTTGACGCGTGCGCTGGAAGGCCGGGGCGAGATGCACTTTATCGCCGGCCTGTCGCATCGCCATGAAGGCCGCTGGATTCACAACCAGTTGCGCGCGCCGAGCCTGCTGGAGAGCGAGGATATCCGTCTGCCAAATCGAGGCGCCCGGGTGTTGCAGGGATACACCATGCTGGGGCGGCAGGTCGATGTGATCGAGACATCGCGTGGCTGCACCTTCGATTGTAGCTTCTGCTCCATCATTGAAATGCGCGGTCGCAATTTTCACACGTACTCCTTTGACCGGGTGATCGCCGACATTCGAGACGCCAGGGAGCACGGAGCGCGTACCCTTTTCCTGGTCGATGACAACATCACGCTGAACGTGCGCCGTTTCGAAGCGCTCTGCAATGCGATCATCGAGGCCGGTCTCCACACCCTCGATTACTTTCTTCAAGGCATGACTTCGGCAATCGCCAACCATGGAGAGCAGTTGGCCCCGCTGATGAAGCGCGCGGGATTTCGCTACGTGTTTCTGGGAATCGAGAACATTCTGGAGAGCGACCTGAAGCTGCTGCAGGCGAGCGCAAAGAACACTGCACGCTCCAATGGGCACAATACCGGCAATGCAACCCTGCAGGCGATCGAATATCTGCATCGCAACGGCATATACGTCGTGGGAGGACTCATCGTCGGCAGTCCAAACGATACGGTCGAGTCGATCGAGGCGAACCTCGCCTTTGCGCGCAAGTATGTGGACTGGCCGTATATTCAGCATCCGACGCCCTATCCTCGCACGCCCATGACAGACGATTTTCGCCGGCGCGGACTCATCGAGCACGAGCGGTTCGAAGAGTACGATGGGACCACTTCAGTCGTGCGCAATGAATGCCTGTCCGCGGACGAGATCGAGTATCTACGCTGGAAGGCCGAGCGCGGGATGAAGACGCGTCACCTGCCCAGAGTGTTCCTGCATGATCCGTGGTTCGTTGCGCGCAACGCGCTGGCAATGGCTGCGCACACCTATCGCGGCTCGACGCTGCGCAGCGTGCTCAGGCTGGAAGATGATCGGCACGCCTTCGCCCGATACAAACAGATCCGCGGCAGAGAGCGCGAATACATTTGATCCATCTCTGGCGCTCTGCCTGAGGGAATCGTCAACGTCCATGATCGTCCGCGGATCGTAAAGCACCCGTGACATCTCCTAAGGGTTTAGAGTAGTGCGTTACGCTATTTCTGCCGGTGGCCAGGAATTGCCCGCGGAAAATCTTTCAAACCCTTATGACGAGCCTCTTCGATTTATTCAAGATTGGGATTGGTCCCTCCAGTTCCCACACGGTCGGGCCGATGCGCGCGGCGCGGCGCTTCTGCGTGGAACTGGACGCGGCTGGCCTGCTGGAAACAACATCGCGCGTCACGGTCGAGATGTATGGGTCGCTGGCGCTGACCGGCCATGGCCACGGCACCGATCGCGCCATTCTTCTTGGCTTGCTCGGCGAGCAGCCGGACAAGATCGACCCTGCGGCGGTGGAGGCAATCCTGAGCAAGGTGCGTGAAGAACGCAAGATCGCGCTGCTCGGCAAGCGCGCGGTCGCGTTTCATGAAGCGGAAGACTTGGTGTGGCGTCGGACGGAAATATTGCAGGCCCATTCCAATGGGATGCGCTACTCGGCGTATGCGGCGAACGGCGGACTGCTCCAGGAAAAGATTTTTTATTCCATCGGCGGCGGTTTCATTCGCGCCGAAGGGGAGGATGTTGCAGCACCAACATCGACAACAATCCCGTATCCGTTCCGCAGCGCAGCGCAGTTATTGGAAATTGCCGAGCAGCATGGCCTGACCATCTGGCAGTTGATGCTGGCGAATGAAGCAGCGACGCGCGGCGAAGACGGTGTTCGCGCCGGTGTGCGGCGCATCTGGCAGACCATGCAGACGTGTACCGAGCGCGGGCTGACGACGGAAGGCACTCTGCCCGGTGGGTTGAATGTACGCAGACGCGCGCCAGAGATGCGCGCCAAGCTGCTTGTGAAAAAATCCGGCGACCCGCTGGCCGCCATGGATTGGTTGACACTCTACGCCATCGCGGTGAATGAAGAAAATGCCGCCGGTGGGCGCGTCGTCACGGCGCCCACCAACGGCGCAGCGGGAGTGGTGCCCGCAGTGGCGCACTACTATCGCAACTTCGTTCCCGGCGCGGACGACGAAGGCATCCTTCGCTACTTCCTGACAGCAGCGGCGATAGGCGTGCTCTACAAGGAGAATGCGTCGATCTCCGGCGCGGAGGTCGGCTGCCAGGGCGAGGTCGGCGTCGCCTGCTCCATGGCCGCTGGAGGACTGGCGGCGGCGATGCAGGGAACGAATAGCGACATCGAGCACGCCGCCGAAGTCGGCATGGAACATAACCTCGGCATGACCTGCGATCCCATCGGCGGCCTGGTGCAGATTCCATGCATCGAGCGCAACGCAATGGGCGCGGTCAAGGCGGTGAACGCCTGCCGCATTGCGATGAATGAGGCTGGCGAGCACAAGGTCTCGCTCGATCAGGTGATCCGCACCATGTACCTGACGGGCCTCGACATGCAGAGCCGCTATAAGGAAACTTCGCAGGCCGGCCTGGCGCTGAATATTATCGAGTGCTGAGAGTCGCGCCGATCCATCTGGCGATTCAGGTCAACTGCCCATAAGCGACCCGGCAATCGTACATCATTCGCACTTTGCCCTGCATTTGATGGCGCTCAAAGATGTGCATCAACGCAGCGTGCATGGCTTCATGTCCCGCATGGCCAGGCTGCGGCATGTACGACGAGGACAGCGTGCGGCCCAGCAGTCCTTCAAAATCGAAATCCTGATGGTTCGGGAAGATGGCCATGTGCATTTTCGCGGGCGCGAAAAATTCCAGCGTGTCGCTGATGGAAGGATACGTCGCCTTCACGCGTTGATAGTCGATGCCGTGTTCTCGCAGCAGTTGTTCGTAGGCAACAAAGAACGGTTCCGGCCCCATATGACGTTCATTTGTAAGGACGACTGCATAGCGATGGGGACGTAAAATTCTGGCGAACTCCTGCCGGGCCCGACGCCGATCGAACCAGTGCAGCGCCTGCCCCACGGTGACAAAATCGATCGACGCATCCGGCAGGCCGGTGGCTTCCGCTGTGCCATCGATGCATTCCAATTTGGGATACGGTGCTGCAAGTTCAGCGCACGCAGCGCGCATGGCCGCATTTGGCTCCACTGCAATCACAGGATTGCCGTGTTCGAGAAAAAGCTCTGTCAGAATGCCAGTTCCCGCGCCAATATCAGCGATAACAGAGGAAGGCGTCAGCCCGCATTCCCGCCGAAGAAGCCCGAGCAATGGAGCAGGGTAATGGGGACGGAATTTCCGGTAGTCATCGACGCGCGTGGTGAAACGCTCTTTGGCATTCATGCTTTCTGACAATGCTACATCCTTCACAAGGAGCAATTTTTTTATCGCTCGACCGCCATAGCGACAGAGTTGCCCCCGCCGAGACACAAAGCGGCGACGCCCTTTTTTGCATCGAGGCGCATCATTTCGTAGATCAGCGTGACCAGGACCCGCGCGCCGCTCGCTCCAATCGGATGTCCAATTGCGACCGCGCCGCCATTCACGTTCACCTTGCTCAGGTCGAGTCCGAGTTCGCGCGTGACGCCGAGCGCCTGCACCGCGAAGGCCTCATTCAGTTCGTAGAGATCGACCTCATCGCGCCGCCAGCTCGCCTTCTCCAGCACTTTGCGGATGCCGGTGACGGGGGCCATCATCACCCATTTGGGTTCGACTCCACTGCTAGCCTGCGCGCGAATATGCACCATCGGCTTCAATCCGAGCGAATCTGCTTTCCTCGCCGACATCACCAGCAGCGCCGCTGCGCCGTCGTTGACGCCCGGCGCGTTGCCCGCCGTCACTGTGCCATCTTTCTTAAACGCTGGCTTCAGAGCGCGCAGAGATTCGAGGCTTGCGTCCTCGCGAACGGACTCATCGTGGGCAAACAGCGTGGGTGCTTCGCCTTTCTTCTTTGCGGGAATCTCCACCGGAAGTATCTGCGAAGTGAAGCGGCCATCTTTTTGCGCGGCTGCCGCCTTGCGGTGCGAGTCCAACGCGTACGCGTCCTGCTCTTCACGCGTAATGTTGTACTTCTCGGCGACGTTCTCGCCGGTCATTCCCATGTGGTAGTTGTTGTAGATGTCCCAGAGGCCATCGTTGACCATGCTGTCGACGGCCTTGCTGTCGCCCATGCGAAACCCCTTGCGACCCTGCGGCAGCAGATACGGCGCGTTGGTCATCGACTCCATGCCGCCGGCGACGACGATCTCCGCATTGCCGGTTTGAATTGCCTGCGCCGCCAGTGACACCGCCTTCAGGCCCGATCCGCAAACTTTGTTGATCGTGAAGGCGCTGACCTCCGGCGCGAGCCCGCCGAAGATCGCCGCCTGCCGCGCGGGGTTCTGTCCGAGCCCTGCCGAGACGACGTTGCCCATAATGCATTCGTCCACCGACGCTGGATCGATTCCGGCACGCCGCACAACTTCGCGCACTACCAGCGCGCCCAACTGCGGCGCAGTGAATTCCGCGAGCGAACCCAAAAATTTTCCGACAGCAGTACGAACTCCAGCAATGATCGCGACATCTTCCATACGACATCCTCCAGGGGTTGCAATCGACAAGTTTGGCAAACTTGCAAGTATACGGCGCGGTGGATACTGTTGGCCCCAGTACTGCTGATAATGTGTCGACGCATAAAGCGGCCACCAGCAACGCCATACGCGTTGCATAGATTTCGGCAATACATTTAAGAGGCAAAATCAACCAACATGCTAAGGCGAAATTTTTTTGAAAGGACAATTCCCGAGGAGGAAAATCGGCAAATTTATCAGGATGTTTTTCTCAACTCCGATTGGAAAATGACGAAACGCCGCCCCAAAACTTTTTGTCCGCCGCGCCGTTCAGAAAAAAAGTCTTTCAGAAATGTCATTTTTTTCTTGACATTAATTTTCGACAAAACTATACCTTCGTGTAACTGCGGTGAGAAGCCGCAGTACTCGATGTAATATCGAAAGGGAGAATAGTTAACATGG
>JAKAYS010000064.1 GCA_021826695.1 Acidobacteriota bacterium | reverse complement strand
GAAAAACGCGCCTTCTACGATATCGAGCGGCTGCGCAAGACGGCAACCAACCTCGACCTCGATCAGATGAAGGCCTCGCTGGTCAAACGAGTGGCTGCGGTCCGCAAGAAACAGGCTATCAAGAAAGTAGCTGCGAAAAATGCGGTCAAGAAAGCGGTGAAGAAGACACCAAAGAAGGCAGTCAAGAAGATTGCGGTTAGAAAAGGTTCCGCTAGCAAAGCACCTATAAAAAAGACCGCAGCAAAGAAAGCCACGCAGGCAGCCAGGCGGCCAGCCAGGGGCAGCAGCTAAAGCTAAAAAGAAGTACAAAATACAGAATATCGGGCAGCGGCGTATGACCAAAATCTCTTTCGACAGTCCTACGACCGTGCAGAATACTCAAGAGGAAAAGCAACCCAATAACAATGTAGAAAAATACAGAGGGGACGACATGAGAAAGCTTCGATTTCTTGCTATGGTACCGGCCACTGTTCTAGGAGTTGGGGTGCTGGTGACGCCCACAATTGCGCAGCAGACTGGCAGCACGACTTACCCCGTTGCGAGCCACCCGCTGGCTGCGGAACTTAAAGGTAAGCTGGACACAAAGAGCGCCAAAGTCGGCGACACTATCACCGCAAAAACCTTATCGCCGCTGGCATTGAAGAATGGCGCGACGGTCCCTAAAGGATCGATCCTGACCGGTAAAGTCAGCGAGGTGCAATCCAAGTCCACGGGCAACGGGACGGCCTCGATCACGGTTGTCTTCGATCAAATCCAACCCGGCAAAAAAGCGGCTCCCATTGCGATTCATGGGGTATTGGTGGGCGTAGCGCCCAAACCGAATCTGTCCGATGCTCCCGGCGGCACCAGCTCCCTGCCGACGACGATGGGATCCACCCAGACATCGCCCACCCTGGAAGCACAACTTGGTTACAGCAATGACGCTACTGGCGGAATGCAAGGCGTCCCCATGGGCAGCAGCGTACGTGATGTGGCTTTATCTTCTCCAACGGACAAAACTACCCCGGACACACTCACCTCTAGCAAAAAAGACTTCAAACTGGAAAGCGGAATGCGCATCTCTGTGGAACTGGAAAGCAACTAACTTTTTGGCAGTGCCAAATCGCTTGGGTGAAGTTTCTACCAAAAGGAGAAAATGCCTTAGCTATAGGCACAAAAAAGTAAGGAGGCCGGATACCGGCCTCCTTACTTTTTTGTTTGCGTGGAGTTGTTTTAGAACACGAAATCAGCCTTGAGTTGGATCAGGCGGGGGGATGCGTTGCCGCCCAGTCCGGAACCTAGAATGCTGGTTGGTGTGTTGATCGTGGTATCGATCAGGCCATTATTTGCGTTGTTGATGTCATGCACCGGCGCGGCGAAGTTGGGATGGTTGAACAGGTTGAAGACCTGCGCCCCAGCTTCAAACTTGGACGAGCGGATCGAGAAGCCCTTGAGGAGGGCAATATCCGTGTCCGTGTATGAGGGACTGCGTACCTGGTTCCGTTCCTGCTGGCCAAATGCGGTTGGAGTCGTATAGTTGGCCGGGTTTGCGATCGCGCACGCCTTGCCGGAGTTGGTCGAAAGGTTGAGAACGTTGCTGGCACCGCATCGGCTCACTCCGTGGAGTTGCATCGCATAGGGGCTCCCTGAATAATTGCCAAAGAATAGAGCACTGTCAATCACGGTGAACGGGAATCCCGATTGATGAAAGGCAGTCCCGCTGAGGATCCAACCGTCGGTCACTACGTGGGGTCCGCCCCAGTAGGGCACGGTCCAGACATAGCTGCCCGTGAAGTTCTGCCGCACGTCGTAGTCCGCATTGCCATAGTTGTACTTCAGGGTGTAAGGGCTTTGTGGGGACAGCGAACTGGTTAGCGCGCCAAAGCCCAGAATGCCGCCATTGGAGACTTCATCGAGCGCATGGCTGTATTCATAGTTTGCCTGGAGCACTAGGGACTTGGAGTGGTGGATGACGGAGGCCGTGATGCCATTGTAGTTCGAGGTCGCTGCACTCTGCACCTCGGTCATCTGGGAGAACGAGGGGTTGTAGGGTGCCGCAGGCATCCCGGCAAAGGGCAGCCCCGAGGCGTTGTAGCTATTCACCTGGGGATTCACCACCGGCTCATGATACCCGTGGTCGCCCACGTAGTTGAGATCGATGACCGTGCTGGTGTTCAACTGGCGCTCAATTTCCATGTTCCATTCGTAATAGGTCGGATAATGGATATAAGGCGCTGGATTGGTGAAGTTCGGCGGGCTAAAGCCAGGTACTGCCGTCGACAGAGTGGTCACGTTCCCCGTGCCGTTGGCGAAATCGGTCTGGAACGCCTTGTTGGAGGCCGCAGTCGTAGCCTGCGCACTTGTTGGGTCGGTTGGATTGGGGTCGATGAACGAGCCGCCGAACGCTGGCCCGAACAACGTGAACCCTACGTTGGTGGGAGCGTTGTTCAACACACTGTCCGCAATGGTACCCGGAAAGACATCGTTGAAGATGCCGAATCCGCCCCGAACCACCGTCTTGGTACCCGCTCCCATGGGCGACCACGAAAATCCCAGGCGTGGCTCCCATCCGATCACCTGGAACTTCTGGAACGCTTTGTGCAGCCCGTTGTGAATGAGGGTGTTGTAAGGGGCCGTAGGGCTTGTGTTCTGGTTGAAAGCGCTGCCTTTGAAGGTATCGAAGCAGTTGGTCTGGCAGACCGGGTTGGAGTTGTGCTCCAGGCGCATCGCCGCGGTCACGACCAGGTTCGGCTTGACCTTCCACTCATCCTGGAAGTAAGCCGCCTCGTTATAGAGGGCGACGGGCTGCGTCAGGCGGGTGGGAAACTGTTGCGCATAGAGATCGATCGATCCGGTCTCGAAAGATCCCTCGGTGGAGACCGTCTCGGGCGTGGTTAAAATCGAGGGACTGTAGTCGGTCACATCGTCGCGCCGAAAGTAGTAACCGAATTTAAGGTTATGGTTGCCCTTGTTGACGCTGACGTCGTCGATAAACTGATAGTTGGTCACGTTGCGTCCCTGCGGCCAGAAAGCGTCGATTCCGCCTAGCGTGGTGAGGTTGCTGCCTGCCCAGAACAAAGAGAATGGCACCAGTTTGTTGGCGGCGGCCAACTGGGTGTCCGTGAAGATGGCGGAGTACCAGAGCAGGGCAAAGGTAAACGAGTTGGTCACATTGGGGTTGAAGACGTGGCTCTCGTTCAACTGACCCGACCACTGCGGCTGGGGGCTGTCCGCATTGAAGATCGGGTTGATCAGATCGGTGTAGGTCGCCTGCAGACCCTTGTCGTACTCGGCATTTCCGAAGATGTTGTCCTTGTCGCTTAAGTGCTGGTCGATGCGTCCGGCGATCAACTGCTCATGGGTATTGGCGTTCGCGGTGGCGTTGTAGCTGACGACGTTGGGGTCTCCCGCGCTGACCTGCCCCGCGGCATAACCCTTGGCACTGGTGTAGACGTTGAAGAGTTGCTTGAAAAATGCCTTCTCCGAAGCTGGCACGCCGGACCCCGCCGGGCAGGCTGCTCCACCCGGGGCGGGCGTGCCGTTGAGCGTGCAACTGATGAACTCCGGGCTGGGGCCGTAGGTCACGGCCGATACAGGCAGCGTGATCCGCGTCCCTTCCCAGTCCACAAAGAAGAACGTCTTGTTCTTCCAGATCGGGCCACCCAAGCCGGCCGCCCACTGGTTGACGAGGTCATAAGGAGGTTGTTGCTTGGGAATGGGTAGAC
Source organism: Acidobacteriota bacterium (assembly GCA_021826695.1). Classification (GTDB taxonomy): domain Bacteria; phylum Acidobacteriota; class Terriglobia; order Terriglobales; family Acidobacteriaceae; genus JAKAAZ01. The sequence goes on along the minus strand of JAKAYS010000064.1, from coordinate 13,524 downwards.
CAGCCAGCTTGGCCTGCTGCTGGTTGTAGACCTGCTGCTGCTTATTGAAGTAGTTGTTCGCGTTCAGCATGCGGCCGTTGTACCAATAGGTCGCATTGCCGTGGAAGATGTTGGTGCCCGAGCGCGTAATCTCATTTACCTGTGCGCCGCCAAGTCCGCCGTATTGCGCGCCATAGGCGTTGTTGACGACGGTCACCTGGGCGATGTCGTTGTTGCCCAGCAGCAGGTTGGTCGCGCCGGAGTTATTCAGGTTCAGGAACGGGTCGTTCTCATAGCCACCGTTAATGGTGAAGGTATTCGAGGTGGCGGGCAGGCCGAAGGTGGAGAAGTTTCCATACCCGAAGCCGGAGTTGTTGCTTGGCGTCGTGGTGTTCATGATTACGCCGGGGGCCGTCTGGGCGACAAAGGTCAGGTCATTCCCAGGGTTTGGCAGGTTCTGAATCTGGTTCTGCGAAAACGTGGTGGTGATGTCCGCGTTCTCCGTATTCAGCAACGGCTCGCCTTCCGTCACCATCACTGTCTGGGAGCTTTTACCGATGGGCATCTTGATATCGCCGGGCGAGATGGCACCCGTCGAGACAGTGACCGTTTCGGTCGAGGTGGCGAATCCGGCGCTCGTCACGGTGATACTGTATTGTCCGGGATTCAGCAGGGATTCGCGGTAGGAACCAGCCGCGTTGGTGGTCACTTTGTAGGTCTGGCCTGTACCCAGATTCTTGATGACAACCTGGGCATCCGAAATTGCCGCGCCTGTTGGATCGACCACATCTCCGGCGATAGCGCCGGTGGTCAGCGACTGCGCGAAGGCCGCAGGCTGCGAGATTTGGATCGCCCCTGCAAAACCTAAGATCATGAGCGAAGTTACTGCCGTGCGAACCCATCCATGAAAACGAAATTGCATTGAGTCCCCCTGTTTACTGTTCATAACTTAAATGTCTCCGCTTGATATCGGCCTACATAAAGCTTTTCGTGATATCAAAATGCTGCGGCAATTTTCGGTTAGCGAGATGCGTATTCTGGCCAACCCGGCTGTTGCATCACTTTCGGAGGGTCAATGTAACCAAACTCAGCTAGAAAGTAGGTGCAACTCAGAGGAATATGCAATCTTACGGCCAGATTAGAAGTAATGGGGTTTCATATAGTTGCAGGATTTTGGCAATAGGTTGCCTGAGAATCTGTATGAAATTACAGAATAGTGAATATGGAAAATAATAGAACTGCGGGGGGGGGCTGTAGATCACTATTCTGTTTTTTTACCAGTACAAGACAAGAATCTTTGGGATAAAGTTGCTCCCAGCCATGAATATCCGTCTGATCACCCTGGGGCGACGAGTTGCGCGGAAGCATGCTTCTGTCGATGAGTTGTTTGCCTCTTACGTGGAGCGCATCGGCCACCACGCGCCCTGTCAGGCCGAGAATTACCCTTCCGAGGAAAAATTCCTTGCGGCACTGGATCGAGCCAGCCACCGCACGCCTCCCATGCTGGTCTTATTGGACAGTCGCGGCAAATCCTGGTCGACGGAAACCTTTGCCGAGTGGCTAGGACGTCAGCGAGACCAGGGAACGCAGCAGTTAACGTTCGCGGTCGGTCCTGCCGATGGCTGGTCGAAGACTGCTCTGGGTCGCGCGGGTCTGGTACTTTCTCTGGGGCCGATGACTTTGCCGCATGAACTGGCCGCTGTCGTGATGGCGGAACAGGTCTATCGCGCGTTTACAATCATCGAGGGTCATCCTTACCACCTGGGCCATAAAAGCGAATAGGCTGCTAGTAGCTGAAGGCCGGATGCACCATCCTTTGCTCGCCGCGGCGAGCAAAGGGTGGGATGAGGAATACTCAATCCCACCCTTGCTACGCAAGGATGGGGCACCCGAACCCCCGATGAGGACATATATAGATGATGACGGAAGCGCGACGCGGACTGATCCTGATTAATACCGGCCCTGGTAAAGGCAAGACCACAGCGGCCATGGGCACGGCGCTGCGAGCAGTCGGCAACGGAATGCGCGTTCTGATGCTGCAATTTCTGAAAGGCTCCTGGCATTATGGCGAGCTGGATGCCGTGGAGGCCTTCGGCGGCAACTGGGTGATGAAGCAAATGGGGCGGGGCTTCGTCAAAATCGGCGGCGCGGAGACGGACCCGGAAGACATCCAAATGGTCAAGGCCGCGTGGCAAGAGGCGCGCCAGGCCATCCTCTCCGGAGAGTGGGACATGGTGGTGCTCGATGAGATCAACTACGCCATTGGCTACGGAATGCTCGACCCGGCCAAGGTCGTCGAAACGCTACAGCAGCGGCCCGAGATGGTCCACGTCATCCTGACCGGGCGCAACGCGCATCCCAGTCTGGTCGAAATCGCAGACACCGTGACCGAGATGCGCGAAGTGAAACACGCCTATCAGAAGGGCATTCTCGCGCAGCGAGGCATCGAATATTAGAGTATGAAATTGCTGCGGGCGGCGGGTGCGGGTGCTCCATCCTTTGCAGCTTCATCGCAAAGGGTGGGATTCAATTTAGGATAGACAGAGTATGTCCTGGTTTAAGCGCGACGAAAACGAGATTGAGCCGACGGGGGAGAAGCGGGTCCGCACCGAAGGCCTGTGGACCAAGTGCGATGGCTGTAGCCAGACCATCTTCAAGGCCGAGCTGGAGTCCAATCTGCACGTCTGTCCAAAGTGCGGCAAGCATTTCAAAATATCGGCGCGCGCACGCATTGAAAGCCTGCTGGAGCCGGACTTTCAACTGGTCGATACGGAACTGCGCTCCACCGATCCGTTGAACTTCGTCGATTTGAAACCCTACAAAGCTCGCCTGGAAAAAGCGCAGATGGACACTGGGCTGAACGACGCAATCCTGAACGCCATTGGCAGGCTCGGAGAGCACGATGTCGTCCTCAGCGCGATGGAGTATGCCTTTATCGGCGGAAGCATGGGCGCGGTCGTCGGCGAAACCATTGCCCGCGCGGCGGACCGCTCGCTCAGCACGCGGCATCCGCTGATCATCGTCGCAGCTTCCGGCGGCGCGCGCATGATGGAAGGGATCGTCAGCCTGATGCAGTTGGCAAAGATTTCCACATGCCTGGCGCAGATGGACGATGCTAAGATTCCTTATATTTCTGTGCTTACCGATCCCACTACTGGCGGCGTCACTGCCAGCTTTGCGATGCTCGGCGACCTGAACGTGGCGGAACCGGGCGCTCTGATTGGTTTTGCCGGACCGCGAGTCATCGAGCAGACCATCCGCCAGAAGCTGCCCGAAGGCTTTCAGCGTTCGGAGTTTTTGCTGGAACATGGAATGCTCGACGCCGTGGTTCCGCGCAAGGAATTGAAGGGATATCTGGTTCGCGCATTGGATTTCATGCAGCATTCCGGCGATTGAATCGCCGATGAACATCGATCGTTTTCGGCGAGTCACACAATCCTCACACAACAAGTGTCGGTGAGACGGACTATCTTAAGGGGCACTATGCGGCGACGATTGCTATGCGTGGACGACGAACAGAGCATTCGCATCACCATGTCGGCCGTACTGTCGAAAAATGGCTTTGAGGTAAGCACTGCGGCATCCGTTCCCGAGGCGTTGCAGAAGATCACCTCCGAGAAATTCGACGTCTTGTTATCGGACCTGAACATCGGCAATCCCGGTGACGGCCTGACCGTTGTCAGCGCCATGCGAAGGACCCAGCCCGAAGCCGTGACCATTATCCTGACTGGATATCCTGCGTTTGAAACCGCACTGGAAGCGATCCGGCAGCAAGTGGATGATTACATCGTCAAACCGGCGGACGTTCCCGCCTTGCTGCACGTGATCGAACGCAAACTGGCTACCCCTCCACAACAACGGCACTTTCCTCCACCCAAGCGAGTGGCTATGCTTCTCCAGGAACATCTGGAACGTATCGAGACACTTTGGATAGCATCCGTGGAAAACGATCAGCGGCTATGGCGCGCGGCTGCGAACAGAGAACAGCGTCTCGACTATGTGCGCGGGCTTCTGCAGCAGGTAATTCTCGCCGCGCAATCCTACTCCGGAGAAGCGTCCGCGGAACGTCCAGCACCCATCACCACGCCCGCCAGCAGGCGCGATCTACAAGGCTATACACCTGGCATGGTGCTTGCCGAGTTCTGCATCCTGCGTCGCGTCGTGTGCCAGATCGTTCAGGAAAATCTGCTTGCGGTGAATCTCAGCTATCTGGTTCCGGATCTTGCTCAGGTGAACGAAAGTCTGGATGCGCAGGCACAAGCTGCGCTGTCGATGCTATTTGAAAGCACTGCGCTGGCGGGCGGGTAGAGCGGCTTGCTCACAGATGAAATGTGCATGGCGGGCGTCGGTACATTAGCGACAGACTGACGCGCTCGCTTTGCAATGGGTCGAGCTTGCTGGGGTAGCTATCGTGCTTTATTTCATAGAGCCCAGCGGAAATCAACAAGGAGGCTTCCTTCGCAGCTTCATTGCGAAGCGTGGAATGAGCGATAAGAGAGATACGCTACTGTGCAGTCTTGTCGAAAAACCGCGCGATCCGGTTGCGTCCCTGATGCTTTGCATTGTATAAAGCCTCGTCCGCCCGTCCCCCAATGGTTTTGACCGTTGTATCTTGCGGAGTCGCTTCTGCAATGCCAATGCTGACCGTCACGTAGATTGGACCGGCATTCGTTTGGATCGGGGTTTGCTCCAGTTGCTTGCGGAAACGATCCAGCGCAATTTCCGCAGCGACTTCGTTCGTTTCTGGCAGGACCATCACGAACTCTTCCCCGCCAATACGAAACAAAAGGTCCTGTTGACGAAGATGTTCGCCAGCCAGTTTCACAAAGCGCGAAAGCACACGGTCTCCGGCTTCATGTCCGTAGGTATCGTTTACCCGCTTGAAGTGATCGAGATCGAAGGCTGCCAGAGTAAATGGGTTTTTGGTCCGGTCGAACCGCGCGATTTCCTTTTCCACCATCATCATCATGGTCCGCCGGTTGAACGCCCCCGTCAGCGGGTCGGTGATGGCCGCATGGGTCAACTCGATTTCGCGCGCGGCGATGGCAGCAAGGTCTCGCAGAATAGAGCGTTCGCGTTCATGCAGAGTTCGTGGCACGCTGTCGATCACGCACAGCGTGCCGATCGACGATCCGTCCGTCATGCGCAAAGGAGCGCCTGCGTAAAAGCGGATTCCCGGCTCTCCCGTGACCAGTGGATTGGCGGCGAATCGAGGGTCTGCGCGGGCGTCGGAAACCACAAAAACATCCTGCTGTTGCACAGCGTGGATGCAGAAAGAATGTTCAATCGGGGTCTCTCTGGCCTTCAGTCCAATGTGGGCTTTGAACCATTGCCGGTCGCCATCCTGCAAGGAAACCAATGCGATGGGCATCTGCGTTATCTGGCTGGCCAGCCGGGCAAGTCGGTCAAACGTCTCCTCTTCCTCGGTATCCAGAATCGCGTAGCGATCCAGAACACGTGGGGCGAGGATTTTCGGAACGGGGGGAATGGATGTAGGTTCTTGCATAGTTGAAAATGTTTTTGCGCGACTGTTTCCAGTTCATGCATGCCATGGGTCCCATTTCGTATCGGGGGCTGTTAGGTTTCTCTCTCAATTATCTCGGCGGAGACGCAGCGTGTCTATTACAAAACGCTGAATGATGTCTCGCTAGTTCTGCCGTATTCCTAAATTTGGTTCGCGAGGTACAGTCACAAAAAATTGAAAGCACCCGGGTGCCCCACATTCAGTCGCAAAAACACCGTCCGGATGGGATGGATCAAAGCTATTCGTCCACCCTTACTTTGTAGGGACAGGGCACCCGCATCGTCGATCTACTGCTGGCCCCAGAACCCTGGATCGGCTTTTTTCCAAGTGTCGGGCGCATAGCTCATCTTCGGGTCGAATGCGAACAGGTTCGTCTCAATCGACTCGAAGGTGGACGCCTCCAGGTCTCCTATCTTCTTCTTCTGGTCCGCGCTTACTGAGGACCACGCCTGATGCGCGGCTGCCCGGTTCTGATCCACTTCCGCCAGAGACTTCATCGGTGTGATTACCAGGTTCACGCCACTGCTGTCCGTCCCATACGCCTTCTGGAACATGGCCCAGTGCGCGTTCGGCATCTTCCCAAAAATGCTGTTATGCATCTTGACCAACGCGTCCCAATCCTCCCCGTGTCCTGGACGCACTTTGATCATTGTGATCGCCATATACCTCATGTGGGCGATATCGACCCCCGTCCCAACGCTCTTGTCCGGCTGATAAATGAAGACGCCAGAATCATACGATTTGAGCAGCTTGCCGTCTGCCTCTTGTGCGCTGTCGAAGGCCTGCGAGAGAGTGGCATTTTTTGCAGTGTCCGAGATGTCTTTCTGCCAATCGGCAAAGGAATCGTAGCCGAGAAAGAACAGGGTCCGCGGTCTGCCTGAAAGGGAATTCATGGCAATATAGTGTTCCGGCCACTGTGCCGCGGTAAAGGCCTGGACGAATGCGCTCTCTGTCTTTTGATGCGCGGCGCCCGCTTTGCCCGGCTTGAGAAACTCTCGCATGATGACGAGCACCTTCGGAGGTGGCGTTGCTCCGCTAGCTTGCTCCTGCGCTGTTGCCGTAATTGACGCTGCCGTGAAACCGATCCCTGCAATAAGACACAGGACGATCATCGATCCAAATTGCTTCTTACCAACGTGCGTTTTCATGATGCTCGCCTCCTCAGGCGCGAATTGAGATTTCAATTGACCAGGAATGGGGCGGGAGGGAGTACTGCCCAGAAACCAGGAACAGGCTTAAAAATCTGGGTAATTGCCGTCGTTCGTTCGTGGTGAAAAAGAACATACACCTTTCTCGGCACAGTTCGCAACCGGAAAACAATCAAAATTTTCGGTGCCGGATGCCCCGCCTTCGCGCAGCTAAGGTGGATAGAGAATGCGGCCGGGTGCCCCAGATGCGCCGCGTCCTTTGCGGCTCATCTGGGAAAAGATGTTTGTCCCATCGCGGAGTAAGAGATCCCCTGGTTATTCCTCGTCCGTCCCCAACTCCAGCGGCAAATTCATGTTTGACGCCGCCGCGCCCCGGCTGCGCGGGGCCTGCTTGAAGGTGTTGTCGCGGGCGTAGCGCGGATATTCGACTTGCTTGCCCTGCAATAACTGTTCCACCGTAAAGATCTGCATTCGTGGATAGCTGCTGCCGTCCGGAGACTTATAAAAACCAGCTTCGGCGGCCTCCTTCATCATCGGGCGCGTCGGCGCTTCAAAGCACAGGAAGACGCCAATCTCGGCCTTCTCGCGTTCCAGCGTCCCGCGCAGGTCGCGAATCTGCGACACCGTCACGCCACCGGCCTTCACGGAAAAGAGAATCTGCTTCGAGTCGCCCTTGGTGTTGTCGTGGAAATACAGCCGCCCGTCGATGCCCCGGTCCGCGCCCTTCTTCTGTTCCGCCGGTCGCGCCCCCACCAGCCCCAACGCCCACCACTGGAACTGATACTTGTCCTGCTCGGCGAGCGCCGCCGCTCCGGCCACATCGGTTGGCTCGCCGATCACCTCATAGGTGCTGCGAATCTCTTCGCCGAAGGCATCGGAGAGCCGCTTCTTGATGAGACCGATGGCGAGGTGCGTGATGTCGATGCCGATCCATCTGCGGTTCAGCTTCTGCGCCACCTGAACGGTCGTGCCGCATCCGCAAAAAGGATCGAGCACAACGTCGCCCTCATTGCTGCTGGCTTTCAGAATGCGTTCGAGCAACGCTTCCGGCTTTTGCGTCGGGTAGCCAAGGCGTTCTTGTGCTTGGGAGCTTATAGGAGAGATATCTTCCCAAAGATTTTGAATTTTTTCACCGGGCTGCTCATCCAGGTAACGTTTCAACCTGATTCTTCCATTTTTGTCTTTTGGAAAAATCAATCGTCCTTCTCGCTCGTACTGTTCCATTCTTTCTCTGCTGACAGCCCAGCCATTCGGATGCGGCTTGTAGCCTTTATATTCATATTGAAGATTGGGCCTCACGCCAGGATTCCGAAGGTCAGATGACGTATACTTGCGTCCACTTGAGTCTATGCGATTAAAACTGCTTGCAATATGTTCTGCCTTGTAAGGCAGATAAATTTGATTCCATGTGCAGCGTTCGCCGCGCTTGTAGTACAGGAGCGTATCAGTCACGTCACCATAATTGATCGAGACATTGCCATGTGAGCTCGTTCGCTTCCAGATCACTTCCGACCTGAACGATTGCGGCCCAAACACAGCATCCATCAGAATCTTCAAATAATGGCTGGCTGTGGGATCGCAATGCAGATAGATGGAGCCAGTCTCCTTCAACACCCGGCGCAGTTCGATCAGGCGCGGGGCCATCATCGCCAGATACGCCATCATGTCGGAGTTGCCAAGGAAAGTGTGAAAAGCGCGCATGGCGTCCGCCACGCGGCCACCCGTTTCGACAATCCCCTCATAGGCGCGCTGGCTTTCGAGGTTCCACTCCCAGGTATCTTCAAAGGCATGGATCTGCGAACTCGACCGGCTGCCATCCTTCTCCGCGAACAACACGTTGTAGTCCTGCCGCGAGTTGAACGGCGGGTCGAGATACACCAGATCGACCGACGCATCGCGCACATAGCGCCGCAGCACGTCTAAGTTGTCGCCGTAGTAAAGCTGGTTTTTGTCCGCCATCGGAGTTTCACTGTGAGAGTAGCACGGCTCCCCATAAAGAAGAGTCATTCTGAGCGCAGCGAAGAATCCAGAAGGGGATGGCATCCATTTATGACGCAAACATTCTCTGGATTTTTCACTGCGGTCGCTTCGCCACGGCGAACGACCTCATACAAGAATGACTCCTTTGGGAATATAGAAGTAATCAGGGCGTCGAGCGAGGACTCCCACTCGACACCCTGTCACCTTGGATCGTTAAGCCAGATCGTTACTCCTTAAACGCCGTCCACGCAGTCCGTAAGTCTTCGGTTCAAGGGTGTCTTGATGGGTCTCGCACCAAAAGATACGTGTTCCCGGTAATGCTGCACTGGGGTCGCCGAAATTACCTGCTTCGATTATCTTCTCGAAGCCACCAGTTGGTTTATTCGTGCAGTCGACTATCGAACATTTCGTCATATAAACGTTCCTCTATATTGAATTAGATTACAGTCGTCGGGTGCCCCATCCTTCGCAGTTTCATCGCGAAGGGTGGGATTGCATACTGAGATCGTGGGATCAGGAAACTGTCCCTCCCACCCTTGCTGCCAAAGTCGGCGCAAGGATGGGGCACCCGAGATTCTTATCCATGTGGCGAGAACTAATTCGCCAGCCGCTGCATTCTCAGCCGCTCGACGCCGTCGAGCGCGTTCCACAGCGTCTGGGCTGCAAAGTCTTCCAGGGAACGCCGCGCATATTTCCGGTTGCCTGCGATTGCGTGGGACACGTAAAGCGATTCCAGCGTTACCTCGTGATTGCCGTTGAGGGTAGCCTGGCTGGATCGACCTACATCCAGCAAGATTCGATGTGCAACTGTGTCCGGCAGCGGTTCTCCATATTTTCGGCTTCCGCAATACCCGTCATAGCTCAAAACGAACGGCACTCGTTTGTCATTCAGGATTGCCAGCGCCTCGATCATTCGCTCGCGAGAGACCCCGGCCACGTAGCGTAGATCGCAGCCTTCGCTGGTTCCCTGATAGGGCGGGTCCAGGTAGAAGAAGTCATCTTGTTGCGCTTGCTGAATCAGCGGCAGAAAATCGGTCGATACTGCGCGACACTTGCCTTTGAGCAACCGATGCGCAGCAAACAACTCGGCCTTCATTGTGGTTGGGCGCGTGCCCTTGCGGCGCTTGTCCGGCGATTGGTTGAATTCGCCCGATGGATTGAAGCGCACCGCATTTTTAACGCATCGCGCCAGCAGGTAGAGCAACTTGGCCGGGTCTTTGTCTTTGTTGAACTCAGTCCGGATTTCGTAATATGCCTCGATCGGCTTCGCGCGCTCGCGAAGCCAAAGCGTTTCGTACCGCTCGGCAATTTTACTGGGGTCCTCGATTACGGCCTGCCACAAGTGGATCAGCGGATCAAGCACGTCGCCGATCACATACGCAGAAAAGATCCCTTTCTCCGCCGCCGCAAGTGTGACCGCTGCCGAGCCTGCGAAAGGCTCGATAAGCCGCCTGTATTGCCTGGCACGAACGTGGCTGAGAATCGCAACCGCCAATCTGCGCTTGCTGCCCTGATACGGAATCGGGTGGGGAACTGAGAATCGCATCGCGCTGCCAGAGATCCCTCTCAAGATTACTGCGTAGAGTGTAGACGATTCTTGTTAGCCGTGTGGAATAACAACACGCGCCGAAGTTCGATTAGGCGCGGGGCCATCATCGCCAGATACGCCATCATGTCGGAGTTACCAAGAAAAGTGTGAAAGGCGCACATAGCGCCGCAGCACGTCTAAGTTGTCGCCGTAGTAAAGCTGGTTTTTGTCCGCTATTGGATTTTCATTGTGAGAGTAGCACGGTCCTCTGTACGATGGTTGCGGGATGTTCGCCCGGTGGCGTACGTCTCCTGTACAGCTATGAATCCAAGGGAGATTGCTGACCCTATAATCATGACCGTTTCTGAGAAATCTTATTCTACTGTGCCGGAACTCGCCTCACATCGCCACTGCGTTGAACGCATCCACCAGGCATGGCACGACTTTCTTATTAAGCGCGCGCAGCGGCTGGAGCAGCAGCAACGGGTTGGAGAAGCGTGCGAAAAAGTTGCGGAAAATATTCTGGAAGACCTCTTTACATCTGTCCTTGACTGGCCGCTGTCCGATTTCAACAATCAACTGGGCCGCGCCGACATCGTACTCACCGACCACGGTATAAAGCGTCTCGTTGTGGAGGTGAAACGGCCCGGCTCCTTGGCGTGGAGCCGTCGTGCCCTTCAGAATGCACTCGATCAGGCGCTGCGGTATGCCAGCGAACAAAAGATACCAAGAGTGGCGATCAGCGATGGCGTGATGCTATACGCAGCGAATATTGCCGAGGGTGGCCTGTTGGATCGAGTGTACGTTTGCCTTTGCGATGCCGAACCGCAGATCGATCTTTGGTGGCTCAGCGTTCAGGGTATCTGGCGCGACCCGCAGCCGTGCGACCGGACAAGGCTCCGCTTGCTGCCCGAAGAAGCAGTCGAGCGGACCTCCACACTAACAGAGCCATGTGACACAACTGTGCTGCTACACCCGAAATACCGTATTCCTGCGCAATGCTTCGCCTACGTTGGTGATTACTCGCAGCCAGGATCGTGGAAACTTCCCTATCTCCTTGCAGATGGGGCTGTGGACACGAAACGGCTGCCAAAAGCGGTTCAGTGTATTTTGAGTAACTATCGCGGCGTCAAGGTCGCTGGAATTCCTGAGCAATCGATACCAGCCGTCCTCTGTAGGTTGGCAGAGGCTGCGCGCAGAATGGGGCACATGCCGCCAGAGGCATTCAATCCCGCTCCAGTTTACCGGCAGTTGGCGGAGGCTATGGATCAACTTGGGGTTATGGCCGATTCTGACGCTCTTAAACAAACATAGTACCGTGGTGAATTTGCTGGGATGCGAAGCGCCCAGCAGAGTCGGCACGCTGAGGAGGTCGCCGCGGCGACCGACGAAGACGCAACAACTCTTAGCTGGCCTTTTCCTGTGATCGCAGCGCCTCATGGAGAAGCATCTTCAGGTACGTTTGGTAGCGTAGACCCTTTCTTTCTGCTTGTGAGCGCGCCAGTTCGATGTCCTTCGGATCGAGTCGAATGGTGGTCGTGGGGAGGGCCGCGCGCCGGGCTGCGGTGCCACGTCCTGCCTGACCCGTATGTATGGCCTGCTCAAATTCCCGGGCGATTCGATCTTCCTGGCCCGACCACCACATTGCTTCCTCGGCTTCATTTTTAAAGGCCGGAATGTCCATTTGTTTTGCCATTATCTTTTCCTTTCTGTGTTCGATTGCAGGCTTTTCCAGTATCGGGCCAGGTTCTCCTTTGCTTCCCATGCGGTGATGACTCGAATCTTCGATCCAGAAAAGGCCAAGACAACCAACAATATCCGACCTGCTTTGGTCTCACCTATTTGAAGTATCCGTTCTTCTCCATTTCGATTCTGCCGCTCCAGGTCGATAGGGCCATTTAGAATCACTTCTTCAGCTTCCTGCGAAGTGACCTGATGTTCGGCGATATGGCCCCGATTGGAAGCGTCCCATTCAAACTCAACTTTGTGCGCCACTTTTAATCGTAGCTACGATGCGGCTACTTAATCAAGTGAAATCATCGATTTTGAACCCTTGGTTTGAATGCGGGGATGGTTTCTTGGAGAGTGAACGCTTGCGTTGGGAATTTTCAGATGTGCGCGATGCCGTCGGCACTACGCAGCGTAATCAACGTCAACTCCGGTCGGCAATCGAAGCGGAATGGCACACCGACGGTGCCAATTCCTCTATTGACGTAGAGTTGCAGGCCGTTTTCCAGATGAAAAAGGCCTTCGATATACTTCCGGCCCAACGGTGGCACATACATGGCGCCGAAAAAGGGCAGGCGCACCTGGCCGCCGTGCGTGTGGCCGGAAAGCATCAGATCGACGCCTCCATGACGAACGACGCGATCGGCGAAGTCCGGCTCGTGCGCCAGCAGAATCACGGGTTCCCGCGCAGTCTGTAGCCCGCGCGGCGCGGCGAGGTGCAGATCCGGGTCGCTCACTCCCACATCCTTGACGCCTGCGATCCAAAGCCGCGCGCCGTTTCGCTCAAAGGGAACATAGTTATTTGCGAGCACCGGCAGGCCGTGCGACTCCAGCGCATCGGTCACGATAACAGGGCCAACCTTGGCGTCGTGATTGCCCAGCACGCACCACCGCTGTGGGCATTGGATGCCGGACAGAATCTCCGCGCATGGATAGCTCATCTGCGCGCCCCTGGCGGGCGGCAGCGGTCCTTCGCTCACGTAGTCGCCAACCAGCAGGACCAGATCGGGCGCGAGCCGATTGACCTGCTCCACCACTTCCCGGATAAAGTACGGCTCCGTCCATTGCTCGTAATGGAAGTCGGAAAGCTGCGCGATGCGCAGGCCGTCGAGGGCCGGGGAAAGCCGCGCCAACTCTACGGTATGGCGCGTGATCTCAAGATGGTGGCGCTCAAACTCGCCGGAATAAGCAAGCAGACCACCGGCCCCAAGGGCCGAAAGTTGCAGGAAATGGCGACGAGAGAAACGAGTTTTGAGATACTCAGGCAATACCTTTAGGATAAAGCATCGCTCACGCCCGAGGTGGGGGTGGCCATACTTTGTATAGGGAACGATGGGGAAGAAAAAAAATCTCTCAAAATTTCTACTAAAATCAACGCATGTCGTACGCTCTGGCGGTCGAAGCTCTTTTTGCGCGCGGACACGAACTGGCGCGCCATTCGGATGCAAGTCCGGATGCGGCCCACTCCGCGCCGCGCCGCAAATTCGATCTTGACCAGATGCGCGCACTCGCCGACGCGCTCGGTCATCCGGAGCGGCAGTTTCGCAGCGTGCTAATTGCCGGCACCAACGGAAAGGGTTCCACCGCGGCCATGCTGGCAAGCATCGCGCAGGCTGCGGGACATCGCATCGGAGATC
>JAKAYS010000063.1 GCA_021826695.1 Acidobacteriota bacterium | reverse complement strand
CGTCGCCGAACTGGCACCCATCCAGGAGCGCCGCCGCAAGCACGAAGCCGAAAAAGAAACAGTCTGGCAGATTCTCCAAGAAGGCTCGGCCAAAGCATGCGCGCGCGCGGAAGTAACGATGCAGCAGGTGCGCGATGCTATGCGTCTGGCCCAAATCAAGCCATCCGCGGCAGGCAAGAAACAATGATCGATCCGGAACAACTCGATGCAGGAGAACAGAAGCAGCCGCAGGAGTCTGCATCCGATCAGGCCACGCCGCATGAGCAACTCGACCTGCCCGCCGATCCGCCGTTTGCGCCGGAGCCGAAAAACAAAGCTCCCGACGCCGCAGAACGAGCAGCGGAACGCGCTGCGGAAAAACGCGCCGCGCAGGAGGAAGCCAATACCTTCCCCTTCGCCGTCACCGTTGGCAAGGTCTACGACGGCCCGCTCGATCTGCTGCTCGACCTGATCCGCAAGCAGGACATCGACATCTACGACATTCCCATCGCGCGCATCACGGCGCAGTTTCTGTCGTATGTCGAAACGCTGAAGGAGTCCGATGTCGATGGCGCGGGCGAGTTCATCTACATGGCCTCGCTGCTGATCCACATCAAGAGCAAGATGCTGCTGCCGCGCAGCAACGACGGGACGAGTGATGCAGCAGACGACGATCCGCGCCGCGAGCTGGTAGAGCGCCTGCTGGAACATCAGCGTTTCAAGAGCGCCGCGCAAATGCTGCTGCAAAAGCAAATGCTCGAAGAATCCTCGTGGACGAACCCGGCCATCCGCGAATTCCGCGAAGATGCCGGGACGGAGCCGGAGATTGCCGCCGACACCGTCGATCTGGTGCGCGTCTTCCGCGAAATTCTCGACCGCGCCCGGCAACGGCCTGTGCTGGACGTGAATGAAGATGCCGTCACCGTCGCGCAGATGATCGACTACGTTCGTCGCCGTTTAGTGATGGAGGATCGCCCTGTCGGACTGCGTCGCCTGCTCCAGCATGTGCAATCGGAGCGGGCGCTGATCTGCACCTTTCTCGCGTTGTTGGAACTGGTCCGCCTGCAGGCCATATTGCTGCGGCAGAGCAGTAGCTTCAGCGAAATTTATATCAAGAAACATGACAACTTTGAGTCCGCCCTGATGGAAGGCCGCGATGACTGGCGTTGAGCCGGTGCTGCCTCGTGGTTGATATGCTAGAGACTCGTTAAACACATGAGCTTAAAAGCAAAAATCGAAGCCGTCATCTACGCTGCGGAAGAGCCGATTACACTGGCGCTACTGGCCGCAATTTTTGCGGACGAAGCGCTGGCCGCTAGCCTTCCCTTCGGCGCTACAGTGCCGGAAGGCGAAGAGCCATCGACCTGTATCGCAGAGAACGCCGCCACTCCCGACGCCGAATCAGCACGCTCGCCGGAGGCCGAAGATGCCCAGCAGCCGCGGCTGCCCATGGAAGATGCGGAAGTGAAGAAGCAGGCTCGGCTGCGCGACCGTGAGGCGCGTAACGCGGTGCAACTGATTGTGGAAGAGTTGATTGCCGATTATGCGAACAACGAGCGCGGCATGGAGATTCGCGAGATTGCCGGCGGCTACCGTATGGCGACGAAGGCCGAATATCACGATGCCGTCCGCTCCTTTGTAAAGAGCCTGAAACCGCAGATGAAGCTCTCGCTGCAGGCGCTCGAAACGCTGGCCGTCATTGCGTACAAACAGCCCGTCACCGCGCCGGAGATCAGCGAAATTCGCGGCGTCGATACCTCTGGCGTGCTGGGCAGCCTGATGGCGCGCAAGCTCATCACCACGGCGGGGCGCAAGCAGGTGATTGGACGTCCGATCCTCTACAAAACCACGAAAGAATTTCTTCTGCGTTTCGGTTTGAAGGACGTAAGCGAGCTGCCCAGCATCGAAGAGTTTGAAAAAATGGCTGCCGACATGGCGGAGCCTGAAGTCGACGAGAGTGAAACCGTTGCTCCTCCAGAAGAACAGGCGCACTCTACTAAAACCTTTGCAGAAGACGCATTGGATGGCGCTTCCACCTCGGGAAACGAAATCGCCGCAGCCACCGATGAGTCCGACAACGGGGCCACCCCATGAAAGCTTCCAGGAAGCAGCCAAACGAACCATCGGCAAAACAATCCAGTGGAACCGACGCGCTGGAACCGGAACAGGATGAGATAGAAAAATCGAAATCCTCAGGCGACAGCAAACATGGCCCGCGATCCACCGAGCGCCTGCAAAAGATTCTCGCCAGTGCCGGGATCGCATCGCGCCGCAAAGCGGAAGAATTTATTGTGCAGGGCCGCGTCCAGGTGAACGGACAACTGGTCACAGAGCTTGGCAGCAAAGCCGATCCTGTCCGTGACCACATTCGCGTCGACGGCAAACTCATTCGTCCGGCGGACGAGCATCGCTACTACATGCTGAACAAGCCGAAGGAATACGTGACGACGGCGAGCGATCCGCAGGGCCGCCCAACGGTGATGGAGTTCTTCTCGCGCGTCCGGCTGCGCATGTTTCCCGTGGGTCGTTTGGATTACTACAGCGAAGGGCTGCTGCTGGTCACGAACGATGGCGAACTCGCTAATGCTCTTACGCGCGCTGCCTCCCACGTTGCAAAAACCTATCTGGTGAAGGTCAGCGGCGTGCCGACCGACGCTGCCATCGAGGCGCTTCGTCGCGGTGTGTCCATTCCGCTCGGCGGCCCGGACTCCGGCGAAGGCCGCGTGCGCACCGCGCCAGCGAAGGTCCGCTTATTTCGCCCGGGCGACAACCCGTGGTATGAAATCACCATTACCGAGGGACGCAATCGACAACTGCGCAAAATGTTTGAAGAAGTCGGCCACCATGTCGAAAAAATTCGCCGTATCGAATACGGCCCGCTGGTGCTCGATGTCGAGCCTGGCGAGTTTCGCGAACTCAACCCCCGCGAGGTGCATGCACTCTATCGCGCAGTCAAACTGGCGCAGCCGCCCAGCGCGCGTGTGCCGAGTTCTTCCAAGAAAGCAGCCCCACGATCTGGCCTGAAAAAGCATGCGGTCTGACCGCCAACTCACCGGCAAGAACGGATTCACGGATACAGTAATCGAAAATAAGGTGTGTCATTCTGAGGTCGCCGCGGCGACCTTCGTTCAGAATGACTCTTCTTAACATCCGGCTACACTAACCATCAATTGCCGGGACTATACATGTAGATTCCCTATACTGAAACTTGTGCGGTAAGCAAACATCTAAAGGATTGGGAGTATGCGTCATGGAGAAAGCGACATTTGGAGCAGGATGCTTCTGGGGTGTGCAGACGACGTTCGATCGTATCTCCGGAGTAATGGAAACTACCGTCGGCTATGAAGGCGGAAAGCTGGAAAATCCAACCTACCGCGATGTATGCACAGGTCGTACCGGCCACGCGGAAGCGCTGCAAATTGCCTTCGATCCAACGCGTGTGAGCTATCAGCAACTACTGGACGTATTTTTTAGTTCCCACGACCCAACGCAATTGAATCGCCAAGGCCCGGATCATGGCGAGCAGTATCGCTCGGTGATTTTTTATCATTCAGCCGAACAACAACAGGCCGCAGTCGCAACTGTAGCGCGTCTTAATGCCGAGCACAAATTTTCGTGTCCCATTGTCACGCAGATCGTTCCGGCACAGACCTTCTGGGTGGCCGAAGAGTATCACCAGAAATATCTGGAGAAGCGCGGCGTAGCCAGCTGTCACATTTAGCGCGGAGCATCCTGTGTGAGCGGTAGCAGCCCTATCAGCGCAGCCACTGTGGCCGGAACCAGAGCGAAAGCGAATGGCAGAAAAATCCGTACTTCCTCCAGCCGCCCCACGACGAACCAAACGACAAGATACAGTGCCGAGCTTGCCAAGAGGGCGACCGTTTGGCCATCCGGCTTATAGCGCTTGGAGAGTATCAGCCCTACCAGCACCCAGTACGGGAAAAGCCCGAGCAGCATGGTAAGCAGCATTTCCGGATGCAGGTTTTCCGTCACACGAACCACCCCACCTGCGCCGTACCTCGCGTTTGGGAATCTGACAAACATGAGATAAAGCTGTACACCGCCCGCTAGGAGAGCGGTCAACAAGCTCGTGACGGCCTGTGGCCGTCTATCCGGGAGAGCAGCCCTCTTAGTGCCAAAAAAATATGCGAGAAAAATGCCTGCATGAAGAATCACCACAACATCCGCACGGATAAATGCCTGGATTATGCCCAGACAAATCAGCAGGCATCTGGCAAGCATCCTGTCCCTTAGGATTGCTCCGTAAACAAGCGCCATGCTCAGCACGACGAATAATACTGAGGGCATGGTCGCACCGGTCTGATACCAATGCCCCCACACGATGTAGTATTCGGCCAAAGAAAATGCTCCGACGTTTGCAAGCCAGCGAACGCTGGATGGCGCAGATTGATAAAAATCGAGGCTGCGTAATAGCCGTAAACCAACCCAAAGAGATCCGGCAACGCAGAATACGTCGATCAGTGTCAGCGCGTCATATGGCTTGAGGTGCAACCATCGGTGCATCCAGAGAACTGCATCCCATATGCCGATTCGATATTGTCCAGGGGCCTCAACCTGTCCTGAGAAATACAGCATCCAGCCATCTGGATGGACAGCAAATGTCCTTTTGTAGTTGATCCAATCCATAAACGCGTAGGACGAGCTGATTGCCACCACAAATAGGTTGACCAGCGGCGAACTCGATGTGCGTGTTGACAAAAGGAAGCTCCTCTCTGTGACTAGGAAATAGGTGGGTCCCTTAAAAGCCGTGGGCCAAAAGACCGCCATTCATCGATAAATTCTATGGATAAATCTGGTACAGAACGATCCCCGTGCGCCGAATGCGACTGAGTTCTGGAAAGGAAGCTCGTTTTGTCAGGTGCCGGTAGGCACCGACCGTCTTCATTCGCGCCGGAACGTGTCCTGTCCAGCGCATGAACCAGCCTGGATGATAGACGTTCAACTTTTCCTGCACTGGCATGGCCCCATCGCTGTCGATAGCTGGGATGCCGCCACTCAATAGCGAGATTTCTTCCGTGCCGCGGCCTATCAGCAGCATATTCGATTTTGGATCGTCGAGATGCTGCGCTACGATGATCCGCTTGATTTCAATGCTTGCGTTTACCAGGCCAAATCGAGGATGAAGCAAGTAATTCCCGATGCATAGCAAATTCCATACCAATGAGACCGCGATGCAGGCGGCCACGCCAACGGCGATGCGTCTATGCTGCTGCCAGAGCCATTCTGTAAAGATCAAGGCCAGCCAAATGGTCGGAACGATCAGCGCGACAAAATAGCGGGGAGGGCCGTCGTAGTGGAAGACGATGAAGGCTGCATATCCGGTCTCCCACAGAAGCGCCGTTGCAAACAGTGTGTCGCGCCATAGAAAACGAAGGCTCAACACGGCTGCTGCGAAGGAAACCACGGCCAGAGGAAACAACACCGGATCCACCCAGGTGCCGCGTAGAAAAAACCGCAGCAAGCGAGATGGAGAATTTTCAAGTTGCCATAGCGGGTTCATCCCCAGGATGATCTTCGAGTCCTGCAGATAATGGTGTGTCCAATAAAGCCTCACGCCGCCAAGCAGGAGCAGGGCCGTCGTAGCAGCCACTGCGATCAGTTTCCACGCTGCGGAACGGTCCTGCCGATTGCACGCCCAGATTGGGTAAAGCACCGCTGGCAGTACAAACGGGCCGGTGGTTTTGGTCAGCGTCATTGCGGTGAACACAAGTCCGACCATGATTGCCATGACGTAGTTGCCTGTGCGGACCCGGCCAGCCAGATAAATCGCCAGCAGCAGAAACAGTACGAACGCAGGCTCCAGAACGGCGAGCCTGCTGTAGAAGAAACCCAGTGCATTGGCGGTGGCAAGAAAAACAGTCAACAACGAAAACGTTACCGAACGATATTGCCGCGCGACAGCATAAGCAAGAATCACGCTCAGCCATGTACACACCACGGCCAGCGTACGCGCGGCGGTCACGCTGATCCCGGTAAAGTGAAACAGGAGCCCCACCATTAGCGGCCAAACAGGCATGAACACGCCGGGATTCCATCCGCCAGGAATGTAGGCGTGGCCCAGTGTGAAATGGTTCAGTGCGGCGCTGGTATAAAAACCCTCGTCTGTGAATTCAGAGCGCTCCTGAATGTAAAAACGGTAGTCGGGAAAGTCGGCCCGGATGTGCCAAAGCCGAAGCGCCAGCAGCAGAAGTACGACCCCCAGCAGAATGCCAAAGTACTTACGTCGCATGGAAATGATTTGTCTGCGCCGGTGTCATCCGCGTTTCTCCTCGTGGTACTCCTGCTCCGTATTCACCGCCCACAGGTTGGACTTGTCGCGCACATTGTTCATGATATTTTCCGCCGCAGCCATGGCGGTCAACATCGAATGGTCCTGGTTGTTGTACTTGTGCATGCCATTGCGTCCCACTAGAAACAGGTTCTCAAATTCGTCGGTGAATTTCTGGATCACATCGAAGCGATCGTACGTCCCAAAGTATGCCGGATAGGTCTTCGGCACGCGGACCACATGTCCGTCGAGCACATCGGCTGTATGTAAAATGCCGATTTTTTCCATTTCTTCGACGGCAAATTTCTTGATGTCTTCATCCTGCATCTTCCACAACGGGTCGGTATCGTTGCAGAAATATTCCAGTCCAATCCACATCTTCGTTGGGTCGGCGACCATCCAGGGACTCCAGTTATTGAATATCTGCAAACGCCCCACGGTCACGTCCGGCTCCTGAATATAAATCCATGTGTCCTTCAGCGGACTGCCATCGGGTTCCGTCACCAACAGCTTGTTCACCAGCAGGCCCACGGTGATGAAGTCGCGATAAATCAACCCCTCGCTGACTTCTTTCACCTCTGCCGGGACCGGGGTCGCCCCAGCGACCAGGCTGCGAATCAGGTGCTGGATCGGCATGGTCGAAATTACGTAGTCTGCGGGAAAGACATGCCTCTTTCCCTCGGCATCGACGGCCAGTACTTCAGAAACTTGATTGTCCTTGACGCGAAGTTCTGTCACGCGGATGCGCATGTGCAGTTCGCCGCCATTCTGCCGCACCATCGAAGCAACATGCTCCCACAACTGGCCGGGGCCAAATTTGGGATATAAAAATCGCTCGATCAGTGAGGTCTCCACCCCCTTTTGGCTTAGGTCGCCAGAGTTCTTTTTGGGGCCCGAGAATGCTTGTTTAACGAAATGCTTCACAGCACTGGTCAGCGACAGACCCTTGATGCGCTGCGCCCCCCACTCCGCGCTGATATGTCGCGGATGCACGCCCCAGACCTTTTCGGTATACGACTCAAAGAACAATTGATACAACTGCTTGCCGAAGCGATTGACGATGAAGTCTTCCAGAGAATTTTCCGGCTTGCGGGGAATGCCGCGCGCGCGCAGATAGCTGAAGCCCACTTTCATGGTGCGTGGCAGGCCCAGTCCGCGCAGCGTTTCCGGTGTCAGTTTAATGGGGTAGTCGAAAAATTTGCGCAGAAAATAAATGCGGCTCTTGCGCGGGCGGATCAGCATCACCAGATCGTCGCGCTCCGGATCGAGGACCTTCTCGCTCGATGGAATGGTCCGCTGCTTGTTCTGATAACTGATCGGGACGGCCCCACTTTCGCCGGCGGAACTCACCGCAGGCATCACCTCCAGCCACCACTCCATGACCCGGTCGGACTTCGAAAAGAAGCGATGGCCGCCGATGTCCATGCGGTTGCCCTTGTACCGGATGGTGCGCGAAATGCCGCCGATTTCGTCCGTTGCCTCAAGCACAATCGGATGAACGTCCGAATGCCGTTGCAACTCCAGCGCCGCCGTCAGGCCAGCGGGTCCGGCGCCAATGATGATTGCTATTTTACTCATGGGGTATGGGATTCAAGGGTGAGGCCAACCTCATTGTCTCTTATCTGTTCCGAAGGAACAATGTTTTACTCGGATGCATATTTCGCAATCGGCGGCAATATAGCTGACAAAACTGATGATTTCTTATCAACCACGCTAATTTTGTTGCTCTGGAAGACCGATGTCTGCGCGAGACGACTGCGGATGCTATTCTGCCGGATGATCGCCGCTGTAGAAAAGGACATCCGATTCCTTCCATTATAAAAAAATCGGCCCAGCGAATTCCTGAACTCGAAGGACTCCGTGGAGTTGCCATCCTGCTGGTGTTGATGCGCCATTACATCCACCATCCCAGTCTGCTGTTACTGGGGCCGCAGTGGGGATGGATGGGCGTCAATCTCTTTTTCGTCCTCTCGGGATTTTTAATCACTTCGATTTTGTTGCGCGTAGTCGGTCAGCCGGAAGCCCTCAAAGTTTTCTATGCCCGACGCTCGCTCCGCGTATTTCCTCTATATTTTCTGGCTTTGCTGGTCTACTTCGTCGCTTCGGCCAGCGTCGGAACGCCGCAGCCTGCAAAGACCGTCTTTCTGTACTTCACATTTTTGCAGGCATTCATTCCGCCGCTGCTTACCCACCTGCAGATTGTGCCGCATCCCAGCTGGGTGGTTATGGGCTTTGCCGTGCTTTGGTCGTTATCGGTGGAGGAATATTTTTACGTTCTTTGGGCCCCTATCGTCACTTTCACTCGGGCGCACCGTCCTGTGCTTTTCACCATTCTGGCACTGGTTTTGTTGCTCACTCCGTGGATTCGATATTTCTATCCCGACCCACGAGGCGCACAGGAGCTATTTTTGGCGCAAATGGATTCGCTGGCAGCCGGCTGCATGCTCAGCGTGCTGTGGCAGGACAAAGCGGAAGCCTGGCGACCCTTCCTCCAGCGTTATGCAAACTGGTTCTACGTGTGTGTCGCAGTGCTTATCGCTCTGGCTATCTGGATCGATTTCGCCACCGGCATCGTCAAACACAGCTTTTTCGATCTGCGCCTTTTCGATGCAACGGACTATACCGTGCTTTGGATGGCGTGGTCGCTTTTATTATTGGTCACGCTCGCGGTCAGTGGAACGCAAGGCCGGATGCCGGGAATGCTGCGTCATCGCGCACTTCGCTGGATGGGACGAATCAGCTACTGCTTCTATGTCGTGCATTATCCAATCTACCTGGCGCTGCGAAATTACATGCCGCACAGCGTGGCCCTGGTCGCGGCGCTGGCGAGCACGCTGGCCATCTCAACACTTTCCTGGCGTTATTTTGAAAGCCCCATCGCTCGATGGAAACAAAACGCCTTCCGTTACCGCATGGAATCGGACCCGGAAGCTCCCCAGATATAGAGATCGTCCTGTCCTTTCCTTCGTCCTTCGCGACGCGTGGCTGAACGCAATGACCCTCAAAAAATATTCTTTCTCCCCCTGGACATCTGAATTTTTCGGGCTATATGATGAAATGCCCCAAATAAGCGATTCAGAAAGGCCCCAAATGATTTCTACAGAGGCACCACGCGCGCAAGTTACCCCGGAACGGTTGATGCAACTGGCCTGGGCATATGCTCCACCCCTGGCGATTGAAGCGGCAGTACGGCTTCGGATCTTCGACACTCTCGATGACGGCAGCAAGACGCTGGATCAGATCGCGTCCGCCACCAAGTGCTCTCCGCGTGGTCTGTCTCCAGTGCTGAACCTGCTGACGGGATTCGGCCTGCTTGAAAAATCAGGCAGAGACATCTATGCGTTGACTCCCGAGAGCGCCGCTTTCCTGGTGAGCACAAAGCCGAGCTTTCAGGGCGGCATCTTTCAGCACATGAGCCGACAATTGATACCAAACTGGCTGCACCTCACCGAGATAGTGCGCACTGGCCAACCGTCGGAAGGTGTAAACGAAGAGCGAGACGGAGCTGCATTCTTCCAGCAGTTTGTAGAAGATATTTTCCCGATGAGTTATCCGTCGGCACGCTTGCTGGCGGACGGTCTGGGACTTGCTACCGCCAGGCAGACAGTCTCCGTTCTGGATCTTGGCGCTGGATCGGGAGTCTGGGGAATCGCGCTGGCGCAAGCTTCGCCAAAAGTCCGGGTCAGGGCCGTGGATTGGGAGGGCGTGCTATCTGTCACGCGTCGGGTGGCAGAAAAATTTGGCCTGGCGGACCGCTTTACCTTCGTGCCAGGAGATTTGCTGGAAGCCGACTTCGGGACGGGCCATCAAGTCGCGATTCTGGGCCATATTCTTCACTCGGAAGGGGAAAAGCGCAGCCGCTTGCTTCTGAAGAAGATATTCGAGGCACTCGCGCCCGGCGGCACGCTCGCGATCGCCGAATTTCTCGTCAACGAAGACCGCACCGGTCCGATGAACGGTTTGATCTTCGCGGTAAACATGCTGGTGCAGACCACAGCAGGTAACACCTACTCCTTTGCCGAAATTCGCGCATGGCTTCAGGAGGCTGGCTTTACCAATATGCGGCAGATGGACGCTCCTGGACCGTCCCCGCTCGTGCTGGCGGACCGTCCATCCTCGTAATGCAGTTGCGATTATTCGTACGCCAGCGCGTCGATTGGATCTTTGCGCGCCGCCTTATATGCGGGATAGATGGAGCCTATCAACGCGCTGATGAATGACAACACAGTCGCCAGGATGACCCAGTGCGGGGTGATGGCAAATGCAATGGTAGGAAATTTGGCCAGCACACCTTCGCGGACCACATAGCTAAGCCCGACGCCCAGCAGGATACCTCCCGCAGCCAGCATTCCGGTTTCGCGAAGAATGACCGCGACAATATAGCCACTCGATGCTCCCAGCGCTTTCAGTATCCCGATCTCTCGCGTCCGCTCAATAACGGCTGTGTACATCGATTGAAAGATGACGAGAAATCCAATAATCAGGGCAATGCCGATGACGGTGTCCAAGGCCGGCTGAAGTCCTGGCAAGCGGGTTGGCGTCATCTGGGAGACGATATCCTGGATGGTTTGCACCTTATACGCCTCCATTCCGGGCGTCTTTTTGATCTCTTGCTCCACCAGCGCTTCATTGTCCGGAGTGTCGAGCTTTAGATAAAAAAGCGATGCGTTTCCGGGCGAGCCGGTCAATTGATCCAGCGTCGTCAACGGGATGAATTTTCGGCCTCCTTTGCCATGCTCGACGATACCGCAGATGCGAAACTGGTGGTTCATGATGGAGATTTGATCGCCGACCGTGTTTTTGCCGGTCCTGGCGAAAATATCATCCACAATTACGTCGTATGGGCGTTGGAATGGGGTACCCGCCAGAAAAATAAAGGGCTTTAGAGCGTTAAAGCTTTCATAATCTATGCCGAAGATGTTTTCAAGGGATTTTCCCGTGACGAATTGCACGGCAACCGGCGCGGCGACGGTAACGTGGGGCAGGCGACCCAGCACATTTGCGACCTTCGCGGAAACTGGCGCGCCGCTGACGCCCACCAGAAAGCTGGTATTGGCAGGCCGCACAATCAAATCCGCGCCAATACCGCTGGTACGGGCTTTGGAGTCGTTCAGCATGCCCAGCATGATGGCTGTCACTGAGAGAATCATGACCACTTCAATGGCGACAGCCGTAAGGCTCAGAAGAGATCGAATGGGTCGATGGATCAAATTGCCGAAGACAAGTTTGTTCATAAATGGAATCGGGAGCGACTTCAAGTTTCGTCCTGGTGCACATCCACGGTAAGTATATCGGGAGATGGAAAGAGCGTTTTCATCGAGTGGGCGTAAAAATAGCGAAGATTACCATGCGGATGCCTGCCCAACGAAAAAAATTTGCCGAGATACAACTTTTTATTTGACTCATAAATTGGGCAGGACTATGCTGCAAGTGTTTACATATCAGTCTATCGAGCGACAGGTCTCCCCCAGTGACTGCTAGCGCGACACATATGGCCCATTTCGGAGAAGCGTTGCGCTGCGAGCGCCAACGTCGCTCTGTCTCTCTGGAAGACATCGCCCAGACGACGAAAGTAACGGTCCGTAGTCTACAGGCATTGGAGTCAGAAGCTTTCGAGCAGCTTCCCGGCGGCATTCTGGGCAAGGGGATCGTTCGCGGCTATGTTCGCTGCCTGGGCCTGGACGAAAATGAATGGGTTGCCCGCTTTCTGGATGCCAGTGGCCAGATGGTCGCCCCGGATCCGACGCATGATCGCGACTGGGTGTCGTTCGCGCTGAACGTTTCCAGCAATCGCGGGGGCGGAGGAATCACAAACTTAAAGCTGCGTTGGGTAGGTGTAACGGCGTTATTGTTATTGCTGGCCGGGTTTGGCTGGATTGTCTGGGGCTATGTGCATGACCGTGTCGCTTCCCTGACTCCCGCAGCGCCGACCCACTATTCCTACATCGTTTCGCCAGCTCCTCCCAGCGTGCAATCGCACGCTCGCGCGGCACACCGTTCACTGCCGTAATCCGCACGCCATAGGCTCATCCTCCCCGTTGGCTGTTCATCCGTTGCCCGTCCAAATTAAAAATTTGTTAGCCTGAATAGAAGCGTTTCATGCTTCGTCGAAGCCATCGCAGCATCCTGGCGGCTCTACGAATGCAGCGTGGACTGCGAACCGTTTTCCAGCATCCTAAAATGTGTGGCTAAATTAAATCTTTAGCAGCCGAAGGAATGCGCAGGACATACCAGGAGGAACATTGCCAACACGCGACCGTTTTCTATTTACATCCGAATCTGTTACCGAAGGGCATCCCGACAAGATCGCCGACCAGATTTCCGACTCAATACTGGATGCCTGCTTGCAGCAGGATCCCTACAGCCGCGTGGCCTGCGAAACGCTGACCGCAACTGGCCTCGTAGTCATTGCCGGGGAAATCAGCACCCAGGCGTATGTGGACTTTCAATCGCTGGTGCGCGGCGTCGTCGCTTCCATCGGCTACGACAATGCCTTGTATGGCTTCGATTCCAACACATGCGCGGTGATTTCAAGCATTAACAAGCAGTCCGGCGACATCGCCATGGGCGTGGATACGGGAGGAGCTGGCGATCAAGGCATGATGTTCGGCTATGCCACCAACGAGACCCCAGAGCTGATGCCGATGCCCATTTCACTGGCGCATAAGCTGACCCGCCGTCTCTCCGAGGTGCGCAAGTCCGGTCAACTCCCCTATCTTCGCCCCGATGGCAAGAGTCAGGTGACTGTCGAATATGATGCGGAAGGCAAACCGATCCGAGTGGATGCGGTCGTCATCTCCACCCAGCACGCGGAAAGCGTATCCAACGACGAACTGCGCGCGGACATCCTGAAGCACGTCATTCAGGCCACGATACCGGCAGAACTGCTCGACGAGAACACCAAATATCACATCAACCCAACCGGACGCTTTGTTATCGGCGGCCCCATGGGCGATACCGGCCTGACCGGACGCAAAATCATCGTCGATACCTATGGTGGCATGGGTCGCCACGGCGGTGGCGCATTTAGCGGAAAAGATCCGACCAAGGTAGACCGTTCCGCCGCGTACATGGCCCGGTATATCGCCAAGAACATCGTCGCGGCTAGCTTGGCCGAGCGCTGCGAAGTCCAACTGGCGTACGCGATCGGCGTGGCCGAACCAGTCAGCGTGCTTGTCGATACGTTTGGCACGGGAACCATCCCGACGCAGCAACTGCAACAGTTGGTGCGCAAGGTGTTCAAGCTGACACCAAAAGAAATCATCGAGACCCTCAACCTTCGTCGTCCTATCTATCGCAAGACGGCAGCCTACGGACACTTTGGCCGCAGCGATGCCGACTTTACCTGGGAAGCTACGGACAAGGCCGCGATGCTGCGGGAATACGCGGATGCCAAGGAAGCTGTCCCGGCAAAGAAATAAATTAGCCATCGGATGAAACAAAGGGCGGGCTCCAATAGACTGCCCTTTGTTTTTGGAAAGTAGGCATAGCCCGAATCGTCGCGGAGATGTAGCTGGCTTCGTTGCCAGGCCAGCGATTGTCGTCGAAGCCGATCCCTCAGGAGATTGTCAAGTATTTTCTTTTAAGTTCTTGAATTCACACTATTTAAAATGGCGTGATTCGACCAGCAAATACTATAAAATTTAGTTGTGAGTTATGCTCACTAATGCACTTGCATTACACACGTTGTTGGAGCATCATAAGTAAGTAGTGTGCAGGTATCCACTCCTGCTAAGCCCCCAGCCAGGGAATAATATGGTTAGAAGAGGCCGCCTTTGAGCGGCCTCTTCGATTTAAGGCCAAAGTTTGATCAAGGTTTCTTCATTTGCAAACCTTTGTCGGGGAAACATGGTGACTGGAAATCGTCGTTTCCCCGCTATGCCACAGATAAGGACCCTAAATCGTCTTCTTCCATCCTTCCCAAAGTTGCGGATGTACGCTTCGCCCGGATTCGCTTTTCCTAATGGCTGCCAGTTTGGGACAATCATCTGTGGGTCCTGGATTACTGATAGAGCACAAGCCAAATCCTTCGCGCGTTGCATAGAGAAATTTGCTGGTGAATACTTCGTTCCATGGAAGAGTCTGAACTCGCCCGCCTTTATCCTGCGAATCGTGTCGGTCCTATTTCTTGGCTCTTTCCCGTACCTATCGGTGATTTTGACAAAGTGCACAAACTCTTCTTCGCGGAACGTCACCGGAAACCCTCGGCAATCTTTAATCTCAGAGCGGCAAAATTGCCGCCAATACCAATTGAACAAGTCCAGCATCGAGTCCAATGGTGGAAGGGCAGAAGACCCTTGCGGGAGTTCTATATCTTCATCGACATCATCTGCTTCGACTGCTCGAACTGCACCGACTTCCATCGGATATTGATCCGCCGCTCGCATTCCCTACCCTCTTAATTCAAGAATAGAGGATACGTCATCCCTAACTCTGAGGCCGACAATTGCCGCAACAGTAAAAACTTCCACCAATCTCCCTACCGCAGTGTGAACGTTTCATTATTTTTTTTGACCGCAAGATTCAGATAGCCACGCCTGCGAGGGCAGTGCCATTCTATTACCTAATGACCGCGTTTTATCCAAAGTCTGGCTGGCAACAGGTTCAGGCGCACGATCTGGGCGGCGATGGTCAATTTGTGTATGCCGTCCGCACGACTGGCATCTACTGCCGCCCCTCTTGCCCTAGCCGCAGACCGGCGCGGAAAAATGTCGTGTTCTATCCCACGTCCGCAGAAGCCCATGCCGCGGGATATCGCCCTTGCAAGCGCTGCCAGCCAGACACAATTCATCCACAGACCTCGCGTGTCATCTCCGCCTGCCATTATCTGGATCAGCAAGAAAAAAACCCTACACTCAGCGAGCTGGGCCGGACCGTCGGCATGAGTCCCTACGCATTGCAGCGGCTATTTCAGCGCATTCTCGGTGTGACACCTCGACAATACTGGGCCACGAGGCAAACCCGCCGCTTTCAGCAGGAGCTGGCGACTTCCTCGTCCGTTACGACGGCAATCTATGCGGCGGGATATGGATCGTCGAGTCGGCTGTATGAACAGTCGAACGCAACCCTGGGGATGACACCCAGCAACTACAAAAAGCACGGCAAGGGCCAGGAAATCTTCTACACCACAGCCGACTCTCCGCTTGGTCGAATTCTGGTCGCCGCCACGGAGCGTGGCCTATGTGCGGTCGCGTTTGCAGAAACGGACGCGGAACTTTGTCGCAATCTACAGCACGATTTTGCCCAGGCCAGTCTCCAGCGGGATGACGAAATCCTCGCAGATCGGCTTGCCGTTGTTCTGTCGCAGTTGCACGAGCATCCTCTCAGTACCGCGCTGTCGCTCGATGTGCGTGCCACCGCCTTTCAGTGCCGCGTCTGGCAGGCGTTGCAGCAGATTCCTCGCGGTGAAACGCGATCCTACGGCGAAATTGCCCAGCAAATCGGCCAGCCAGCAGCCGTGCGGGCAGTTGCGCGGGCGTGTGCGCAGAACCCTGTGGCTGTGGTCGTACCATGCCATCGTGTAATCGGGAAAAGTGGCAAGCTGACCGGCTATCGCTGGGGAGTGAAACGGAAGCAAATTCTGTTGCAACTGGAAAGCGATTCCGCGCTTCTAACGCCATTAGAGAAGTGATACCCTTGACGTTGGACAGATAGGGCTTTGACATGCCTGAGTCCGAGACTTTCCTGGAATGCCGCAGATTCCTGGAATACAGCCGATCCCTGCGGTCGAATTCAACTCACACTAAGAATGGATCCCATGGCTACTACCACTACAGTTCCGTCCGACGTAAAAAATCTCGACCTGGCCGAGCAAGGCAAGCGCCGCATCGAGTGGGCCAACCAGTCGATGCCTGTGCTGCAGATCATTCGCAAAGAGTTCATCAAAAACCAGCCTCTCAAAGGAATGCGCGTGGCGGCCTGTCTGCACGTGACTACGGAGACGGCGAATTTAATGATTACACTGCGCGACGGCGGCGCGGACATCGCCCTTTGCGCCTCCAATCCCCTTTCCACTCAGGACGACGTCGCTGCCTCTCTGGCGCGGGATTACGGGATTGCTACTTACGCGATCAAAGGCGAAGACAACGACAGCTACTACTCGCATATTCTGGCCGCCATCGACCACAAGCCACACCTGACCATGGACGATGGGTGCGACTTGGTCTCTATTCTGCACACCAAGCGTAAAGACGCGCTGGACGGCGTTCTGGCCGGCACGGAAGAGACCACCACCGGCGTCATCCGCCTGCGCGCCATGGCCAAAGACAGCGTACTGCGCTACCCCGTAATGGCCGTCAACGACGCGCTGACCAAGCACATGTTCGACAATCGCTATGGCACTGGCCAGTCCACGCTGGATGGCATCATCCGCTGCACCAACGTGCTGCTGGCTGGCTCGCGCTTTGTGGTGGCGGGCTATGGATGGTGCGGTCGTGGACTTGCCTCCCGCGCACGCGGCATGGGCGCCGACGTTATCGTTACGGAAATCGATCCAGTACGCGCGATTGAGGCTGTGATGGATGGCTACCGTGTGATGAGCATGGCCGAAGCTGCCAAAATCGGCGATATCTTCGTCACTGTAACGGGCAACAAGAGCGTGCTGCGTCAGGAACACTTTGAACAAATGAAAAATGGCGCAATCGTCGCCAACTCCGGCCATTTCAACGTCGAAATCGATATTCCCGCGCTGGAACGGCTGGCGTCCGGGCATCGGCTGACCAGAGAATTTGTTGAAGAGTATGCGATGAAAGACGGTCGCCGTATTTATCTGCTCGGCGAAGGCCGCCTTATCAACCTGGCGGCGGCGGAGGGCCACCCGGCTTCCGTGATGGACATGAGTTTTGCCAACCAGGCCCTGGCTGCCGAGTATCTGGTCCAAAACCACAAGACGCTGGAACCAAAGGTCTACTCGGTGCCTGTGGAGATTGATCGCCGCGTAGCGCTGCTGAAGCTCGAAGCCATGGGCTGCAAGATCGATCGCCTGACTCCAGAACAGGAAGAGTATCTGGCAAGCTGGTCCGAAGGCACGTAGATCGTCTTTTCCTTTTACTGTGACCCGTTGAGT
>JAKAYS010000062.1 GCA_021826695.1 Acidobacteriota bacterium | reverse complement strand
ATGTCCGCTTTGGCCTGGGGCAGGTGCTGCCGCGCTAGCTGTATGCGGGAGCGTGCATACAAGGCCCGCGCGTCGTCAGGCTTGATCTTCAACAATTGATTCACTGCGGCAAGGGCATCGTCGCGCAAGTTCATCTGCAAGGCCAGAACACTGAAATCATAAAGGACGGTTGGATCATCGGGAGCGGAGTGTCGGGCGCGAATGAGAAAGCCGAGCGCCTGCCCCATATTTCCCGCGTTGCGCGCAGCGAGGGCCAGTTGCGTTGCATCCTGCACGAGTGCGGTACGCGCACCGGCGTTTGTAGGTTCTTCCTCCAGCGCCTGCTCGAATTGATTCAGCGCCGCTTCGGGCCTGCTCGTTTGAACCAGTAGAAAGCCAAGATTTACATGGGCAGCGGTCAAGGTGGGGTCGATTCCGAGTGCATCGCGAAATTGCTTTTCCGCGTCCTGTAGGTTCCCTTGCTGCGCGTCCAGCACTCCCATCAACTCGATTGCGCGGGCTTCATGAGGATCGAGAGCGAGAATTTTAGTAAGAAGCTGCTGGGCCTCCGCTCCCCGATGGGCCGAAATTAACGCTGTGGCATGTTGAAGGTCGGCAATTCTAGTAGAAGGGACCGCCTGTGCATATAGGACCGGAGTCAGAAGTATGAAGATCAGCCTAACTGATTCAGCCTTTGCATGGCGTAAAAACCTGGGGGATGCGGATACACAACTCATAATTTTTTACCTTACTACGCTGCATGCTGGTTCAAAACAACCATCTAAGTATTTTCACAGATAGCGTAAGGTTCGGATGCCCCATCCTAGCGCAGCTAGGGTGGGATAGCGCAATGTCCGCATTACAGTAACGGTGAAAATGTTCTAAGTATTCAGAGAATGCGCAACCTCGTTGTACCATCAGCAGTACCTACCTATGCTTACTTTTTAGCAGGAGTTGCTTGGGAGTTCTCCGCTGTATTGGAATGTGTGCCGAGCAAATTGCTGGTCGCGTTGAACTGCTCCTTAGCCAGCTCCAATTTATTGTCTCGCTGGTAAGCGCGGCCCAATAAAAAGTGTAGATTGCTGTTCTTCGGCTCACTATCCAGGGCCATTTTGAATTCGCGTTCAGCCTCTGGCCAGCGCTTCAATTGAAGATAGGCTTTTCCATAGTCTACGTGTAGCTCAGAGTCTTCAGGATTGATTTTGGCAGCCTGGTTGAGAAGTTTCAAGGCACGCTGTGGATTGTTCCGATCCAACATGATGGAGGCAAGATTTATATAGGGCTGGTCAGTGCGCTTCGTGCTGTCCTGACTCCACGCAATGGCTTTGGTGTATGCGTCGATCGCTTTGTCCGGTTGATTCAATGCATCCAGGGAACGTCCTAAACCGGTTTCCGCTCGAACATTATGTGGATCGCGCTGCAACACATATTTGTATGTTTTTACGGCGGCGGGAAACTGGCTATCGTGAAAATAGGCGAGTCCAAGATAATTGACGGCTTCAAGGTCGTTGGGATTTTCCTGGATCGACACACTCAACCAGTGAATTGCATCTTGAAAATCGTTTAAGATGCCGTAGTCCAGTCCGACGATTTTCAAATCGTCTGAGGTAGGTTTAGTTAGCTTCGCTGCTGCAGTGTAGGTCGCCAGTGAAACCCTGGGTTGATTGAGGCAAAACTGTACGTATGCCAGCAGATAGGTCGCGTCTGAGGAATTGGGATGGAGTTTGAGATATGCACGCAGGTCCGACTCGGCTTCAGCATATTTTTTCAGATGGATGAGAACTTTGCTGTGATATTGCAAGGCATCTGAGTCAAATGGAAATTCTTTTTCCATCTCAGTAAATGTCTGGTCCGCCTGCGAATACATCCTTGCGTTGAATTGATCTATCCCTTGCTTCAGAAGCTGAGATCGGTTTGTCACAACAGCAATGCTCGTGGTGTTGGTGGTCCCTGGACCAGAGTTTTGAGCGAAGCAGTTGGAAGAAGCCGCGAGCCAGCAATAGCCAATACTCATCCAGAGTAATAGAAGCAAGGCATTGCCAATGGGCTTGCTTACGCCTCTGTTTTCGCAGCTAGGGTTGTTTCGGAGCATTCGTTGTATTCCGATTCGGATCGGACGAGTTATCGGCGGCAGATGGCTGGCCATGTTTTTTCATTAACTCTGAAAGCTTGGCGTTTCTTTGTTCATCTGACTTTTGCTTGAGCGCGGCAAACTGTGCAAGAGCCGCGCGCGAATCTGCTGGCCGATTGACAAGGCGATAGACCCGGGAAATCTGATAGTAAGCGCGTTGCACCAGATCCTGGGATGGACGGACTTGAATGGTCTTCGTCAGATACTTCAAAGATGCATCGTAGTTTCCCAGTTTTTTTTCACCCCACCCAAGGTAATAGTAGGCAGAAGTCAGAGTAGGATCGCCCGCGATTGCTTTGCGGAGAGCTTCGACACCATCGCGAGCATCATTGGTTTCTACTTGCACCATGCCCAGGCTGTACATTGCGTGATAGTTTGTGGGAAAAACCTCGAGTTCCCCTGTATACGCTTCTATCGCCTTAGCGTTATTGGATGTATCGAGATATTCATCACCCAGCCATTCATGAAGCTGAGGTTCTCGCGGGGCCAGTTTAATTGCTTGCTGATACTCCGCGATGGCCTGCTGATAACGGTCCGATTCCGAGTAAGCCTGGCCCAGGACTTCATGAACGCGCCAGGAGTTGGGATTTACCTTGTACATCTTGTCATAGGCTTCCTTGGAAGCGAGCATGTGAGCATACCCGCAATAATATAGAGTGTCGATATTATGAGGATCCAGTGCGGCTGCCTTGTCTAAGGTCTCAGAAGCAGCGGAAGGATCGTTCAACGCAAGCTCTGTCCGGCCTAGCCACAGCATTGCCTGCGCATCTTTGGGATCGTGTGCGAGTTCGCGCTGAAGAGCCAGGATTGCTGGCTTGTATTGATGACTGGCATAGAGGGCAATTCCCAGAAATAAATCTCCACCGCGCAGAGAAGGCTTCAGCCTCAATGCGGTACGAAATTCATCGGCTGCGGCTGCATTGTGCCCAAGTCTTTGCATCGCAAGACCCAGGTTGAAATGTCCTTCGGCAAAATTAGGTTCTAGCTGCGTGACCTGTGTGAAGGACTTTTCCGCTGCTTGAATGTCCCCGTCGCGAAACGCTTGCGCTCCCTGTCGAAATGCCGTTTCCCACGCAGAGTCCGACTGCTGGGCTGTTATACGCGGCGCACAAAGACATGCGGTAATCAACAGTGCGGCAGCCGACTTATAGAGGATTGTCCATCGGCTTATCCGCCTGTTACGCAACGCCATTGTTTCCCGGCAATTTTCCTGATAAGCCAATTTGACCTCCAGATTGCTAATGTAAATATTCTCGCAGAATCCAGACCTGTTCTGCCAGCTACAAGGAACAACCCATGCAATCGTTCTGCTTGTGGAAACACTCGATCATCGCAATGTATGAAAGGTCAGTACAGTCACACTTTCGCGCGGAAACGTGTATCGCATTCGGCCAGACGCAATTGTGGCGCTGCTGTTTGTAGGCGCAATATGGTCTGGATTGGTCTCGTCGTTGACCTCATAGATGCTGCCAGCTTGAAGCGTCTGGACTTGCACCTTATGCGAAGCGTGGAAGCCATGCAGATCGATGGCGGTAGCAATATCGGTCGTCAAATCGCGGTTCACGCAAAACACAGTCAGCGTGTTTCCTGCGCCGTTCATCGCCGCAACTACATCCAGATAGGGCACGCCCTTGATGTCCGGCAGGCGTCCGACTCCGTTATGAACGTCGTAGCTGCCAGCCGCCGTATCGACAGCGACTGTTCGGCCCACATCGGCGGTGGAATACATTCGGAACGCATAGTATGCGGGCGCGGCATACACCTGGCTGCGCTTTTTCCAGATGCCAGCAAATTCCATAATGCCGGTCATGTCGGAGATCGGAACGATGTCGGCATTCCGCATCAGCATGTTGAAGAATCCCGCCGCGCCTATTGCACCGCCCATGTTGGTGAAATTCGGCGCGTATCTTCCACCCACGTACAGCCACTCGGTGAAGGCGATGTGCGTCTTGCCGGCAAAGTCAGGCGTCTGATTGATCTGCTTCTGCATATCGCGAAGCTGGCGGCCTAGCTGGACCGGCAGCGCAAAGGTCGCGGCGGCAACAAAATCAGGCGTTGGGTTTGCCAATTTGACTGCATTCGTCGTGACCACAAAGTGAGTGGATAGATAGTTGAAGGTCCCTGCCGGATTGGTAAGTTGCGCCGCATTCCATTTCTGGTAGTGGTCGGGATCTGCACCGGTGGCGATCAGCCGCGCATCGGGATCGACCTTGTGAACCGCCTGGCTGAATTCAAGCGTTCTTTTCGGCAACTGGTCGAGCGTGGGCCAGCCCAGGTTCCAGGTGCCCCACAACTCGTTGCCAAGCTCCCACAGCAGGCCGCCTTTGCCCGCGTTGAAGCGCGTATCGACATAGCGGACCCAATCCGCTGCTTCCTGCGGAGTGCCACTGCCGAGGTTGAGCGCAATTTGCGGTTCCGCGCCGATCAGTTTGCAGAAGCGGAGGAATTCATCGGTCCCGAAAGTGTTGTACTCCGGGATGCCCCAGGCGATATTCAACATGCTGGTTCGCTTGTCCGCCGGACCGATGCCATCGCGCCAGTGATAGCCCGAAGTGAAGTTGCCTCCAAAACGAACTACGGAAGTTTTCATGGCCTTGGCCATCGCCACCGCATCTGGATCAAGGCCATCGATTGCGTCGGAAGGAAGCAGAGAAAGCTGATCCAGATCGACGCGTTCATCGCCTGCCACCTGCACGACAAAATCCGCTGGATCGAGCCGGTGCAAACTGCCCGCAGGCAGTTGCAGGCTAAAGGAGTATTTTGTCCACGCAACGGCCTCGGCTGCAATCGAGGCAGAAGCCAGCACTTCGGGCGAATTTCTGAGACGCAAAGAAACCGTTATCTGACTGGGCCCACTCAAATGCTTCGCATACAAACTTCCCGTGTAACGCAAAGTACGATGGACGGGCAGATAGACCTTCTGCTTGATTCCAGTCGGCTGGCCGGGCACGCCAATCACCTCCAGCGAGCGCCAGGAGTTGGCGGCATCTCCCCAGTGGGCCTCATAGCGGTTGCCTTGTCGAGGATCGATCGGCTCCCACGGCAGCGGTAGGCCGAGCTGCGAGGAGCGTTCCAGAGAAGGCTCGTCTCGGACCATTTGGGCAATGCGTCGCGCGCTCCATAGATTCTCTTCCAGGCTGGGATTCACCAGTATTTCGGCCCACAATCCGTTATAGGTCGAGTTGCCGATCGGTTCCAAAAAACTGCCAAAGATGGTTCGCGGAATTTGATAACCGGCAGGTCGATCGGCATGGATCTGAATGGTCGCCTGAGCAGGCACCGGCGTGATGACAGCGATCTGGCTTCTCGATGCGACAGTAAGAAACGACGGAATCAAAACTGTTAGAAATACAGCTCGATAAAACCTATGACTGGAAGACATTGACACCTCTAGGCACTTTCTTGGTAAGCGATTACATTTGAATGTGACATTCTCCGGATAATTTCGCACAACGAATGCTCATCGTCGGCGGAGGAATTCCTTATCGCTTCATCCTGAATTATAAGCAAATCGACGCTCGTACACCTCTGTTGCAATATGGATCTCCGTGGATTAAGGCAATGTCGCAGGTCTCTTCCTGGGGCGTTAGCTTCCTGTCGGCAGGCGGGGTGCGGCAACATGTTTGTCAAAGAAGTCAGCTACATTCCATGCGGGCGAAATCTTCAGAAGAAGTGCGCTCGCAGCCAACCCTTTCAAATAGTCTCGACGATTCATTCTTTGCCTTCTCTGGATTGCTTGCGGCTGCTATTGTTCTTGTCAATTCGAGATTCTATGCTGTGAGAAAAGAGTGGTGTTGTATTTCCATGGCTTGCGATAGGTTATGCAAGCCATTTGCATCAGAATTCAAGTGTTAGCAATACCCAATATATTTATGTTATTCGCGGATGATCGTACTACCATTCATCGTTGAAATGAATTCACCGGGACCAAACTCCATGCGCAAGATCATTGTTTTTCTCTTGTTATTCACAGCAATCCGAGGTTTCGGCCAATCCGCGGTCACCGTTGATGTCGACCTTCAGCAGAAGCTGGCCCCGTTCCGGCCAATATACAGTTGGTTTGGATACGACGAGTCCAACTACACTACAACGCGGAATGGCCAGGCATTGCTACGCCAATTGCACGATCTCAGCCCCGTTCCGGTTTATATCCGCGCGCATTTCCTGCTGGCAAGCGGAGATGGAAAGCCAGAGCTGAAATGGAGTTCCTCAAACGTCTATACCGAAGACGCCGATGGCCGTCCTGTATATAACTGGAAGATTCTCGATGGTATCTTCGACGCGTATGCCGCGGCCCATGTGCGTCCGATGGTGGAACTGGGTTTCATGCCGAAATCGCTTTCCAGCCATCCCGATCCCTATCACGTACCCTGGCCACCGAAGCCTGGAGTTGTCGAAGGTTGGTCGTTCCCGCCGAGGGACTATTCACGCTGGCGCGAACTTACGTATCAGGTTGCGGACCATCTGGCAAAGCGTTATGGAATGGCCACCGTTTCGACTTGGTATTGGGAAGTGTGGAACGAGCCGGACATCTTCTACTGGCATGGGACGCAAGCCCAATATGACCAGCTCTACGACTACGCTGTCGCTGGTGTGCGTCAGGCGATTCCGAACGCGCAAGTGGGCGGTCCAGCGACCACTGGGCCAGGCTCCAGCGGCAAAGCTGCCGATTTCCTGAAAGCGTTTCTCGATCACTGCGCGAATGGCAAGAGTGCCGCGACCGGCGGTTCTATTCCTCTCGACTTTATTTCATTCCATATCAAAGGCGTCACGAAGGTGGTAGACGGACATGTGCGGATGGGTTTGCAACATGAGTTGAACAATGCCGCAAATGGATTTGCCATTGTGCGCCAATCGACCAGGTTTCAAGACTTGCCGATTATTTTGAGCGAGGCCGATCCAGAGGGTTGTGCGGCCTGTGTTTCCAGTCGTTATCCGCAGAATGACTATCGCAATAGTTCGCTTTATCCCACCTACACTGCGGCCGCAATGAAAGGACTGCTGGATTTGGCCGCGAGAGATCGTGTGAATTTGATCGGCATGCTTACCTGGGCTTTTGAGTTTGAAGATCAACCGTATTTTGAAGGCTTTCGAGCGTTGTCCACGCATGGCATCGATAAGCCGGAGTTAAATTTCTTTCGCATGGCTGGGCTGATGGGCGGCAATCGCGTGGCAGCCAACAGTAGCGGAGCGGTAGGGTTGAAGCAAATTCTGAGCTCCGGAGTTCGACAGCAGACCGATATCGACGCGCTTGCAACCAGCTCTCGTGGCGCGGCAGCGGTGATGCTGTGGAATTATCGCGATGAGGATGTTGCCGGGTCTGCTGCAAATGTCCATCTAACGATCCGGGGAATCAATCCCACGGCCGGTCGCGTACTGCTGCAGCAATACCGCATAGATGAGGAACACAGCAACGCATATACAGCGTGGCTACAGATGGGATCTCCGCAGAGTCCCACGCCAGGGCAATATGCCACGCTGAAAGCCGCAGGCCAGCTTGCGTTAGCCACCTCACCTCAGTGGATTACTCCGGATCGCGGACAAGTCCAAGTGAACATTCATTTGCCACGACAGGGCATCTCTCTTTTGCGGATGACGTGGACGGAAAAATAAAACCCAGTGCGTAGTTGCTACGGTACTTTTCGCTCACTCTTCGAGCGGTCTGAAAGAGGTTTTAGGTTTTGTATGGTGTCTTTCGGTATTCCGGTTGTGCGGCGGACAATTAACTCGGTTGGGATTGTTAAAGCGTTGGCTGGGGTTGCCGATTCGGTATTTTTCAACTTAGAGCAAAGCACGGTAACTGCGCCCAGGGCCAGGTCTCGGCAGGACATACGAATCGTGGTGAGCGGAGGAAACATAAATTCCGCGATGTGGACATCATCGAAACCGACAACGGAAAAATCGTCTGGGATACGCAGTCCCGCGCCAAGGATCGCGTGCATGACGCCAATGGCGGACATGTCGTTGGAGCAGAGAATGGCAGTTGGCTGGTCGTCCAACTGCAAGAGCTGTTCCATCTTGCGCATGCCGCCTTCCAGGGTGTGGTCGCCTTGAATCAGCCATGCGGGATTGCACTGAATTCCAATCTCTTTCAGGCAGTCGATAAATGCAAAGTAGCGAAGTTGGGAAGTGTACAGATGTAAAGGTCCACTGAGGAATGCGATCTTTCGATGACCCAATACGGCCAGGTGTTGTACCCCTTGCCAGATGCCATGCTGATAATCCACATTCAGCGTAACTGCGGCTGGTTGGTGCGGTCTGGAATCGACATATACGAGTGGGATTTTTTGATTGGATAATTGTTCCAGCAGCGGCTCTTCAATGCCGAAGGTCAGTACAGCGACGCCATCGACCTTGCGCTCCACCATTCTGCGAACGCACGAAGCCATGCGTTTGGGATCGTAGCTGGTTGAGGTTATAAGAATTTCATAGCCTCGCGCGACGGCGCACTCTTCAAACTGTTGAATGAGTTCTGGAAAGAATGGGTTCGTAATTTCCGAGACGATCAAGCCCAGAATGTGACTCCTGCCGGAAACAAGAGCGCGGGCCTGTGTGTTGGGAACGTAGTTTAATTCTTCGATCGCCTTCCATACACGTTTGGCCATGGCGGGATCGACGCTGGGAATGTGATTGATGGTGCGCGAAACGGTGGCGATAGAGACCTTCGCCTGGGCCGCAACAGTGCGGATGTCCATCCGAGGAGGTTTTTTGGTGCGCGGTTTACGCTTCTTCTCTGCCATAAACTTTACGGTGCGTCGCGCGGCAACGACGATAGATTGTCCCCTCAATGACTACAAATGTTTATCTTATCTCCCACTGCTACAGCGACGGCTTGGCGATATGAAGATAACGCAAAAAACATCAAGTTTGGACCTGAGCAGCCAGTGATTTGAGCTGGGGCAAGATTTTTCCCAATGGTACTGCCATCGCTTCTTGCTGACCGAGCGCGAAATAAATATCGCGATAAAGCGGGTAAATTTGTTCGTACACGGCCACCGCGTCCTGCTGCGGCGTGAAGGTCCTGTGCGGCAGGCAGATGGACTGTTGCGCAGCTTCTATTGAGGAGTAAGCGCCTGCGGCGAGCAGCGCGATGATGCCGGAGCCGAGACTGGTGGGCACGCCGTCAGGAACTAACACAGGCTTATTCAGGACGTTGGCGTAGACCTGATTGAGGACAGCGTTATGTTGCGGCACGCCGCCCGCGTTGATGACGCGGTCGACGCGAATGTCATGCTCGGCCATGCGTTCCAATATGATCCGCGTGTGCA
This sequence comes from Acidobacteriota bacterium, assembly GCA_021826695.1. GTDB lineage: Bacteria > Acidobacteriota > Terriglobia > Terriglobales > Acidobacteriaceae > JAKAAZ01. Next base: position 8,813 of record JAKAYS010000062.1, on the reverse strand, counting down.
TCGCGGTGCCTTCGATGGCGGCAAAGAGCTCATCCTGCGCAGTGTGCAGCAGGTTCCAACCGAGTGTGACACCGCCAAGCTCGGCATTGACCAGCACCGTGCGGTCTCCGTTGTCCCAGCTAAGCCGCAGCAGGCCGGTTTGTCCGGCGCGATAATTTTCCAAGCCCTTGGACAGTTCCTTCACGTTGGTCGCAGCACGGCGCGCAATGGCATCGAAGATGTCGCCGGTGGCGGAAAGCCCTGCTTCAATACCGGTAAAGGCCGGATGCACGCTGCCCGGAACAATGCCGCAGACTCCAGGGACCAGCGTGGTCTCGCGCGACATGGCGATGATGCAGGTGGAAGTGCCGACGACGTTGACCACGTCGCCTTCGCGAATACCCGCGCCGATAGCGTCCCAGTGCGCGTCGAACGCGCCGACTGGGATGGGAATGCCCGGCTTCAAGCCTAACTGCTCGGCCCAGTACGCGCTCAAATGCCCCGCAAGATGGTCCGATGTTTCGACGGGACTTTGCAGTTTTTCGCGAATGCCATCAAGCAGCGGATCGAGTGCCGAGAAAAATGTTTGCGGCGGAAATCCACCCCAGCGTGGGTTCCACATCCACTTGTGTCCCAGCGCGCAGACGCTGCGCACCGCTTTCGATGGGTCGGTCACTCCGGCGAGCGTGGCCGCCACCATGTCGCAGTGCTCGAACGCGCTGGCGAATTGCGCGCGCTGGTCTGGGTTATGCCGCAGCCAATGCAGCAGCTTGGCGAAACCCCACTCGTGGGAGTACACGCCGCCGCACCATTCGATGGCCTCGATGTTCTGCTTATGCGCGAGTTGTGTGATTTCCTGTGCTTCCGATTTGGCGCGATGATCGCACCACAGGTAATACTCGTCGAGCGGCCGCATGCGCGCGTCGACGGGAACCACGCTGGAGCCGGTCGTATCGAGCGCAATGGACTGAATGGATGCACCCGATACACCGGCTGCGGAAATCGCCTGGCGGCACGCTTTTACCAGCGCCTGCATCTGGTCGTCATGCGACTGGGTGGCGTAGTCGGGATCTTCGCGTTTGCGATGCAGCGGGTACTCGGCGACCGCAGTCGCCAGCCGTCCTCGCTCGCTGTCGATGATCGACATACGCGCGCTGAGTGTGCCGAAGTCTACTCCCGCAACGATTGCCATGTTAATCCTCTTCCGGTTCGTGGAAGTAGATGTTCCAGTCGAGATAATTGCTGGTCGCTTCGTAAACGGCGCTGGCGCTCTGTGAAAAATTGGCGGCGACGTGGTGCTCGAAGCCTTCTTCGCAGATGAAACGCAGCAGACTTTGCATGCGTGGGATCTCGACCACACCCGCGCCGCCAAAGGTCTCCAGCGGATCGTTGGTGAAGTTTCCCTCGCCGACGTAGCCGCGCATCTCGCCGTTGTGGTCGTCGGTGGAAAAGCGCGCATAGCTCATCGCGCCTGCTTTCACGCGGCCCACGCAGGTGCCAAAGGTGTTTTCCTTACCAACGGTCCCGGCGATGATGGCCTGAAAATCCATGATGACCTCGTTGAAAAAATGTTTCGGCAGGTTCGAGCAGTGGAAGCAGACGGCCTTGTCTGGATCGTCCCCGTAGTTGTTGTTCCAGTCGAGCAGCGCGCTCGGCGTTTCCGAGGCCAGCGCCAGCGCGTGCATGCTCAACGTGCCGACGACGTCCACTTCACAGGCCGAGGGAATCAAATTTTCGCTCATCATGCTCATGATGGTGCAGGGAACGACGCCGAAATATTCTTCCAGGGAGGTCCAGCACTGGACGGCGCTGATCGTCGTTTGCGTCTGCTGCATCCACTGCTCGATCACCCATCCAAGCTTGGCCATCTTCACCAACGCCGTTTCTGGAACATCGCCAGTGGGTACATATTTCTTGATCGCGGCGAGTTTCGCGTCCACGTTGCTATCGCCATTCTTCAGGCGGTCGATGCGGCCAAGAATCTCCGAGAGATCGATCGGCTCGACAGAGATGCCGCTGGCTTCGAGCAGCTTTTCGCTATAGCGCACGGTGTTGAAGGCCGCTGGCCGTGCGCCGATGGAGCCGATGCGCAGGTTGGTCAATCCGCGCGTTACACGGCAGACGGCGGCAAACCACGCCAAGTCTTTTTTGAAGCCATCGGAGCTGGGCGAGACGGTGTGCAACTTGGTCAGCGAGTAGGGAATGCCGTACTGCATCAGGTTGTTGCAGGCCGACATCTTGCCGCAGAAGCTGTCGCGGCGAAAGGCGATCGACATCCTGGATGTTTTGTCCGGCGTGGCCTGCACCAGCACAGGGACCTTCAACGTCGAGTAGCGCATGGCGTCGGCGATGGCGCGCTCATCGCCGAAATTCGGCAGCGTGACGATGACGCCATCGATCTCATCGCGATGCTGGCGGAACAGGTCGCCGCAGCGCCTCGCCTCTTCATGCGTTTCAATGGCCCCGTATTTCGACTCTTCCGGCGTCAGCGCAATGACGCGAATGCCGGCGGCTTCCAGCACCTGCAACATCTCTTCGCGACCTTCTTTCGCCAGATGGTCGGGAAAGAATCCGCGGTTGCCAACGATCATGCCGAAGGTCAGTTGTCTTTTGCTCATGATTTTCCTCTGCGTTACTTGGTTGCGTGATTGTCTTTGCCGGGGGCGAACTTGTAGCAGTAGAGCAGTCCCAGTGCCAGCATTCCACCACCCCACCACAGCGGAGCATGGAGGTATGCCAGCACCACAGGCGGCGTGTGGCCGCTGACCAACTCATACACGCCGTAGCCGCCAATCATCAGGCCGTAGGTTGTCAGCAGCACGCCGTTGAAAAACCAGATGGAAACATTTGCCTTGTGCATCGGAAACCTCTACCAGAAAACTACGTTGACAATGAAGAAGCCAGTAATCACAATCGCCGCCCAGAACCAGTGGTTTTTATAGATCGGCACCGCTTCCAGCTTGGGCAGTACAGTCGCGCCGTAGACCAGGCCGTTCAGTTCCGCATCCGTCTTCGGCGTGGTGAACATGCTGACGACGACAGTCACGACCACGCAGGCGATCCATGCCCACAGCGCGCGATATAAATTTTCCGCCATCGTTTTGGCGTAAACGGAGAACGCCACATGTGCCAGCGCCGCAGGGTTGAAATGCACCCACAGATAGAGGCTGACCGACGTCACGGTCCCGGACAGCAATCCCCAGAAGCCGCCCGCCGCCGTGGCCCGTTTCCACAACATGCCAAGAATCACCGTGCCAAACAATGGCGCGATGAAGAAGCTGAACAGCGCCTGCACGTAGTCCATGATGCTGGCGAACTGCATCACCAGATAGGCCGCGCCGATGCTGACCAGCACGCCGAGAATCGTAGACCATCTTCCAATAGTGACGTAGTGGCTGTCGGCGGCGCGCTTGTTGATTTGCGCGTGATAGATGTCGTAGGTCCAAACGGCGGAGAATGCGCTGACGTTGCCCGCCATGCCGGACATGAATCCAGCAATCAGCGCCGTGATGCCGAGGCCCAGCAGTCCCGGTCCGCAGTAGCGCACCAGCATCAGCGGCAGCACCTCGTTGTAACTGTTCGCGCCGGGCACATGCGCGGCCACACTCTCCGGCAGCAAATGCGGCAACACGGCCAGACCGAGCAGCCCAGGCAGGATCACAATGATCGGCACCAGCATCTTGAAGCCCGCGCCGATGATGGGGGCCATCTGCGCGGCGCGCAGGTTTTGTGCAGAGAGCACACGCTGGACCACAAGAAAATCCGTTGTCCAATAGCCGAACGCGATCACGAAACCCAGTCCGAAGACGATGCCCGTCCAATGCACGCCCATCGGGTTATGGTTGAACGCGCCCAGCCCGTGCCACATGTGGGTAAAGTCCTGGCCGGGAAAATTATGCTGAATTCTGGCCCGCATTCCGGCCCATCCGTGCGTTTCAATCAGCCCAAGAATCGGGATCAGCAAAGCCCCGGCCCAGATCAGCACGAACTGCAAAACTTCATTGAAGATGGCCGAACGCAGGCCGCCGAGCGCAACATATAACGCCACCGTCACCGACGAGACCCAGATGCTGAAGTTGATGTTCCAGCCGAGTACCACCTTCATCACCAGCGCCATGGCGTACATGTTGATGCCGCTCATCAGCACCGTCATGATGGCGAAGGAAACGGCGGCGAGCAGTCTACTCGACTCGCCGAAGCGCAACTTCAAATAGCCTGGCACGGAATGCGTCTTTGAGACGTAATAGAACGGCATCATCACCAGGCCGAGAAACAGCATGGCTGGGATTGCGCCGATCCAGAACCAGTGCGCCGCAAGAATGCCGTACTGATAGGAGGACGCCGCCCATCCCATTAACTCCAGCGACCCCATGTTGGCGGAGATGAAACTCAACCCTGCAATCCACGCCGTCATCTCGCGGCCTGCAAGAAAAAATTCCTCGCTGGTGTTGTTGCGCTGCTTCAGGTAAAAGCCGATGTAGATCACCATCGCGAAGTACACCGCGATGATGGCGATATCGAGCGGCGCCAGATGCGCCAGATGCTGCGGCGGCAATGCGACAACAGCAGGCAGCATGAGTGGGCTTGGCGGCACGGTCATTTCTTATTTCGCCTCGTTGTCTTGCCCATAGGTTGCGTTCGCTCCGTGCTTGCGCTTGTGGTGCCGATCCAGCAAGTGCTGCGGAATTCCTGTCTTCGGCCCAGCAAGCATCTCTGTGTGCAGCGCCAGCTTCGCCACATACTCCAGCGTCACTGCATGATGCACCGCGTCTTCGACCGTTTTTCCCCAGCAGAATGGAGCATGTCCCGCCACCAGCACGGCGGGAACGCTCATCGGGTCCACATTGCGAAAGCAGCGCAGAATCACTTCGCCGGTATTGCGCACATATTCGTCGCCCACTTCGTCCGCGCGCAGCATCTCTGTGACAGGAACCGGGCCGTGGAAGTAGTCGGCATGTGTCGTTCCATAGCAGGGAATTGGCTTTGCCGCCTGCGCCCATGCCGTAGCGTATTCGGAATGCGTGTGTACGACGCCGCCAATCTCCGGAAAAGCGCGATACAACACCAGGTGCGTCGCCAGATCGGACGATGGCTTCAATCTGCCGTCTACAATCTTCCCGTCCATATCCGTGACCACCATGTCCTCTGGTGTCAATGCTTCATAATCGACGCCACTCGGCTTGATCGCCACCAACCCTTCGTTGCGCGCAATCCCGCTCACGTTTCCAAACGTAAACAGTACCAGCCCATGCCGCACAATGGCGCGGTTGGCTTCCAAAACTTCCCGTCTTAACCCCTGTATTAACATGAGTTACCCCGACAGTATATGTTGCCAATCTCTCGCTAGTCTGAGTTCTTACAACTTCCAGTAAACATTTACAAAATTTAGCTTAATGTATGGACTCTAAGGGCCATTATCAACTTTGCAATCCATTGTGTCACTAACAGCCTGAAGACGACGGATGCATGCACAAGTCCCGCATCCATCCGGTCATTCATCTTTCATCCTGGCCGCTCAGTTTTCTAAAGCAGCATGTGGCCAGCCGTTCTGCCAAATGATCGTGGAGATTTGCAGCGCCGGTCTTCCAGTATGCGCATCGTAGGCATGAAAAACAATGATGTCTTTTCCCGAGCGCTGCATGTAGACGGATTCGCCACCGGGGCCTAGCCAGCGCGTGTTCCCAACAAGCAGTTCTGACCCGCCTCCTTCTTCCATGGACATGCCATTCTTGTCCACATAGGGACCAGTGATTTGCTTCGACCGGCCAACCATGGTCCGGTAAGTGCTCCTTGTTCCTCGACAACATAGGTCCCAGGAAACGAAAAGATAATAATGACCCGCGTGGTAGACGATGAAGGGGGCCTCGACTGCCTGCCAATCAGGGGGCAAACCTGGTTTCTGTACCACAGTGCCGGATGGTCTTTTTCGCGATGCCAGTGAATAGAGTTGCGTGTCCCTTTTAGAAAGCATCCCTGTGCGTTCATTGAGACGCCGCATTTTGATGCCACTCCAGAAACTGCCAAATGCTAGCCAGGCACTGCCTTTTCGATCCAGAATAAAGTTTGGATCGATGGCGTTGAAGTTGTCCGCTGCCGTGGACTTCAAAACGAGACCGCGATCGACCCACTTATACCTAGGACTGGCAGGGTCAAGAGTAAGGTTGGTGGCAAGAGCGATTCCGGACGTGTTTTTCCCGAACAGTGAATAGGCATAGTAGAGCCTGAACTCGCCGTCCTCATAGGAGATATCTGGTGCCCATAGTTCCGTTGTTGCTGGACTAGCGTTGTGTATCCACTGTGGAATTCGATCGAAAACGTGTCCGCATAATTTCCACGATGTTAGGTCCTCGGAGCAGCGGATTTGGAACTGGCCGCCATCTTGCGCTTTGCCTGTGGCAAACACATACCATGTCTTACCGGATCGAATGATCGAGGGATCGTGCGTCCCCCAGTATGCGCCTGTCAGATGTATGGCGCGCGGTTGCTGTCCATAAGTGAACACCGCCAATGCAGCCCACAGGGAAATTGCGCTGACGATATGACCCAGATAACGGATTCTCATGGCATTTTCTTCCTGAACAGCCTGTGGACAACACAAACTGTCTGAAGTTTACAGGTCAATGGTGAAGCAATCGCTCACTTTGTAGTTCAACGAATTGCGTTGGCGCGGTATAAGACTCTCCGAGGACATAGTATCAGTGGTATGCTTCTAAGGAAAACGTTTTATGCAGACGCAGTCTGGAGGGCTTAGATTGATGCTTCGTTCAAATGGAATCCGGTGGGGAACTGTCTTTGTTACCGTGTTGCTGTCTCCTCTGTTGTTGGCGCAAACCGCCGATCAGCATGATGCGGCGGTATTGCAAATCCAGGTTGACAGACCCATTGCCAAGGTCAGTCCAACGCTGTACGGGCTGATGACGGAAGAGATCAACCACTCCTACGATGGCGGCATTTACGCGGAGATGGTCCGCAACCGTGCTTTTCAAGACAGCCCGATGCACCCGGACCACTGGCGGATTTTGCAGGACGGAAACGCGCTCGCCTCCATGCAGATCGACACGTCGAGCGGCCCTAGCGAGGCGCTGCCCAGCAGTCTGAAACTCACCGTGAAACAGGCAGATGCATCCGATGTCGCAGGTATCGCCAACAACGGCTATTGGGGGATGGCTCTCCAAGCGGAGACTGCCTATCAAGGTTCGTTTTATGCCAAGGCCGCCACGAACTTCAGTGGTCCAGTGACAGTGCGTCTGGTCAACAACGACACGGGGACTGTCGTTGCATCGGCCACTGTGCCATCGTTGTCCAATGAATGGAAGCAGTATAAAGTCACGCTACAGATGGGTCAGATTGCCGACTCGTCGAGCAACCATCTTGAACTCGTCGTCGCACATCCTGGAACGGTCTGGCTCAGTCTGGTCTCCGTATTTCCGCCCACCTATAAAAATACCCCGAATGGAAACCGCGCCGACCTGATGGAAAAGCTGGCTGCCATGCATCCGGCATTTCTGCGCTTGCCCGGTGGGAACTACCTGGAAGGCAACCATATCCGTGAGCGTTTTGAATGGAAGAAAACCATTGGACCTCTAGTTGACCGGCCAACTCACAGGGGACCGTGGGGCTATCGAAGTTCGGACGGTCTCGGCCTGCTGGAGTTTCTGGAATGGTGCCAGGACCTGCACATGCAGCCTGTGCTTGCCGTTTTTGGCGGATACTCACTCGAACAGGAGCACGTCGCTCCGGGTGCAGAGCTTGCGCCCTATGTACAAAGCGCGTTGGATGAAATCCAGTATGTGACTGGCGGCACGGACACGAAATGGGGGGCAGTGCGCGCCAAAGACGGCCATCCCGCGGCATTTCCATTGACCTATGTTGAGATCGGCAACGAGGACTGGTTCGACAAGTCCGGCAGCTATGACGCCCGTTTTGCCCAGTTCTTCGATGCGATCAAAAAGGACTATCCCCAGCTACAGCTCATCGCAACGGCGCCCGTCAAGAGTCGCGTCCCGGACGTGATCGACGACCATTTTTATCGCACCGCGCAGGAGTTTTTTCAGGACACCCATCATTACGACAAGACAGACCGCAAAGGGCCGAAGATTTTTGTTGGAGAGTGGGCCACGCGCGAAGGAACTCCAACACCCGATATGGGCGCCGCGCTGGCGGATGCCGCCTGGTTGACCGGGCTCGAACGGAACAGCGACGTGGTGATTATGGCCAGCTATGCTCCGTTGCTGGTGAACGTGAATCCGGGCGCAATGCAATGGAATACAGATTTGATTGGCTATGACGCCATCCACAGTTACGGTTCTCCAAGCTATTACGCGCAGGCGATGTTCAGCAATGATTTGGGCAATGAAGTGGTGGATTCCAGGCTGGAGAATGGAGCGCCGCGGCTGTTTTATTCCGTTACGCGCGATACCGCGAAAAAAATGCTGTATTTGAAGGTCGTGAATGCGTCCTCAGGATCGCAGCAACTCCATATCCAATTGCAAGGTGCAAATCGGGTGAATGGCACAGCAACGGTCATTCGCTTGAGCGGGCACTCCATGGAGGAAACCAACTCACTGGCAGACCCCAATAGGATCGTTCCGGTGAAGAGCAGCGAGGCCGGAATTTCCGCTGACTTTCAGCGCGTGTTTCCGGCATATTCGATTCAGGTGATGGAGATAGGGTTGCGCTAGGTGGGCCCGATACATCAGTTTCACTAAGAGCCTGTTCACGATCTTTTCAGGTTGGATACGCTTGAGGCATCAAGTCCGCTATATGCAACAGGTCCTTCGGGGCGATAGTTCTGGAGCATGGAGCGCAGAAAGCAGTATCCGAGCGATGTGAGC
>JAKAYS010000061.1 GCA_021826695.1 Acidobacteriota bacterium | reverse complement strand
CCCTAATAATTTACAAAGAGTAATCCACGTCTCGCATTGTTCAATCTTAAGACCCGACGTAGTTTGAAATGTGGGCCACCAGCCAGGGTGAATCTATCGGATATCTGGTCCTCAGACCTTCCTTAGTTTGGCAAAAGCTGTGAAAGGTCATTCTTTCTACGTGAGCGATGAGTCGGAAGACAAGACCTATTCAGCGCAGATAAAACAAAATGGTGGCCTTTTCGATGTACGTTTGTTTGCGGAGCAGGGAGGCGAAAGTGTTGTGCAGGGGTTGGAAGGAAACGTCTATCTGGCCGCAGGAAATATATTGGTGTATGACCCTTCATTTCAACTCGGAGCATGTCCATGAACTTCCTCCATGAAGATCGTCTATTTCCAGCGGATATCGATACGCGCGCGATTGCGAAACGCCTCTACGCATCGATCCAGCATTTGCCCATTCTTAGCCCCCACGGCCATACTGATGCCCGCTGGTTTGCGGAAGATTTAGCATTTCCAAATCCTACAGAACTTTTTATTTTGCCTGACCATTATGTTCATCGCATGTTGTACAGTCAGGGCATTTCTCTGGAAGATATTGGGCTTGATAAAGACGCAACGCGCGATCCGCAAGAAGTATGGAGGCTTTTTGCAGCACATTACTATCTGTTTCGCGGAACGCCAACACAGATGTGGCTGGACCATGCATTCGATGAATTGTTTGGCATGACAGAGCGGCTCTCTGCAAAAAATGCAGATTTGTATTATGAAGCAATTTCTACAAAACTTGCATCGGCGGAGTTTCGGCCTCGAGCACTTTTCGACCGCTTTCATATCGAGGTGCTGACCACGACAAATTCGCCGCTGGAAGCCCTTGAGCACCATGCAGCGATTCGTGCTTCCACTTGGAAGGCCCGCATCCTTCCTACATTCCGCCCGGACTCTGTCGTCGATCCAGAATTCGCTGGATTTCGCGAAAATATCGCGCGTCTGGGTGAAATGACCGGGGAAGATACGAGCCATTGGCAGGGCTACCTGCGATCTCTGGAGCAGACACGCCAGCGGTTTAAGGACCTGGGCTGTACAGCCACGGACCATGGCCATCCGACAGCGGGAACGGCTGATCTGAATAGCAGTGCGGCAGAAAGTTTATATGGCAAGGTCGTGGCGAAGGAAGCCACTGCTATGGAACAGGAACTGTTCCGAGCACAAATGTTGACGGAGATGGCCCGCATGAGTTTGAACGATGGATTGACGATGCAAATCCATCCGGGCAGTTTTAGAAATCATAATCCGTTCGTGTATCGCCGACTCGGGCGGGACGCTGGAGCGGACATTCCCACTGCCACAGACTATGTGCATGCGCTCCAGCCGTTGTTGAATCGCTATGGCAATGAACCTAGTCTGACCATCATACTGTTTACATTGGACGAATCCGCATACAGCCGCGAGCTGGCCCCAATGGCCGGGCACTATCCCGCTCTACGGCTCGGTCCGCCGTGGTGGTTTTTCGACAGCCCAGAAGGGATGTCGCGTTTCCGCGAGTGTACGACTGAAACGGCGGGTTTTTATAACACCGTTGGATTCAACGATGATACGCGCGCCTTTCTGTCGATTCCAGGACGGCATGACATGGCGCGGCGCATGGATTGCGGATTTCTCGGGAGGCTTGTCGCGGAACATCGGCTCGATGAGGATGAGGCACAGGAGCTGGCAGTCGATCTTACCTATAATCTGGCCAGGAAAGCTTATAAGCTGTGAACATGACCGACTTCCCATTCCTCCAGAAGAAAGTTTTAGAACTCGATCCCACGGACAATATCGCTGTTGCGATTGTTAACTTGTCCGCAGGAGATAAAGTTGGAATTGCCAACCGAACATACACACTCATCTCCGATGTTCCCGTCAAACATAAATTCGCTCTGCGCGACTTTGCCGTCGGGGACCCAGTCGTTATGTATGGAGTACTGGTAGGGAAGGCTTGCCGGCAGATCCGTGCCGGAGAGTTGATTGGCACATCGAATGTGCGCCATCAGGCGACTGACTTCCATGCGAAAACCAAAAACTTTGCGTGGTCTGCTCCCGACGTTTCCCGCTGGCAGGGAAAGACATTTTCCGGATACCTCCGGGCCGATGGACAGGTCGGCACGCGCAATTACTGGTTGGTGGTCCCGTTGGTATTCTGCGAAAACGGCAATGTCCGTAAGCTTCAGGAGGCATTCGGGCACGGCCTGGGGTTTGCTTCGAGTGGGGCTTACGGACGTCAGGTTGCGGAACTCGCTGCTCTTTACACGCAAGGGAACATCGAACAAATCCGGAGCTATTCGCCAGTTCAAGACGAAGTTGCACCGGACCATCGCAAACTATTTTCCAATGTAGACGGCATCAAGTTTCTGCTGCATGAAGGCGGCTGTGGCGGGACCCGCGAAGATGCGCGCACACTATGCGCTCTGATTGCCGGATATATCCATCATCCGAACGTTGCTGGAGCCACAATTTTAAGTCTGGGCTGTCAGAATGCGCAGATTTCCATGTTGCGGGAGGAGATTGCCAGGCGAGACCCAGACTTCAAGAAGCCGCTTTTAATTTTCGATCAACAAGCGAGTGGACTGGAATCCTCGATGCTGTCCCGTGCCATACGGGAAACATTTCTTGGATTGATCGACGCAAATAAACTCCATCGCGCGCCCGCGCCGATTTCGCAACTTGCCGTGGGCCTGAAGTGTGGCGGATCGGATGGATTTTCCGGGATCACGGCGAATCCGGCCATCGGCCATGTGTCCGATTTGCTTGCAGCGCTGGGCGGACGCAGCATTCTGTCGGAATTCCCTGAGCTTTGCGGCGTCGAGCAGGACCTGATTGATCGTTGCGTGACGAGCGCTATGGCGGACCGTTTTGGCCAACTGATGAAGGACTATGCAGCGCGCGCGGAAGCAATTGGGACCGGATTCGATATGAACCCCTCGCCAGGCAATATCAAAGACGGGATCATTACGGACGCCATGAAGTCGGCTGGCGCGGTCAAGAAAGGCGGCACTTCACCGGTGGTCGATGTTCTCGATTATCCAGAGTACGCGACCCGTCCTGGCCTGAGCCTCTTATGCACTCCGGGAAACGATGTAGAGGCAGTGACCGGACAGGTCGGCGCTGGCGCGAACATTGTCCTGTTCACCACGGGACTGGGAACCCCAACTGGAAACCCCATTGCCCCTGTGATGAAGCTGTCGACGAATTCGACCCTGGCAAAACGCATGTCGGACATCATCGACTTCGACTGCGGCCAGATCGTTACAGGCGAAAAAACCATTCAGGAATCTGGAGAAGCGATTCTGGAATTCATCCTTCAGGTAGCAAGCGGAGAGAAGCAGACCAAAGCGGAAATAAGACAGCAGAACGATTTTATCCCGTGGAAACAGGGGATCTCTCTCTGATGCATTTTCAGGTCGAATGTTGACAAAACTTGGGGTTCCCCATCCTTTGTGGGTACTTTGCGCAAAGGGTGGGAGAGCACGACTCTAAATGGCCGAACATCCCAGCAGCGGCATCAGATCGGATGGTTTGTGAATCAGCACGTCCGGCGGCGCCACTTCGAGCGAGTGCGGCGAAAGGCCGTAGCTGCAGCCAATGGAAAATGTCCCCGCATTTTGCGCGGTCAGAATGTCGATGTCCGAATCGCCAATCATCACGGCCTGATCAGGCGCAACCTGGGCTTCGCGCAACAGGGTCTCCAATCCAAGAGCGTCCGGCTTTTTCGTCTTGAAGCTGTCGCCGCCGTAGATGCGGAACATGCCTTCCGCCAGCCCCAGGGCTTCGCAAATCGCGCGCGAAGGCCCGACAGGCTTGTTGCTTAAGACGGCGATCATTGGCTGTCGCGGGTGATAGCGCAGCGCTTCCAACAATGGGAGCACACCTTGATAGACGTAAGTGTTGTCCAGCTTGTGCTCGCGATAGAAGGAGAGAAAGTATGTGACCGCCTCTTCGATTAGCGCGTCGTCGTCGGGGTCGCCAAGGGCGCGCCGCACCAGCATCCCCGCGCCGTCGCCGATGTAAGTGGCGATCACGTCCTCTGGCAATTCATGCCGATGAAAATGGCGCAGTGTTGCGTTGACGGACTGCGAGAGGTCGGCACGCGAGTCGATCAGTGTTCCATCAAGATCGAAAACAATCAGCCGCAGTTGTTCGGCGGGAATTTTGCGCAGGACATAAACCATGTTTTTACTCTAAGCGATATGCGGGTCGCTCTCGAGTTTCGCTCGCGATAGAGATCGTCATTCTGAGCGCAGCGAAGAATCCAGAGGGTGATGGCGGCGCTTACCCATGCGAATTTACTCTGGATTCTTCACTCGTCGCCGCGGCGACCCACGGCGACCTCCGTTCAGAATGACTCCGCCGGCCCTACTCTAAGTCGATATCGCCCGAACCGGTAAACATCTTGACAACCGGGCCGCCGCCGTTGACTGGTCCTCGCAGCACGCCATGAGAGATGTGGCCGGATACGGTGATTGGCAATTTCGAGTCAATGCTGCCGGAACCGCTCTCTGCATCCAGGGTGAACTTTGCATTCGGGTCCGCATGAAAGTGGATGGAGCCGGAACCCGTTTCAAGCTTCCAGTCCGAAGTTGGCTGCCCCGCTATGGTGAGGCTGCCCGAGCCGGTGTTGGCTTTCAGACCGCCATGAACAGCAGCGGCTGTAATACTTCCCGAACCTGTTTCCAGTTTTGCATCGGTGACTTGCGAATCGCGAATGTCCACACTGCCAGAGCCGGTTTGTGCTTTTAATGTCCCCTGCGCACCCTGCACGTTTATGCTGCCAGAACCGGTTTCCAGTTTGGAGTCGGTGCCGATGTCTTTCGCGCGAATACCACCGCTGCCGGTGTCGGCGTGCAGGAATCCGCTGATTGTTTCCACGTGGATATCGCCCGATCCGGTGTCGGCTTTGACGGTCGCATTTTTAGGAATGGAAATCTCGTAGTCGATGGCGATGTTGTGGAACAAGTGGCCGCCGCAGGTGTCGCGATCTCCGACCTGGATGGCGTTGCCATTCTGTTGAATCGGCGGCTTGGCGGCGATTTGCTTCATATCATCGGAGCTTCCGAACATATTCCAGCTACTGCTATGGATCTTCCCGGAGATATGAATGGTATTTCCATCCACTCCATACACATGGATCTGGCCAGAATTGGTGCAGACATCCAACGCAACCGTCCCGTTGGCGGTCAAGGAGCGCTGGAAGCTGAAGTCCGCTGCAAAGGCAAACGTGGTGGCACAGATGAGAGTGAGCGTGGTAAGAACTGCGGAGAGAGCGCGCATATAGAAAACTCCTTCGATACTGGGCTATGGGAAAATTCACTGCCCGATCAGGAAGAGATACGAGAGATTCTTGCTAATAGTTCCAGAAATGCGTCGCGGATATACTACGTCGCCACTTCCGAAGAAGCAATGCCTGCTAGACTTTGAGGCAAATGCCTACGTTGCCGCTATTTCGGGCCGTCGCCATCGTGGCGTTGATTTTGTGCAATGCGTTTTTTGTTGCTGCGGAGTTTGCCCTGGTTTCTCTGCGCCGGACGCGTGTCCAGCAACTGATTGAGCAGAAGCGCGCGGGTGCGCGAATCGTGGCGAATTTGCAGGCGAATCTGGATGAATTTCTGCCTACCGTGCAGATCGGCGTCACACTGGCCAGCCTGACGCTTGGCTGGCTGGGAGAACCCTTTGTTGCGCGTTTTTTGCAGCCATGGTTTTCGATGCTGCCTCAGGCGCGATTGTATGGCAACTTGTTATCGGCCATGCTGGCCTTTTGTTTAATTACCTATTTGGAAGTATTGTTCGGCGAGCTGGTGCCAAAGTCGCTGGCGTTGCGCCAGGGAGAAAAAATGGCGCTGGCAATGGCAGGGCCCATCGATGTTTTCATGCGCGTGACGCGCCCAGCAGTCCGCCTGATGAATGCCTCCGCGGAAATTGTACTGCGATTGTTCCGGCTATCGCGCGTGCCAGAGGGCAGCGTGCATTCTCTGGAAGAATTGAAACTGATCACCACGGCGACGCGACACACGGGTCTGCTGCCGGAAAAACAGGAGATGATTATTCATCGCGTGCTGGATTTGGACACCATCGCGGTTCGCGAAATCATGACGCCACGGCAGAAGATTTTTTCTTTGCCCGCGGACCTTCCTCTTGCCGAAGCCAACGCTCGCATCACGCAGATTCAACGTTCGCGCGTGCCGGTTTTCGATCCAGCGCGAGGCCCGGAGCACATTGTCGGCGTGGTCTATGCCAAGGACCTGGCGCGCATGATGCACTTTCGCGCTATCGTGCAGGCCACACCGCAGGCATCCTTTCTGCACGGCGACCAGGAACTCCGTCTAAGTCATCTGATGCATGACGTGATTGTGGTCCCGGAGACAAAAGGTGTCTCCGAGCTGCTGACAGAATTTCAAACCCGCAGGCGGCATCTGGCCATCGTGGTAGATGAGTTCGGCTCGGTTACCGGCCTGGTGACTGTGGAAGATGCGCTGGAACAGATCGTCGGGGAGATGGAGGATGAATTCGACATACACGACAGCTCCATGCAGAAATTGTCCTCCGGTACTGTGGTGCTGGAGGGCAATGTGACCCTGCTCGATCTGGAAACGCAGATGGGCTGGCATCTTCCGCACGATGGTGGCGTGGAGACTCTGGCAGGTTTTCTCCTGGTGCACATGCAGAAAATTCCGGTCGTAGGAGATTTTATTGTGCATGACGGACGCAGATTTACCGTGGTCTCGATGGAGAACCGGCGCATTACTCGTGTGCGTGTCGAGCCGGAAATGCCTGCCACTCCCGATGCCAAAGATTCTGCTACTGTCGAAAGTAAACGAAGCGGGGAGCAAATTGTCGGGGAAAGATGAGGCGAACAGGTCCGCATGAAATCTGCATGGCGAACCATTTTGAAACGTATGTTGCTCCTGCTGCCTGTCTTATGGGTTGTGGTGTCGCTCATTTTTTTTCTGATTCATCTTGTGCCGGGCGATCCGGTGGAGCAGATGCTGGGTGAGGGAGCGACAGCCTCGGACATTGGTGCTTTGCGCCATGCGTATGGGTTGGATGTGCCGCTCGGCACACAGTATGTCCATTATTGGAACGGCGTGCTGCATGGGAACCTTGGCTATTCCATTCGGTTGAATATGCCAGTGACGCGGCTGATATTGTCGCGATATCCGTACACGCTGGAACTGGCGATTCCGGCAATTCTTTTGGCAATTCTTCTGTCTCTTCCGGCGGGGATTGCGTCGGCGCGGCATCGTGGAAAGTGGCAGGACCAAAGCCTGGGCGTTGTCAGCTTGTTTGGAGTTTCGTTTCCCAGTTTTACGCTGGGACCGATCCTGATTTTAATTTTCGGTATTTTATTGGGGTGGCTTCCGGTCTCGGGAACTGGCTCGTGGCCCCATTACGTATTGCCTACAATAACCATGGGGACCGCGCTGGCAGCAATTTTGACGCGCATGGTGCGTACCTCCATGCTGGAGGAGCTAGGTCAGGACTATATTCGCACCGCGCGCGCCAAGGGGCTTTCGGAGCGGGCCGTGGTGTATCGCCACGCGCTGCCCAATGCCATGATCCCGCTGTTGACCGTCCTTGGCTTGCAGTTTGGTACTTTGCTGGCTGGCGCGATTGTGACCGAGACGATTTTTTCCTGGCCAGGAATTGGCCGCCTGACTATTGCGGCGATTTCCAATCGTGATTATCCCCTGGTGCAAGGCTGTATTTTGGCGATTGGCCTGACGTATGTTTTGGTAAATCTCCTGACCGATGCTCTCTACGCGATCGTCAACCCGCGCATCCGGCAATGAGCGAAACAAACTTATCCGAAGCGCTTTGCCCCTCGCGTTGGAGAATGTCCGTTGTCCCGGCCCCGGTTCCCGTAAAGCCTTTCTCCGAAGAGATAAAGGACTCGGCGTAACTCGAAGAGTACGGCCAATCAGTCCATCGAACACGACGGGGTATGAATTCCGCATTCCAGTTTCTTGCCGCCCCAGCGGCCAGCGCGAGGATTATTCGGATCGAGCGATTGCTGCGTACACGGCTCGCACCCGATGCTGCGATAGCCTCTGTCGTAGAGCGGTAGATATGGAATATTATTCGCATTTATATAGTCCCAAACCTTCTGCCACTTCCAGTCCGCGAGCGGGCTGACCTTCTGCAATACTTTCCCGCTCGGCAGCTTATGTTCCTCAACCTTTTTTAAGTTGACGCGCGTCGGAGATTGTTCGCGGCGCAATCCTGTGTACCAGATGTCGTACGACTCAAGACTGCGGAACAGTGGATCAACCTTGCGCATCTGGCAACACTGCGTTGGTTGGACAAGATACAACTTGCCAAACGAGCCTTCATGCTGCGCGACGGTCGTTTCCGGAACCACATTTTTCAGGTTGATCGCCCACTCGCGCACCATATGATCGCGATACGCATAGGTTTCCGCGAAGTGGTATCCAGTGTCGAGAAAGATCACTGGAATTTGTGGCGCGTACTGCCGCAGCATATGCAAGACGACCATGTCTTCCGCTTGTAAGCTACTGGTTAGGCAGGCCGCTGCGCCGTTGGATTCGCGCACGAGAGCGTCCACGAGTCCTTCTGCGGTGTGTTCTTCGATCTGCTCCGCGATGTTCAGAAGATTCATTGCTGTTTCTCACTTTTGTCGGCATACAGGATTTTTTCGAACGCCAGAACAAGCTTTTCTGTTGCAGTGGGGCTTTCGCCCACTTCGATCCAATAATCGCGCGGAAGAAATTGTTGAATTTCCCGCTCGATTTGTGGAGTGACAGCATCCCGCGAACATACAGTGACCAGACCGGCGTGTTGGGCGACGCGGACCGCGCTCGGGATTCCGGGAGCAGTAATATGGGGATCATCCAGCGATACAAAAGGAATGCTGCGGTCCCGCAGTACGTCCAGAACATTCGCGTTCGACCTGTGGAACGCAGGTGTCAGGACGAGCGGATAATTCTGGATAGCAGGCGCAGCGGCAGGTTCGCTCGACTCATCGCCAAGGTCGCGCTCCAGCATGACAGCGCCAACGGTGGCGTTCGTCACGGGGTCAATCAGGATCAGGCTGCCCAGCGCGCGATTCACGGCATAACGATCGAACATCAGCGGCACGTTGGAATTGAAATCGACGGATGCGATGTCGTTCATCTCCAAGTGCTCGGTCGGCAACTCCGCCAGAGTGTGCATGTCCACTCGAAAATGGATGGCAATGGCCTGCACGCGGGCCATGCGCGATGTGTGCTTCGCGAGATAGACGCGGCCTTTCTGGAGTGGCTGTTCATGAAGCCAGATGACCTTGCCGCGAAAGTTGCGCGACACGTAGGGCGGTGTTTCCGGCGAAACCAGCATCTCACCCCGGCTAAGATCAATTTCATCTTCCAACTGCACTGTGACTGGCATCGGGGCAAAGGCTTCTGTCAGGTTTCCATCGTAGGTAACGATCGATGCGACACGCGTGCGCCTGCCTGACGGCAGCGCCAGGACCTCATCGCCGGCCCGCAGGACGCCACGCGCCACTTGCCCAGCAAAGCCACGAAAATTGGCATCCGGGCGGACCACCAACTGCACGGGAAATCGCAAGTGTTCCTGATCTCCATCTTCACCATGAGAGAGCCTGTCCAGCGGAACGGTCTCCAGATGCTCGAGCAGCGTTGGCCCTTGATACCACGCTGTGCGGCTGCTGCGCGCAACGATGTTGTCGCCCTTCAAAGCGCTGATGGGGACCATCTGCACGCTGCGCAGCCCCAGGCGGTCCGTCAGCTCAAGGAAGTCGGCACAGATTTTTTTGTAGATGGATTCGTCATATTCCACCAGGTCCATTTTGTTGATAGCGGCGACCACGTGCGGAATACCCAGCAACGCAGCGATGGACGCATGGCGACGCGACTGGTCCAACAGACCCTTGCTGCCGTCGATCAACACAATGGCGAGATCGGCAGTCGATGCGCCGGTGGCCATGTTGCGCGTGTACTGCTCGTGGCCCGGCGTATCCGCGATGATGAATTTTCTACGCGAAGTGGAGAAGTACCGATAGGCAACATCGATGGTGATGCCTTGCTCCCGCTCTGCGCGCAGCCCATCGGTGAGTAGCGAGAAATCGATGGGGCCTGCCGCGCGGTTGATCTTGCTCTGTCGAATCGACGCCAACTGGTCTTCATACACGGTTTTTGTGTCGTGCAGCAGACGACCAATCAGCGTCGACTTGCCGTCATCCACGCTGCCAGCAGTCGTAAAGCGAAGCAGTTCTCGCTCAAGATGTTCATCCAGAAATGTCTGGAATGCTACAGAGGGAATTGCATCAAAGGTCGTCGTCGCCATTAGAAATATCCCTCGCGTTTCTTTACTTCCATGGAACCTTCTTCGTCATGATCGATCACGCGATTTTCGCGTTCCGAGCGCCGAAAGGCAATCAACTCCTCAATGATTTTCGGCACCGTATCGGCGTCCGAACGGATGGCGCCGGTGCACGGAAGGCAGCCTAAAGAGCGCATACGGCACTGGATGCGCCGTACCTGTTCGCCCGGCAATAGCGGGGTATTTTTATATTTCAGAATGATCGATTGCCCTCGCAGAACGGCATCGCGTTCTTGCGCATAGTAGAGCGGCACCAGTGGAATCTGTTCGGCATAGATGTATAGCCAGATGTCCAACTCCGTCCAGTTCGACAGGGGAAAGACGCGGATGCTTTCTCCTTTGCGCAGGCGGGAGTTGTAAAGGTTCCATAGCTCCGGGCGCTGATTTTTTGGGTCCCATTGCCCAGCGGGATCTCGAAAGGAATAGATGCGTTCTTTGGCGCGCGATTTTTCTTCATCGCGTCGCGCGCCACCGAAGGCGGCGTTGAATCCACCTGCCTCCAGCGCATCCAGCAGGGCGCGGGTCTTCAGGAAGCCGCAGCAGTTTTGCGTTCCCAGCGTAACCGGACTGGCCCCCTCATCGAGCGCTTTTCGGTTCTGATGCACAATCAACTTTGCCCCAATGTCGCGCGTGAAGGTGTCGCGAAATGCAATCATCTCGGGAAATTTATAACTGGTATCGACATGCAGCAGCGGAAAAGGAATCTTGCCTGGAAAGAATGCTTTTTGTGCAAGACGCACCAGCACGGAGGAGTCCTTGCCGATGGAATACAGCATGACGGGATTGGAAAATTCCGCCATGGCTTCTCGAAAAATAAAAATGCTCTCCGCCTCCAGCGCCTGGAGATGGTTCAACACGCGCTGCGAAATGGCGGGAGTCCGACTGGTTGCGTCGAGAGAGATTGCAGTGTTCATCAGAAGAATTTCTCCGGGAAAATAAAAAACCCACGTACTGGATTTCCAGCGCGTGGGTTGATGTGAATGTCCGACCTTTAGGTCATTGAACGGTCAATCGGGCTTCCCACGCTGGCGGCGGATACACATGTCGAGCGACATGCAACACATGCAACGCATTTGTCCGCGCAGGGTCATAGGAATTCCTTGACTATACGGATAACTTTTCAGGAATGCAAATTTTTCGCCAGCATTTACGAACCGACGCATGGACCTATATAACTTTGCGCGCATGGTAAATGCAAAAAATCATGATCCACTGGGCGATATTGACAATCTCGATGGCAATTGCGCCCTCAGGGCACGCATGGACGCACGCGGGCTCACGTCCCTCTGCAAGCCTTCCGTGACACATATCGCATTTGCCCACGACGCCACGTTCGGCGTTGAATTGCGGAACTCCGTAAGAGCAATTCCATGTGCAATATTGGCAGCCGATGCAGGCATCTTCACTGTGCAGGACCAGGCCCGTGGCTGGGTCTTTTGTGAAGGCCTCCACCGGACAGCCTTCCATGCAGGTAGGTTCCAGACAGTGATTGCAGCCCATGGAAAGGTAGGAACGCCATGTGTCCGGATACGAGCCACCATCGATTTCCCCAACGCGTCGCCAATGAATATCCGCCGGGTTGCCGTTCTGCTCATTGCAGGCCACGACGCAGCATTGGCAGCCGATGCATTCTGTCATGTCGAAGTGAAAGCGATACTGCTCACCTTCGCCCGGTAAACGCGCTGGGATGCGTGCTTCGTTGGCCAAGGGAATTTGGCATGAAGCCGGGTCGGTCCCGCCGCGCAAAAAATCCTCTCCGTTGGACAGGAGCACGAATGCAGTGCCGCCCTCACGGGCACGCTCTAACAATGGCAAAGACAAGATAGTTTCCTCAGTTCAGACCGACTGCCGTGTTCCGTGCAAAATTCTCCACGGAGAATGGCTTATGCTTCAGGCTGTAGCGAGACATACCTAAAAAACAAAAGTGGAAACGGCAAGGTTTCCTTGGGGTATTGTGTGGATTGAGATGGCACAGACCTGGTGCCGGAAGAAGCGCGCATGCGCTGCATGACAACTATCTATACCGAGCGTAGCACAGAGTGGTTTGAAGCTGGAGAATTTCCACGACGCCAAGCAGAAAGTTTCTTATGAGCTTTCGTCACGCCGATCCAGCGCCGCGGCGCGAACGAGCTGTCGCGAGGGGCAATCCGGAAGCTCGCACAGTGACCGGCAGGCGAGCTCGTGAAGCAGCATCTTGCGCGAGTCGCCTGGAACGTATCTCTGCAAAATATCGCGGCGAAGTTCCCCTAGCTGGCCGAGCCATGCGCCGAGGTCGGGTGCGAGCAGCGCATCGATCTCCCTACGTAAACGCTGCGCGAGCGCCGGGCTTTCCCCAGCGGTAGAGATCGCAATCTGCAAGTCTCCACGTTCCACCAGCGAAGGAAAATAAAAATCGCAGTTCGGCGGGTCGTCCACAGAGTTGCAAAGTATATTGCGCTCGGCGGCGAGCAAATACACTTGCCGATTGACTTCTGGCGAGGACGTTGCCGTGATGACAAGGAACATGCCATTCAAATCTTCCGGCGCAAAAACGCGCTGCTCCCAGCGCAACCGGCCTGCCTGCGCATTGCCTCGAATCTCCTGCAAGGCTTCCGGCGAGACCACGGTGAGATCGGCCTCGGCATGCAACAGGCTAGCGATTTTTTCTTGCGCGACGTTTCCAGCGCCCACGACGAGGCACCGTCTTCCAGCGAGTTTTAGAAAGATTGGAAGGAGAGGCATGGGTATTTCTCCATGTTGCAATAGTAATGTTTCGGTCCACAGGGAAAATTATTTGTAGGTGGAAAGACTACTGTGATATTCCTAGCACACCGAGTCTTTCGCATCGACACCCCGCCGTGTTCCTGCTCGGCCCAGCATTCTGCCCTTACCGGCTCATCGTCTGAGCTATCTGAATTTCTCCTGTAAATGCACTGCGCCCATGCTGTGCGCCAGCCATTGAATCGTCGATTTCCGACCTTTCTCATACCATCGCCTCGCTACGTTGCGAGTGGATGGAATCCCTTTACATTTTTGTGAGGACACAGCGCACATGAAACTTTCTTCATTGTTTGCAGCCATCTTGGCTATTGCATCCGCAGGGCTTGCTCACGCGCAATCGACATCTTCTCGTGGTCTGCCAGTCAGTACCTCCATCTATGATCGTACCCGTGTCGTTACGTCGCAGTGGTTCGCCGCGCCGCCACAATCGGAAACTTACAGCTACGTCGAATCCCTGGTGCGTCTCGGTGTGGCGCAACGCGTTCGCCATTGGGACTGGGCGCTGGAGCTTGCACAGCCCGCGCTGCTGGGTTTGCCAAACGACGCCGTATCACCAGTCCTGGCGCAGGGCCAACTTGGTCTCGGGGCAACGTACTACGCATCGAATGGGAACAATACCGATCCTGCGGCCGCGTTTTTGAAACAAGGATTTTTGCGGTATCACTTCCGTGGCGCCGATAAAAATCTGCGGCTCGGTCGATTCGAGTTCATCGATGGACTGGAGACACAACCTGTAAATCCGACGCTCAGTTGGCTGCAAACCAACCGCATCGCCCACCGATTGATTGGCAACTTCGGGTTCTCCGATGCCCAACGCAGCTTTGATGGCGTCGATGGTCATTACGGCTCCGGAACATGGGACCTGACAGGGATGGCCGGGCGCGCGGACCAGGGCGTCTACAACGTAAACGGCAATCCTGAACTGAATGTCGATATCCAGTATCTCGCCTTCAGCAAATATCAATTCAACCGGCATTTTTTGTGGCGTTTTTTCGGTCTCGGCTATCATGACGGGCGTACCGGCATCTTGAAGATCGACAACCGCCCACTGCCCGCGCGCCAGGCAGACCACAAAAACATTCGACTCGGCACGTATGGCGGCAACTTCATCACCACCATTCCAGCCGGTCCGGGGCAAATGGATATTCTGTTCTGGGGCGTGCTGCAAAATGGCAACTGGGGAACGCAAAACGACAGCGCGGGTGCTGCCGCAGTCGAGGGAGGCTATCGGCTGACCAAGGTTGCGACCGCTCCCTGGCTGCGTGGAGGATGGTTTCTTGGAAGCGGCGACAACCATCCAGCGGACAACCGGCACAATACATTTTTTCAAGTGCTGCCGACCCCACGAATCTATGCGCGTTTCCCCTTCTACAACTTGATGGACAACAAAGACCAGTTCGTACAGTTCATCGACAATCCAGCCAAGCGAGTGGAAGTGCGCGGCGATCTTCACTGGCTGCAACTGGCTTCGAAAAATGACCTTTGGTATCTGGGTGGCGGGGCCTTTGACAACAAAGTCTTCGGCTACGTGGGACGCCCCAGCAGCGGGCATTCCTCATTTGCAACCGTTGCCGATGTCAGCGCCGATTGGCAGGCGACGAAGACCGTGGCCCTGAATTTCTACTACGCGTATGCCTCGGGTAAGAGTGTCATCGCGTCCATCTATCCCGTTGACCGCAATGCCCAGTTTGGCTACGTGGAGATGGTGTATCGCTGGGGCGTGCCGCAGAAGAACAGCAGGAAATAGCTCTAGTCAGTTGGATTTGGAAATTCAAGCTGGCAACGCGCTGAAAACGCAACGTTCTCGCGCCGCGCGCCGGAGTCCTGCAATGTTGTGCTTGATTCCCAGCGCATCTGGCCATATAGTGTCCTTACCGGCATTGAAATTTGCGAAGCATAAAAGCCATGAACGCTTTTTGATTTGCGAATCGATTTTTTGTAGTTGAAGTTTAAGATAAGCTTCCCGAACACCGTGCCGTGTTCCTCAATTCCTTTTACTGACATAAGCTCCACGATGAGCGAATGAACGCTGCTGTTGTACACAGCATGTTCACCGCTGCTGTCGGATTTCCGTACATCCGACAGGGCCATCGTTTTCTAGGAGCAAATGCTATGAAATTGTCTTTTCGGCATTGGAATTGGCCCACGCTACAGTTGTACCCGCAAGCTCCATCTCTCATGCAGGTTGTTTGCTCAACAGGTATGCAGGCAGAAGGAGCAGCATGGAAAGGCTAGTCGTCATCGGCAACGGCATGGCCGGCATTGGCTGCGTGGAGCAGATACTCAAACACGCCACTCCGTTCGACATCACCATTTTCGGAGATGAGACGCACGCCAACTACAACCGCATTCTCCTTTCGTCGGTACTCGCTGGTGAAAAGGTGGCCGACGAGATCATTCTGAACGATCTCGATTGGTATCAGCGGCACGGAATCAAGCTGCATCTCGGAGTACGCATCACAGCCATTGACCCTGTGCTGAAGATCGTCGCCGGGGACGACGGCAGCATCACGCCATTCGACAAGCTGATTCTCGCAACTGGAAGTTCTCCGCTGATTCCGCCGATTGAAGGCGTCAAGCGGGACGGGGTCTTCGTCTTTCGGACCTTGCAGGATACGCACTCCCTGCTCCAGCGCGCGCGTCCAGGACTGAAAACAGCAGTGATTGGCGGCGGACTGCTGGGCCTGGAGGCCGCTCGCGGACTTCAGGTGCGGGGCTGCGATGTGACCGTCATCCACCTGATGGACACGCTGATGGAGCGCCAACTCGACGCGACGGGCGGTGCATTTCTGAAGGCCCAGATCGAGGCCCTTGGCACCAAGGTTTTGCTTGGCCGCAGCACTGCCGCCATTCTTGGGAATGGAAAGGTACAAGGCATCGCATTCAAAGACGGAAGCAATCTCGATGCCGAGCTGGTGGTTATCGCCGCAGGCATTCGCCCCAACGCGGAACTTGCCAAGCAGGCAGGGCTGCAAGTGAATCGCGGCATCGTTGTCAACGACCACATGGAAACCTCCCATCCGAACATTTTTGCCGTGGGCGAATGTGTCGAGCATCGCGGCGTCTGCTATGGACTGGTTGCTCCGTTGCTGGAACAGGGAAAAGTACTCGCCGCTACCATCACTGGCAATCGCGGTGCGGGCTTTGAGTCGAGCGTCCCCGCCGCCAAACTCAAGATCATGGGGGTGGAAGTTTTCTCTGCCGGTAGCTGGGACGAGAAAACTCCTGGCTGTGAAGCTGTTCGTTTCGAGGACCCAGCGCTGGGCCTGTACAAGAAGTTGACTCTCCGCGAGGGACGTCTTGCAGGTTTTATCCTCGTCGGCGATACCGCCGATAGCCCGCGTTATCTGGACTGGTTGCGCTCCGGCAAGGACCTGTCCCAGTTGCGTCGGCATCTTCTCTTTCCGCCTCCTGCGGAAGATGCCGGAATAGGTATCGCCAAGATGGCGGACAGCGAAACGGTATGCGGCTGCATGGGCGTCACCAAAGGCTCTATTATCGAGAGCATTCATCAAAACGGCGTTTGCACGCTGGCGCAGCTTAAAGAAACGACGCGCGCCTCCACCGGATGTGGAAGCTGCACGGCGCTGTGCCAGCAATTGCTCAAAAGCGTAGTTCCGGAGTTTGAGGAAGAAGCAAAAACCGTGCTCTGCAAGTGCGTCCCTTTTGCGGAAAATACGCTGAAAGAGATGATACGTGGCCAGCAGCTCAGTTCTGTTGGCGAGGTGCTTGAAATTTATGGCAACGGCGTCGGATGCGAGGTCTGCAAACCGGCGCTCAGTTATTTGTTGGACGTGGTGTCGTGCGGAGACTACAAGGAGGACCGCTCCGCGCGTTTCATCAACGATCGCGTCCACGCGAACATCCAGAAAGATGGCACCTTCTCCGTTGTGCCGCGCATGCGCGGCGGAGTGACCACCGCGGACGAGTTGCGCCGCATTGCCGATGCCGCCGACAAGTACAACGTCCGCATGGTGAAGGTCACAGGCAGCCAGCGCATCGATCTGTTGGGTGTTAAAAAATCGGACCTACCCTCAATATGGGCGGACTTAGGGATGCCCTCCGGACAGGCCTATACCAAAGGTGTACGCATGGTAAAGACCTGCGTGGGCACGGAGTTTTGCCGCTTCGGTGTTCAGGATTCCACGGCAGCCGGAATCGAATTGGAGCGCCGCCTGGAAAATCTCTTTACGCCGCACAAGGTCAAGATGGGTGTCGTCGGCTGCCCGCGCAATTGCGCGGAGGCAACGGTGAAGGACATTGGACTCATCGGGCAGGAGGGAAGCTGGCAAGTCGTTGTCGGCGGCGCGGCAGGCAAGCATGTTCGCAAAGCCGACCTGCTCATCACGGTGGAAACGACGGAGAAAGCGTTGCAAGCTGCGGCAATCTTTTTCCAATACTACCGCGAGCAGGCCAACTACCTGGAGCGGACGTATGACTTTGTGGAACGCGTCGGGATAGAAAAAGTAAGAAAAGAGACCGTCTATGCGCAGGATTCGGAGAAACAGCTTTTGTTGGAACGCCTGCGGAAATCGAAGGCGCTCTCGCGCGATGCATGGCTGGAACGCGACATACCGTTTACACCAACGCAGTTTGTGCAGATTGAACCGATAGGGAGGCATTTACAATGAAGACGAGCAGTTGGATACGCTTGACGCAATGCGAAAACATTCCTTTGCGCGAGGGCCGCACAGTCCAGATCGATGGCCATGAGATCGCGGTCTTCAATCTAGGGGGACGGTTTCTCGCGACAGAAAATAGATGTCCGCATCGCGGAGGCCCATTGGCGGATGGCATCGTTTCGGGAGAAAAAGTAGTTTGTCCGCTCCATTCCCGAAAAGTATGCCTACACACAGGCCAAATGGAAGGGATTGCGGAATCGCCAATGTGTGCGCAAACCTATCCGACACGCATTGCGGATGGCCATGTCGATTTGAAACTGCCAGCGGCGATGCGAAAAGAGGAAGCCGCGCCCGGGGGGAATTTTTTTCTGGAACCAGAGGAACTTAAGATTGCCATAGGTCAAATCGGAATCGGCAGGTTAGCTCCAGTCCCAGGGCCCAATCCATCGGTTAGATGACTTGCATCGGATGTAATTCCTGTTTCTTTC
>JAKAYS010000060.1 GCA_021826695.1 Acidobacteriota bacterium | reverse complement strand
GCAGATCGTTTACGCCGCGCTTTGGGAGGCACGCGAAGGTCCGTGGGAAAACGCAGCGTGGAATGGAACGCGCGGCGGCATTTATAAGTCGACAGACGGTGGCGCGACATGGAAGCAACTCAGCGGTGGACTGCCGGAAGGAATCATCCAGGCTTATGTGGCGATTGCGCCCAGCGATACAAGGAAGCTGCTGGCATCGGTGGCAATCAAGGGCACAGTCCATCTCTATCGTTCGGACGATGGAGGCTCGCACTGGTATGTCGCCACCAGCGATCCCAGGCCAGCGTTGCGCATCGGTGGCGGAGATGTCCCTGTTCCAAAGTTCGATCCGAAAAATCCTGATGTGATGTACAGCACCAGCATCGTTACATGGAAATCCAGCGACGGCGGCAAAACCTGGTCGGGATTTCGCGGCGCGCCCGGCGGAGACGATTACCAGAACATCTGGATCAATCCGAACAATCCTAAGATCATTGCCCTGGTCAGCGACCAGGGCGGCATCGTCACTGTAAATGGCGGCGATACGTGGAGTTCCTGGTATAACCAGCCGACGGCGCAGCTTTATCACGTGGCCGCTGACAACGATTTTCCTTATCACATTTGCGCTGGGCAGCAGGAGAGCGGTTCGGTCTGCATTGCCAGCCGCGGAAACGATGGCGAGATCACGATGCGCGACTGGCACCCGGTGGGCGCGGAAGAGTATGGCTACGTCACGCCCGATCCTGAAAATCCCAATCTGATTTTTGGCGGCAGGTTGACCCGCTACGACCGCCGCACTGGACAGGTACAGGAGGTCGCTCCGGACCCTCTGCATCAAGGAGATTACCGTGTCGTGCGCACGCAGCCGGTCGTATTTTCGCCAACCGATCCCAGCACCCTTTACTTTGCAGCGAACACCCTGTGGGCCTCGAAAGATGGCGGAGCGTCCTGGAAGCAGATCAGCCCAGATCTGACGCGCAAGACGTACGCGCTGCCGGACAGCATCGGTATCTATAGCGCACAAGTGCCGCAGCCCGTGAAAAGGCGCGGCGTCATCTACGCCATTGCGCCTTCTCCTTTGGATGGGCAGCGCATCTGGGCCGGGACCGATGATGGTTTGATATGGCTAACTGTAGACGGCGCGCGGCATTGGCGGAATGTGACACCCCCTGCGATGCTGCCATGGCGGAAAGTGTCGATCCTTGAAGCCAGTCACTCCGATCCTCATACAGCGTATGCGGCGATCAACACGCTCCGGCTCGATGATCTGCGTCCTCACATCTATCGCACGCAGGATGACGGGAAGACATGGAGTGAAATCGCTCAGGGCATTCCCGCGGATGAAAACGTCAATGTCGTTCGCGAAGATCCAAAGACCCGAGGCCTTCTGTTCGCGGGAACGGAGCGGGGAACGTATGTTTCCTTCGATAACGGCGACCACTGGCAAACTTTGCGGCAGAATATGCCCGCAACCTCCGTGCGCGATCTGTTGGTGAAAAACAGCGACCTCGTTTCCGCGACGCATGGACGCGGGTTCTGGATACTGGATGACATTACGCCACTGCGACAGTTACAAATGGCGGAGAAGAAACAGGAGGCTGTATTGTTCGCGCCAGAAACAGCCATGCGTGTGCGTTGGGACACGAATACAGACACCCCGATACCGCCGGACGAACCGGCAGGACAAAATCCCCCAGACGGTGCTGTCCTGGATTATCTGCTGCCTGCCTCCGTGCATGGGCCTGTCGCGCTGGAGATTCGCGATTCTACAGGAGCGCTCGTGCGGCGCTATACCAGCGACGCCGCCGCAGCGAATGAATCCCTCGAACGACTGGGCGATACGCAGTCTCTCGACATCCCGTCGTATTGGGTGCGCCCGATGAAGAAACTTTCCGCTGCTCCGGGCATGCATCGTTTTCTATGGGACATGCACGACACGCCCTTGCCTGGTCTCGCGCCACAGTACCCTATCGCGGCAGTACCGCGCGATACAGCACCCATGCCGACCTCTCCCTGGGCCATGCCCGGAAAATACACAGTAAAACTCATCGCGGACGGCAAGACGTACACCCAGCCACTGACCTTGAAGATGGACCCGCGTGTCACCACATCGCAAGCCGGACTGTTGCAACAATTCACGCTTTCAAAATTGCTGTATGACGATCTTCAGAGATTGGTCCCGGCTCTCCACCAGGCAAAGCAAATGCTGGCGCAGCATCCCGCTTCCTCATCATTGCAAGCGCTGCTTGGCGGCGCACATGGTCATGGTGCCGGATTGCATCTCGACACACTCACGGGCGTTCAATCCGCGGCGATGCAGATGATGAACATTTTGCAGGGTGCGGATGTTGCGCCAACGACACAGGCAGTGGCGGCTGCGCAGCAGGTGCATCAGGCAGCGCAGGCTGTATTGGAAAAGTGGAAGAATCTTCAGAGGAGCGCATCGAGGAATAACAGCAGCTCAGGCAACTTTGGACTGGCGAACTAGAGCGGATTGATGGTTAGTGCAGCCGGATGTTAAGAAGAGTCATTCTGAACCCTTCGGCTTCGCTCAGGGTAAACTCCGCGTAGCGGAGTGAAGAATCCAGAGAATATTAGCTTCGGTTGCGTTGCCATCACCCTCTGGATTCTTCGGTCGCCCCTCCGCGGCGGGCAGGCGCGGCGACCTCAGAATGACACGCCTTATTTTCGATTCCAGTATCGGTAAATCTGCCTTAGATACAGGGTAGCGAGTCAGTTTCCGGGTTGTCCGCCACTCACGCAATCCGGGAAAGTAGGCTTTTCGCTACGCCTGGAGCGCTCCGTGAGTGCATTGGCGATTTTGCGTCAACTGACGAAGGCGGGTAACTCTCTTGCGCGGCTGGTCGATTCGCGGACAATTAATTCGGGTTGCAGCATGATCTCGCCGGGATGAGACGCTTCAGGGTTCTTGATGCGGCGCAGCAGCACCTCGGCGGCTGTCTCTCCCATCTGGCGGAGGGGCTGGCGAATGGTAGTGAGGCTCGGCGTGTGGTAGGCGGCGCTCAAAATATCGTCGAAACCTACGACAGAAATGTCCTCTGGGCAACGCAGACCGGCGTCTCGAATGGCGCGGATAGCGCCAATGGCCGTGGTGTCGTTGAAACAGAAAATGGCGGTAAAGTCGCGGGTGCGCGCAAGCAAGTCCCGCACGATAGGGTAGCCCATGTCCGGGGCCATCTCAGAAGCCTCAAAATTCATGCAGAGTTCCGGCAATACGGGCAACCCGAGCCTCTGTGCAGCCAGAAGAGTGCCGCTCCAGCGCGCCATCACATCCTGTGTAAAGCTCGGGCCCTTCATAAAAGCGATGCGGCGATGGCCGAGATCGTAGAGATGTTGCAGCGCGAGCATCGTGGCCTGTTCGTGATCGAGCACGATGTTGGTCGCCCCCGGCATCGGTTTATGTCCGGGGATTGCCACGACAGGCAGAGAAATTTCCTGCAATAAGGGAGTGTTGATGAGCACCAGGCCATCGACCGCCCGCTGTAGCAAAATCTGCGGATATTCTTCAATC
The DNA here is from genome assembly GCA_021826695.1 of Acidobacteriota bacterium. Taxonomy (GTDB): domain Bacteria; phylum Acidobacteriota; class Terriglobia; order Terriglobales; family Acidobacteriaceae; genus JAKAAZ01. Next base: position 14,721 of record JAKAYS010000060.1, on the reverse strand, counting down.
AGGTCCTGCTGCCACAAGTGGCTCACGAGAAAAGAAAAGTATCCAGCCTGTACCAATGGCTGCTCGATGCCTTTCATAATCATGGGAAAATATCCCTCCGCAGGTTCCGGGACAAGAATGCCGATAAAAAAACTTTGTCGCGTGCGCAGGGAACGAGCAACAATATTCGGCCTGTAATTCAGTTTTTTGGCGGCTTCCTTCACGCGCTGCCGCGTCCTCTCCGGAATAGACCGCACCGCAGGCGCATTATTCATCACCAGCGAAACAGTTGCGGGGGACAGGTTTAAGTATTCCGCCAGGATTTTCAAACTGACCGGAGGAGTTTTCACGGGCATCTTCGACTTTATTGCCATGTCCGCCAGTTGTATATCAAAAGCATCGCGAATGTCACGAAAATACTGTCAGCCAGAGTATCCAAGCGGAATTTGCAGCATCAGCGCGCGAGATATAGTTCAATAGTAGTCCGCGCAACTCATGTAATAGCCGCAACTGCGACACATAAGCTTGCATCGCTGGCTTTCCAGCCGGGACGCGCAATTAGGACAATACATGCTGGGATGGTCCTGCTGAACACTTGCGGAGAGGAGTCTGCTTTCAGCCGTGGAATTGCTGTTTGCAATGACAGAAGATTTCTTGTCCATTGCAGACGAAACTTCGGGCGATGATACTGTATCCCCATCTGCACTCATGGAAATGGCTTTCGTCGTATGCTTGGATTTCATCCTGTGAACTCCGAACTAACCAGCCTTCCAGGTAACAACATGGTTCTCATCCGGTTCGACTCGTCACGATCTGCCTGATATTCTGAAGCTTCGATCGGATGCACGCAATTTCATCGACATCCTCGAATAATTCCACCACCAGGGAGAGAAATATGCAACGAAAAGCAAGCGCTATCTGGCACGGCACTCTAAAGGACGGCAAGGGCGCCATTTCTACAGAAAGCGGCGTCCTGAAGGACACGCAATACTCTTTCCACACACGGTTTGAAGATGGCAAAGGGACCAATCCGGAAGAACTGATTGCCGCGGCCCACGCTGGTTGTTTCACTATGGCGCTGAGTGGTCAGTTGACCAACGCAAAACTGACTCCAGAATCGTTGGAAACAACAGCAGAAGTGACGATGGAGAAGCTGGAGGTGGGTCCGACGGTGACAAAAATTCATTTGACAACGCGGGCCAAGGTCCCTGGAGCCAGCAAGGAAGCATTCGATACTGCTGCCAACACTGCAAAAACTAATTGTCCGATTTCACGCTTGCTGAAGGCGGCAGAAATCACAATGGATGCGCAGCTCATCTAGCGTACCTCTTAAGCAACGCTCTCTCGAACTCGTCCAATTGTTGCGTTTAGCTATGTAGCCGGATATATTCGCGCAATTGACGATGGACAGCCAGTGCCTGCTGGGCTCCCCCGTCAAGCAGGCCAATCCATTCCCTTACCGGCTCTTCGGTGCGAGTGGTCGTCAACAGATAGCCAGCTTGCAGGACGACTTCCAGCGCATTGCTCAAATCGTGCATCAATCGGCGTATCTCCGCGGACATCTCCGGAGGAATTGTGCCCGTCGGGGCGGATGGATGGATAGGCAACGGTTCGGACATGCACTGACCTTTCTGCATTTGGACTAACCTCGATTTTCCTCTGTGAGGCATTGTGCTCTACTTCGCCACGCTTTCTTCACATCTACAGCATTTTTGGACAACTCCCACTGTACACTTTCGACCGGATATACGATGAATTAGAGCACAAAGTTGACAGTATCAGCCGTCTTTGTAAGAGTAAGAACTGCTGCTGAGTTCAGCGGTTCCACGCTGGATCGTTTTTTATGCCGAAGTGGCGGAATTGGCAGACGCGCATGGTTCAGGTCCATGTACTCGCAAGGGTGTGGGGGTTCGAGTCCCTTCTTCGGCACCAGTCCTCTTAAAATCAATGACATACTGTCTTGATGCAAACGGTGGTGTCTACAAACCGCACGCACGCGTCAACCTTCTCCCAGAAGGTTAGAGTGAATGGAACATGGAAGCGTTGCCCGCCGCGCGCGAATCGAATCGAATCTCCCTTCAGTCAATGACTCGGTGCTTGGGTAGCGCTTCCCCTCCCCGCTCACTCGACAGATACGCCGCTTCAACCACACGCATGGTATGGATCGCGTCTTCCACGCTGGTAGGAAGATGCTCGGAAGCGCCATCCACAAAAGTTTGCAGCGATCCCATGGATCCCATAAAGGCATCGGGAAACCAGTTGCCCCGAACCGGCAACCACTGCAACTCACTGCCGCGCGCTACATATCCAAGAGAGTCTGGCTCGCCGACAGGGTAATTCAGGTTGACGCCCATTTGCGCGTGGACGGCAGCCTCAGTTCCCTCCCACTGCACATAGCTGCGCTGAAGACCTTTCGTAAAATCGTGACTATGGTTCGTGGCAATGTAAACGCGCGTCCAGTCGCCGTAGTCCAGAACAATTACGCTCTTGGTGGCGGCCAGGTGTGGTGTCCGCGGGCTGCGAACGGTTTTTGCGTAGACCCGCTCAGGATTGCCCAACCAGGCCCGTACCAGGTCGATGTAGTGAATGCTGTGGTAGAGAATTTCAAGCCGCGGCGCTGTCGATAGAAACTGCCAAAGTTCCCATGGCTGATGCACGTTTACCTGCACCTCCATGTCGTGCAGCGTGCCCAGTACCCCAGCCTGGCTAAGCGCGGATGCGCCGAGCATTGCCGGGGCCCATCGCAGTTGGAAATTTACCGCTGCCACCAGTCCCTTGTTGCGGCATAGGGCAAGAATCGCCTCGGCCTCTTCCAGCGTTTCACCCATCGGCTTCTGCAGCAGCACGGCCGCACCGTCTGGCAGCAACGGAAGAACCCGCAGGAGCGCCGATGCTGGAACCGCGATGTCGAATATGCGATCTTTGGGAGCAAAACGGACTGCTTCGCCGATGGATTCTGTAGCGAACGGTACATCGAACTGCTGGGCCAATGCCTTGGCTTTGCTGGAGTCCGGATCGACCAGGGAGACAACAGGAAAGCCGGCCTTGCGGTACGCGGGCAAATGAGCATCATGCACGATGCCCCCCGCGCCGATGATGACGATTGGCCGCGGATTGCGAGGGGCCGGGGGGTGTGCGTGCTCGACGATATCGACAGCGCGAACCCCGCTGCTGCGAATTGGCTGCGGTTCCGACAATAATTTGATCTTCATCGTTTTTCTATTCTCGATACATTCCATTTGTCAATGAAATACAGTAAAGTCATATCCAATAGTTTCATCAGTTGTGCGTCGCGGATGAGGGATGGAGCAACGATCTTTCTCGACGGCTGTGCGAATGTTCAGAAAATCGGACACCTGTGCGAATGCCTGGAGCGTGTTTCACAAATACAGTTTGTATCAGGGTATGGCTTTCCGCCGCGGCGGATGCCGCAAAAAGTTCAAGAATCGTGGGCTTTTAGCCCCTGAAGATATTTGACTGATCCGGGCCAAAAGTATTTATGAAACTCGCTCTATCACATTGAATCAGTGAAAGCCATGCAGTAGTAATCTACTCGAAGCGCACCGATCTCCGCGGGCATTGGGTGGTATTGGAGCGGCAGTATGACAGAGAGCATCGACGCTCATCATCACCTTTGGTATTACTCTCCGCAGGGCTATCCATGGATCACAGACCGTATGCGCGTGCTGCACCAGGATTTTCTTCCTCCGGACATTGCACTCGAACTTCGCGCAAATCATGTGGATGGCTGTATCGCGGTACAAGAGCGACAAAAAATGGAAGAAACAAAAACTCTGCTGGAGTACGCCGAAGAGTATGCGTTCCTTCGCGGAGTTGTTGGCTGGGCGCCCATCTCCAGTCCAGTATTTTCAGGTCTTCTGGATGAGCTTTGTTGCCATCGAAAATTGCGAGGACTGCGTCATGCAATCCAGGATGAGCCGGACCAAAACTTTATTCTGGGAGAGGACTTTCAACGCGGCGTCAAACTTCTCGGAGAAAAAGGTCTGGTTTACGACATTCTTATATTTGAAAAGCACCTTCCGCAAGTCATTGCGTTTGTCGATCGCCATCCTCGACAAACTTTTGTTCTTGACCATATTGGCAAACCTCGCATCGCGGAAAAATTGCTTTCTCCATGGAAGAAAAATCTCCGCGCGCTTGCACAACGGGAAAATGTTTATTGCAAACTGTCTGGACTTGTAACCGAAGCGAACTGGAGCAAATGGACAGAAACCGACCTTCAACCATACTTCGATATTGTCATGCAGGCGTTTGGCCCCAGACGCATCATGATGGGGTCTGACTGGCCCGTATGCCTGCTCGCAAGCAGCTATTCCCGATGGATGCAGCTCGTCCGCAAGTGGATCTCTACATTTTCTATCGAGGAGCGGGAGCGGGTCCTAGGTGGAACCGCGATTGAGGCATATCGGCTTTCCAACATTGCTCCCAACCCCGCACATGGAGCGAATGCGTGAAAGCTGTGATACTGAGGGCCCTGGGAAGGATTGCTGTCGAGGGTGCCCCAGAACCAAAGCCCTCCGCCGACGAAGTGTACGTTCCGCCTTCCACCACGACTTCGGCTGCAACGGCCCGAACATCGCAACGCCAGCCTCTTATTCAACAAGGCATGCTGCTGCCATTCATTTTGATTACAGCGCTTTTTTTTCTCTGGGGCGTTCCTAATAACTTGAATGACGTACTGATCCGTCAGTTCATGAAGTCTTTCACGCTTACCAGGTTTCAAGCGGGCCTGGTGCAGTCCGCTTTTTATCTTGGTTACTTTTGTTTTGCTATTCCTGCGGCTTTGCTGATGCGGAAGTATGGCTATAAAGCTGGGTTTATCACTGGGCTGTTTCTTTTTGGCGCCGGATCGTTTCTTTTTTGGCCGGCGGCAATCGCTGGCCGGTATTTCTTCTTTCTGTGCGCACTATTTGTAGTTGCCAGTGGACTCTCATTTTTGGAGACTGCCGCCAATCCTTTTATCGCGCAGCTTGGCGCGCCCGAGTCCTCAGAAAGAAGACTGACTCTCGCTCAGGCATTCAATCCGCTTGGCGCAGTCACTGGTGTTCTGATTGGAACCATCTTTATTTTTTCCGGTATTGAATTGAGTCCGCGCCAGATTGCCAGCTTACAGGCCGCGCACCAATATCATTCCTACCTTCAAATGGAAATATTGCGAACAATGAAGCCCTACTTGATATTGGGTGCGGTGTCGTGGTTTTGGGCGCTGCTCATCGCTCGGACCAGGTTCCCCGATCTACATGTAGAGAAACAGCTATCGGAGGAAACAAGCGGCAGTTCATGGCAGCTTGTACGATACCCACATTTTTTGTTCGCAGTTCTTGCCCAGTTTCTCTATGTCGGAGCGCAGGTGGGAACATGGAGCTATTTCATTCAATACATCCAGGAATATACTCATCAACCGGAAAAAATTGCAGGATATTTGCTGACGGGAACTCTGGTGGCCTTTGGCATAGGCCGGTTCTTTTCCGCATATCTAATGCGCTTTGTTCATCCCAGCCGATTGATGGGTATTTACTGTGTGTGCAATGTCATTCTGGTCGGAATTGCTGTTTATTTTCCGGGCTGGATCGGGTTGTGGGCGATCTTTGCGACTAGTTTCTTCATGTCTGTCATGTTTCCAACTATCTTCGCTCTGGGTATCAAACAACTGGGTGATCAGTCGAAGATCGCCGCATCTATCATTGTGATGGCAATCGTCGGTGGGGCTGTCCTAACTCCCATGATGGGAATCATCTCTCAATATGAACGAAGTATTGCAGTTGCATACTTGGTCCCACTATCGGCTTATATTTTCATCGGTTGGTATAGCTTCTTTGGGTCTCATGTGCGTGCCTGTAATTGACTTGATATCAAAGACAATGGGACCTTCAAGCTGCTGTAGCAGACTGCGCCCCATTCTTCGGCCTGCAAAAAATGGAGTTTAGATCTCTGTGAACCATGACCTGGGTGAGAGTTACAGCTTCTCGTGGAATTCGCAGGCGGAGCAGGAGATGTAAACTCCGCCCGGCGCGCCGCGCTCACGGTCTTTCACCCGCTTCACAATGCGGGTTGGCTTGGAACACTTCGGACAATCCGTGCTCTTGGTGGTGTCCATTTCTTTCTTGCGATCTCCGGTTTTGGCAATCTTGGCCATGTCGTTTCCAATCTCCTTCAGCTTTGAGTGATCCTTGACTTGATCTTCCGCGTTTCACCCGCGCGGTTTCTTTCCACGCTGAAGTAGAAACAACCATTAGATAAGTGGGAAGTCGGCCCTGAAACGGGCCGGAACAATCGCGTATCACCTACTCCTCCAGTTTACACGAAGACACGACCCGATCTGCTCACTTCCCTGCTTGTTGTTCGCCTTCCTGGGATGACGAAGATGCAGTTTCTTGACTGGCTGGCGCAGCTAAGGGAGCGATCTGCACCAGTCCGCCCACGATTGCCGGTTGGACAGGCGCGGATGCGGCCACAGGCGGCGGAGCCGGATGCATTGGATGTGTCAGGTCCATCGCAATGCCAGCAGGTTTCAGTTCCGGTTGATTGTATTTCCACGCCAAATCGCGCGTGATGCGCCCCAGAACATACAGACCGATCAGCATCACAATCAGAGTAACGAGGCTCGCCTCTGGACCGTATTCGCTTCCGGTCAACCATGTCGGTCCGTCCACGTAGCTTTGGATCACACTCGATGCTTGTCGGCTGCCTGCCAGCGGCTGTCCAAAAATGATGCCGATGCTCACCAGCCACGCAAAATGGATGCCCCAGCAGACCCACAGGGCCCGGGTGCGCAGATACGCGACGGACAACAGCACGGCAGCAACTCCGCTTACCCACATGGCTGCTGAGCTGGCCCCTGGCGTCTCCATGCGCAGCAGTCCGAAAATGATTCCCGCAAGAACGGTGGCGCTGAAGGGGCCAATGGCCTGGACCAGTTTTTGAAACGCGTAGCCGCGAAATGCAATCTCTTCCGCCAACGCGCCAGCAGCCAATGTGAGCGTTTGCAGGACCAGCAGACCCCAGGCGTGCGGTGAGTTCCATATCTGCACATAAAAATGGCCGCCCAGAGCAATGACAAGCATCGTCGCAGTGACCATCCCCCAGCCTAGAGCTGCGCCCAGAGCAAACTCGCGCTCGCGGCCTGACCGGGCGACGAGGCCCAGGGTGTTCAAAGGTTGGCGGGTGTCTTCCCAGGCCAGCGCCATGTAACCGTAGCCGACGATGAGAAGAAAAATATCGAAAAGATTGCGGACCAGGGGAAATGCTTCGCCGCGGCTGAAACCATGCGCGGACTTGTCGGCAAGAAAATACGCGATAACCAGCCACGCGACAGCCAGCAGAAACCGGAGAAAAGCACGCCCGCGACCGGGACCGCGCAGCAGACTCATGCGCGCACTCCTTGGATTGCTACGGAAGTGCAGCGAAATCGCGCGATTGCTTTTCCGGCGAATGCTGTCGGCCTGCGTGTTCTGAGCACCTTCTATCCTTCGCTATAGAACTGTGCAATATTGCGGAACTTGGAGAGCCGATTGCGCACCAGCTCGTCGACGGAAGTATTTTTCAATTCACTCAAGTGGTGCTGGAGCGCCTCATCGAGCAAGGCAGCAGCCTGCTCCGGATCGTTTTGCGCGCCTCCGGCAGGTTCCGGCACGACCGCATCGACGCATCCCAGTTTCATTATGCTTTCTGAACTCGTCCGTAGTGCATCGGCTGCCAGCGCCCGCTTGGTCGCATCGCGCCACATGATGGAGGCGCACGCTTCCGGCGAGATGACCGAGTACACGGCGTTTTCCAGCATCAGTACGCGGTCCGCAACCGCCAGCGCCAGCGCGCCGCCAGAGCCTCCTTCGCCGGTAACGGTCGCAATCACTGGCACGCGCAACCGCGCCATCTCGCGCAGGTTGCGCGCAATGGCTTCCGCCTGGCCACGCTCTTCCGCGCCTAGGCCTGGATTCGCTCCGGTAAGGTCGATGAACGTAAAAATCGGTCGACCGAATTTTTCGGCGAACTTCATTGCCCGCAGGGCCTTTCGATAGCCTTCGGGATTGGGCATGCCGAAGTTGCGCTGCACCTTCTCCTTCGTGCTGCGGCCCTTCAGGTTGGCGATGACCAGCACCTGCTCCCCGTGAAAGCGGGCCATCCCGCAGGCCATCGCATAGTCGTCGCCAAAGACGCGATCGCCATGGATTTCGCTGAACTCCGTGAATAGCAACTGGATAAAGTCCATCGGATAAGGACGCTTCGGGTGCCGCGCCAACTCCGTCTTCTGCCATGCCAAGTTGGTAATCTCGGCGGGCGCTTCAATTGGCTTGCCTGCTGGGTTCTCTGCCATCATGGTCAAACTTCGATTCTATGGGTCGCAGCGTCGTAAAACAACTGGCATAAGGGATTGCATGTGATGAAGCTTGTTGGTCGTGGAAGTGATCCACAACCTAAGATTATTGTTAAATAACACATGATTGACATAAAACGCGTTCGAGTCATCGACTCCCACACCGGGGGAGAGCCAACACGTCTGGTGATTGCCGGTGGTCCCGACCTCGGCGCGGGGCCGCTGCACAAGCGTCTGGACAAATTTCGCAGCCAGCACGACGCTTTTCGCTCCGCGGTGGTCAATGAGCCGCGAGGGTCCGATGTGATCGTTGGCGGACTGCTCTGCCAGCCTGAAGACGCGAAATGCGTGGCTGGCGTCATCTTTTTCAACAACGTGGGCTATCTGGGAATGTGCGGCCATGGCACTATCGGCCTGGTGGCAACACTTCATCACATGGGAAAAATCCATCCGGGCGAACATTGGATTGAGACTCCCGTAGGGGCGGTGCGCGCCACGCTGCACAACAGCGGCAAGGTCACAGTGGCCAATGTTGCCAGCTATCGCATTGCCCGGCAGGTGTCCGTAGACGTACCAGGACATGGCACTGTGACGGGAGATGTCGCGTGGGGCGGAAACTGGTTTTATCTGGTGGAAGATACTGTGCATGGGTTGACCTTGAAGAACGTGGACGAGTTGACCGCATACACATGGGCCATTCGTCAGGCGCTAGGGGCCCATGGCATCACCGGAGCAGATGGAAAAGAGATCGACCACATCGAACTATTTGGTCCCCCACAACAGCCGAATGCCAACAGCAGAAATTTTGTTTTGTGTCCGGGCAAAGCCTATGACCGTTCGCCCTGCGGCACCGGGACCAGCGCCAAACTCGCCTGCCTGTATGCCGAAGGCAAACTGCAACCCGGGCAGATTTGGCGTCAGGAAGGCATTCTGGGCAGCGTCTTCGAAGGTTCCATTGAGGTGCGCGATGACAAGATCTATCCCAGCATCACCGGCTCTGCATTTATCACAGCGGAAGCGGACCTGGTCCTCGATGCGCGCGACCCTTTCTGCATGGGCCTAGGGGCCAGAGCGTGATCGCATGAGCGGAAATTACGATGCCATCATCATCGGTGCTGGAATCGTAGGCACGGCCTGCGCGCTGGAATGTGCCCAGGCTGGAATGCGCGTCGCAGTAGTGGAAGGCGACGTGATCGGCGGAGGCGCCACGGCGGCAGGCATGGGGCATATCGTGGTCATGGATGATTCCCCCGCGCAACTTGCGCTGACCAAATATTCTCAACAGCTATGGCGCGAACTGGCGCCACAACTGCCCGCCGATGCCGAGTATGAAACTACCGGCACGATTTGGGTGGCGGCGAATCCAGATGAGATGAACGAGGTTTTCCGCAAGCAGGCTGTGTATCGGCAACATGGCATTGCAGCGGAAGTTTTGGATTCGAAGTCGCTGCGGGAGGCGGAGCCGAACCTACATCCGGGCCTTGCTGGCGGGTTGCTGGTGCCTTCGGACGCGGTACTGTATCCGCCGTGTTCCGCGCGATATCTGCTTGAGCAAGCGATGCGCCTGGGCACGGTGGTGTTGAGCAAGATTGCCGTGAAGATCGGCAACGGTTGCGTGGAATGTAATGACGGAAGCAAGCTTGCTTCTCCAATCATCGTCAATGCCGCTGGTGCGGCGTCGCCTGAATTGACGCCCGGATTGCCAGTGAGGAAGCGCAAAGGCCATCTGGTCATCACTGACCGCTATCCCGGATTTGTCCGGCATCAATTGGTGGAACTTGGCTATATCAAGAGCGCTGGGTCTTCCACCGCCGACTCCGTTGCGTTCAATGTCCAGCCACGCAAGACTGGCCAGGTGCTGATCGGTTCTTCTCGCCAATACGATGCGGAACACAAAGATGTAGATCAAGCCATCCTGCGGCGCATGATGCAAAGAGCGCAACAATATCTGCAAGGACTGGAAGACCTTTCGATGGTCCGCGCCTGGACCGGCTTTCGCGCCTCCACGCCGGACAAACTGCCACTGATTGGGCCACACTTGGAGGACACCACGATTTTTCTGGCTACCGGTCACGAGGGGTTGGGCATCACCACCGCTCTCGCAACAGCACGGCTGCTGGTGGATCAATGCTTAGGCCGCGATTCTGAAATTCCCAGCGAACCTTACCTGCCAGCGCGGATGGCATTGGAGTCGCACCATGCATAAACCAGATCAGCCAGCGATTCGCATCCTCATCAATGGAAAGACGTTGGACGCGCCTGCGGGCTGCACGGTTGCGGTCGCGCTGGCGATTGCCGACGAAGCCTGCAGAACTTCCGTGCAGCAGCAGGAGCGCGGTCCACTGTGCGCCATGGGCATCTGCTACGAATGCCGCGTTACCGTGAATGGAGTGCCGCACCGTCTGGCCTGTCAAACGATTTGCGCAGCCGGCATGGAGATCCAGACGAATGGCTGATCGTCCCCTGGACTTCAACATTCTCATCGTAGGCGGCGGGCCAGCGGGCATGGCTGCGGCCAGCGCTGCTGCTGGCGCTGGCACAGTAGGCATCGTCGATGACAATCCGAACCTGGGTGGCCAAATATGGCGCGGCCAGTCGTTTGCTGTCGAACAGAAAAACGCTGCGGCTGCCATGTATCGCCGAGTGCAACAAGCTGGTGTGACTCATCTTCCGCGCCTGCGCGTTTTGGACGCTCCACGACCGGGCATATTGCTCGCCGAATCCGAAGCGGGAAGCTACGAACTGCGATATCGGAAATTGGTCCTCGCAACCGGCGCGCGCGAACGTTTTTTACCCTTTCCTGGCTGGACACTGCGCAATGTTATGGGTGCTGGCGGATTGCAGGCCATGGTCAAATCTGGCCTGCCGATACCGGGCAAACGGGTCGTCGTCGCAGGCAGTGGCCCGCTGCTGTTGGCCGTGGCCGCCTACCTGTACGAGCAGGGCGCACAGGTAGTGTCCATTTGTGAACAGTCCCCTTTCGCGCGCCTGGCAAAGTTTTCCTTTGGACTTCTCGGCGATCCGCGGCGGCTGGCGCAAGGAGTGGGATATCGAATGCAATTACGCCGCACTCCTTATCGGGCAGGATGGTGGCCCATCGCTGCGCGTGGCACCCGTTATATCGAGAGCGTCGTACTTTCCGATGGCCATCGGACCCAAGAGGTTCCTTGCGATTATCTGGCGTGCGGATTTCATCTGGTTCCCAATATCGAACTGCCAGCCTTGTTAGGGTGTGAACTGCTACATGGTTTTGTGCGTGTCGATGAGCAACAACAAACTTCCGTCTCAGGCATCTATTGCGCGGGCGAACCGACTGGCATCGGCGGCCTGGAGCAGGCGATTCTTGAAGGCGAGATCGCTGGACTTGTTTGCTCTGGCCGCACGGAGGCGCTGCGCCCACTGCTGCAAAAGAAAAAGAAATTTGGCAAATTTGCCGACCGACTCGCCCGCGCATTTGCTCTACGCCCTGAACTCCGCGGCCTGGCGAACGCAGAAACGATTCTTTGTCGATGCGAAGATGTGTCGTTTGGCGATGTGCGCAAACATTCCTCCTGGCGCGCGGCGAAGTTGCATACGCGCTGCGGCATGGGGCCGTGTCAGGGCCGCATCTGCGGAGCAGCCACAGAATTCCTCTTCGGATGGAATGCCGATTCCGTGCGTCCGCCCATATTTCCCATGCGATTCGGTACGATGGTGGGGAGGGGCTGCACGCAGGAAAATAAACTTCAAGAGCGCTAGGAGAAAGACCATGCAGTGGAAAGGCGTCATGCCGGCCATGACTACCTGCTTCGATAAGGACCTCGAAGTGGACCATGCATATATGGCCCAGCACGCGCAAACGATGGTCGCCAGCGGCTGCACCGGATTGGTGATGCTGGGATCACTCGGAGAAGCAGCGACCTTAAGCGCCGCCGAGAAGCATGCCATTTTGCGCAATATGGTAAAGGCCGTCGGCAAGCAGGTCCCTGTCGTTGCAGCCATCTCAGCGCTGGCAACTCCAGACGCAATCGCGCTCGCGCGCAGCGCTGCTGAGGCTGGCTGTAGCGGATTGATGGTCCTGCCGCCCTATGTCTATCAAGGCGACTGGCGGGAGATGAAGACCTACGTCAGCGCGGTGTTGCAGGCCACTCCGCTGTCGGCCATGCTCTACAACAATCCCGTTTCTTACGGAACAGATTTTCTTCCCGAACAGATCGCCGAACTTGCAGAGGAACACGAGAACCTGCACGCTGTAAAAGAATCGAGCACCGACGTGCGTCGTGTCACAGCCATTCGTTCGCTGATTGCAGACCGTCTTGCAATTTTTGTCGGAGTCGATGATGCCATTGTGGAAGGCATCGCCGCTGGAGCGACAGGATGGATCGCGGGACTGGTCAATGCATTTCCCGCTGAGTCCATCGCGCTGTTCGACTACGCTCGCGCAGGCAAAACCAAGGAAGCGTTCGAGATGTATCGCTGGTTCCTGCCGCTGCTCCGTATGGATACGGTGCCAAAGTTTATTCAACTCATCAAGCTGGTGCAGCTGGAAGTCGGCATGGGCAATGCGCGGGTCCGTCCTCCACGATTGGAATTGATTGGCGACGAGTTGGAGGCAGCGCGCAAGACCGTGCAGCACGCGCTTCGCGCACGTCCTGCACTGCACACACCACGCACATCCGCAGCAGCCATCCGATAGAATGAGGAGCGTCTCGTTGTGAATCTACAGGGTCAGTCAATATTCGGTTCGGAATCTCATGCTGGAACAGGCGCAAATTTTTCCGCCTTCAATCCCGCCACGGGGGAAGCACTCGCTCCCGTGTTTCAATCTGCCACGATTGAGGACCTCCACGCAGCGGTTCAACTCGCTGAAGATGCATTCAGAGTGTATGGAAAACTGTCTGGGAAAGATAAAGGCAAGTTTCTGCGGCACATTGCCGCGGGGATCGAAGGCATTGCAAATGATCTGGTCGAACGAGCGCACCTGGAAACCGCGCTGCCAAAGAAGCGCCTGCAAGGTGAGGTCGCGCGTACTGCGAACCAACTTCGCCTATTCGCGCTAGTAGTCGAAGAAGGCTCCTGGCGGATGGCGAGAATCGACACCGGTGATGCCGCGCGTACTCCCCTGCCCAAACCTGATATTCGTTCGCAGTTGCAGCCGCTGGGTCCCGTGGCGATATTCGGCGCGAGCAATTTTCCGCTGGCCTTTTCTGTCGCCGGCGGAGACACTGCGTCTGCTCTTGCCGCGGGCAATCCTGTAATCGTGAAAGCACATCCGTCCCATCCTGGGACCAGCGAACTTGTCGGCCAGATGATTTGCCAAAGCGTCCGCGACTGCGGCTTGCCGTCGGGAGTTTTCTCTTTGCTTTTCGATGCGGGCACACAGATCGGCGCGGCGCTTGTGCAACATCCATTCGTCAAGGCGGTCGGTTTTACCGGATCTCTGACCACTGGTAAGGAGTTGATGCAACTGGCAGCATCTCGGCCTGAACCCATCCCCTGTTATGCGGAAATGGGCAGCACCAACCCATTGTTCGTACTGCCAGCAGCGCTCAAAACACGCGGCAGCCAAATTGCTAAGGGTTTCTTTGAATCTTTCACCCTGGGCGTGGGACAGTTTTGCACCAAGCCCGGCATGATTTTTCTGCCCGACGGCAAGGATACGGATTCATTTCTCAATGTGCTCAAGGCTTTAGTGCAGCAGGCTTCCGCAGGGATCATGTTGAACAAAAACATCTGCTCCAACTACACGAAAGCAGTCGCTCTACGAAAGCGGCAAAAGAACGTTCGCATATTGGCGGAAGCAGTTTCTCTATCGGCAGAAAATCTGTCGCATGCATGTCCGGTGATTTTTGAAGTCGGCGCAGACGGCTGGATCGAAGACCCGGAATTGGCAGAGGAAATTTTTGGCCCTGCAACGCTGGTCATTCGCTACAAAGATCGCGAGCAACTACAGCAGCTTGCGCGCGCGTTACAAGGGCACCTCACAGCGACGCTTCATGAAACCGATAACGACCTCCTCGAATTTGGAGGATTGATCGAGATTCTCGAACGCAAAGTGGGACGGCTGCTTCTAAATGGCTTTCCGACTGGCGTCGAGGTATGCCACGCGATGGTGCATGGCGGCCCATATCCTGCGACTTCCGATGGACGATCAACCTCCGTCGGAAGCCAGGCGATCTGTCGATTTACTCGGCCTATGTGTTATCAGGATTTTCCGCAGTCGGCCCTGCCCGATGAACTTAAGAACAGCAACCCACTCGGAATCCTGCGTCTTCTCAATGGCGAATACACGCGTACCGCAGTCGAGTAGTTTTTAGCATAAATACGGTTTGTATCAGGGCATGGCTTTCCGCCGCGGCGGATGCCGCAAAAATCTCAAGAATCGCGGGCTTTAGCCCCTGAAGATTTTTGACTGATCCGGGCCAAAA
>JAKAYS010000059.1 GCA_021826695.1 Acidobacteriota bacterium | reverse complement strand
CTTTGCTCCACGCTTCCTTCAGACCCCGCCTCGCGACGACGCCCTTGCGCTTCGCTATCACTTCTCCTCCATCAGGATGTGAAGGGGACTTCCACCCCCAAGCTGTCATTCATGCACGGCGTACAAAAAAAGGGCCCCTCGTATGAGGGGCCAATCTGCCTTGGTTCTCTCTTGTGTGAGAGCTTTTGAGTCAGCCTTTATTGGTTAGGCATTGGCTGCGACGCAGTCCCATTCGAGGAGGACTGCGCGGTGCTGGACTGCGCCGCGCCGGTTGTTGAGCCGCCCGTATTGGACGCGCTCAAGGCTGACAAACTGTTGTGCATCAGTGTGACTTCCACGATGCTGCCGTGACGGCGGGCGCTGGAGTCGCTGGTAGCGACAGGAGCATTGCCCAAACCGATCTGGCGAATCTTGTACAGCGGGACTTGATGCTGCGTGACCAGATACCGCGTTACAGCGGCGGCCATATTATGAGAACTCGCAATCCCTGCTTGACCGCGCAAGGGGGAGTATCCCTGCACCTCAATCAGAGCACCGCGCTGGCCTTGTAGCTGGGCCGCCAGTTGATCCAATGCGTCCTTTGAGTTTTGCCCTAGTGCTGTATGTCCGGGACGAAAATGGATCTCAATCTGACTCACCGTTTGATACTGATCTAGATTGCCAACGGCTGTGCCGATTTGCGTGGTCTGCGTGCTTGCCTGCTGCGCAATCTGCTGCGCCTGCGATGCGGTGGTTCCAGCTGTCGTAGCGTGTTGATCCGCAAGTTGCGCTTCCTGCTGCGCTTTCGATATTCCTGCCTGTGCGCGAGAGTCCACATCTTTAATTTGCCGCGCATTGTCCGCTGTGAGCTGATCCAGCTCATTCAGGCGATCTTTCACTGGGCTTACTTGCCGATTGACCCACTTCTTGCGGGCCATTGGGTTCAGATGACCCCAGAAGCCCTCGTGAGATTTCGTATCTAGCGGTTGTCCTGTTGCATAGACTGAGTCGTTGCCCGATGCGGAAGTTCCCGCGGACTGGCTCCCACCTGCGGTGGCCCCAGTCTGAATCTGGGCGTTCGACGGATTCGTCGGCGAGGTAGTCTGCGCTAAAAATGGGACTGTTGAACAAGTTGCCAAGAGTGCAGTGGCTATGCGAAGCAGATTTTTAGTGTTCGATGTCATCTTTTCCTCGCTAATTATGTGTGCCTACAGTCTCGTGTGGCACTCTCTGTCATTCACTCAATTGCAACCTTGGGGCCAAAAGCTCGCTTCCTGGCAATCCGTCCTAGTAAATCCATGTAAGTGATTTGTTTACAACAGATACTACGCTTGTACATTGGATCGATATTCTTAGCGAACCTGCGAAAGATTGCGAAAACCGAGTAAATCCTGCTCAGAGCACGGCAAAATATACTCACCCACACTTTCATTCTGTCGCGTAAATGGTGCAGAAATAGTGCTTAACGGTGTGCGGAATCGCGGGTTCAGCCGAAGAACAGAGTTGAAAGTCACCGAAACTTTGGCCGCGAGCATCGAGATAATTTAGTGAACTTCCCTTGTTCCGACGTTAAGAACCTTGATCTGAGGAAGTTGTTGGTTCCACATGGGTGAGATATCTTCGAAGATCAAACGGAAATCCTGCGAAGCGCCCGGCGCCAGCGGGGCTGCACTCACAGGTTCAATATCAACGTAGGGCTCCCGCGTGCGGATAAGCGTAAAAGGCACCTGTTCCGCCTGGGGCGGTTCACCGGCATCGTTTGCAAACAGCGCCTCAACTGTGACAGAGGTGACGGTTCGATTCCCCTGGTTCGTGACGGTTCCATCCAGGTATGTCAGTTGCCCCCCGGCAAAGTTGCTTGCCTGACTCATCTGTATGTGACTCAAAACAACATGGGAAGCATAGGGATTGGCTTGATTTCGCGCTGACGACTGCGGACGGCGTGGGCCACCCAGCAAAAATGCCAGCCCCACCAGCAATACGATGACGACTGCTGCAACAATCCAAGGCAACCAGTTCCGTTCATTCCTCGTGCCAATTGCCGCTCCATCTGCGAGATGCGAGCTATCAGTGGCAAACAGCACTGGATCGCGAGACGGAACAGGAGGCGGTGTCGGTCCCGAAGCTGGGGCGTTCATTGGCCGATTGTAACTCTACGAATTCCAGGACGGAAGCATGTCGCCACAGGGACCAAATATGAATATTCAAAAAAAATGCTTCCTGCACCGAATCTATTTGATCGAAAATGACGTCCTAATAGATAGCAAGGCACAGAGACGTTCGAGATTCTGGATGACGTTCAGATTTATTTAAAGAGTTCCGAGATTTCCATCAGGAGAAGCCATCATGTCCGCCCTATATCGGCAAATTCAAAAGCGCGCTCCTCGGCCACGTGGAGATGCAATGTATCGGGCAGCGGCAGTGGCGGCGGCGTTGATGGTGCTGGCGACAGCGGCAATTCTCTAACCCATACAGCTTCAAACTCACAGAAAACTGGCGCGCCTGACGGTCTGGCGAAAATCGTCCCCATGCATGGAAACGGTAATGCACATCTCCTGCAAACGGGAGCGCATGCGTTCGCCGATCCTGTCGCCCAGTGTTTCTTCGCGCATGACACGCGTGGCGGCGCTTCGCGAAACGTCGCGGTCCGTTACCGAGGAGGCAGCGGACTGCGATTGCACCAGAGCTGATGGCTGGTTTGGGTAATTCGTCGTGATGAGAGTCGTCCTCTTGTCGTTGTAGCGCGTATTCAAAATGTGGGCGACGGTGTCCCACACCCAGTCCGTCGGCTTGACCGCTCCGAGTTCATCCAGAACCAGAATTTCTGCTTCGAACACGGGCCGCAGAATCTCCAGCTCCGTGGTGGCGACATGCGGATTGTAGGAGTTCTGGATCTGCTTGAGCAGGTCGCGATAATCGCAGAAGACGCCAGTAGCTCCACGTTGTTCGATGAGTTCGCGCAACAGGCCCACGGCCAGATGCGTTTTCCCCGCGCCAATGCTACCAGTTAGCAACAATCCGCGCCCTTCGGTTTCGAGCGGATAGCCATCGGCAAAACGGCGCGTTGCCATCAAGGCCATGCCGAGCGAGGGATCGGCGCTGCGAAAACCGGTATCGAAGCTCTCCAGCGAGCAGTGGGCGTAGCGTTCCGGGATATGCGCGCGCTTCAGGCGCAGCCCAGCCTTTCGTTCAATGCGGCAAATGCATTCGGTGGCAAACTGTTCGCCCTCGCGGCGTACCAGCTTCAGTCCCGTGCCCGCGCAGTGCGGGCAGGCAGTCGAGTTTTCGGCAGTTGGGAAGGAGCTCATGCTGAGAGTGGTCCTGACCTCTCTAGTATCGCAGCCAGTTTGGTGAGTTGCATCTCGATTCCAACATTGCGGCCTGTGGGAATCTCGCATAAACTGGAAGATAGCGTTTAAAGAGAAAGGTTTCAGTCCTATGCCAAAGCAAGGAATTCATCCCAATTACGAAACGATCCGTGTGCAGTGCGCCTGTGGCCATGCTTTCGAGACCCGTTCCACGCACAAGGGCGATATCCACATGGAAATTTGCTCCAACTGCCATCCGTTTTTCACTGGCAAGCAGAAGATGATCGATACCGCCGGGCGCGTCGAGCGCTTCCGCCGCAAATATGCGCAGTCGGACTCCGCCAAGGCCGAGACCGCAGCCAAGTAGCAGGTGGGCAAGCATCAAAATCCAGGCCTCCGCTGCGGCGGGGGCCTTTTGGTTGCGGCAACATTGATTTTCACCTACTCCATGAAAAAGCACTGGGACAATCCGGCGGAGCACGCGATGCCTGCAGAGGCGCGTGTACCTGCGTCTCTGCTCATCGGGTCTGTACGGATTGCACCAGCGACGGTGCTGGCGCCGATGGCGGGTGTGACCGACACTGTCTTTCGTCGGTTCATTCGCAATGCCAGCTTGTTCAGCCACAGTGTTGCGTCAGAAAACTCGGCCACGGATTTTACTCAGGGCGTGAAAGCAAGCATCAGCAATCAACAATCCGGCTGCGGGTTGATTATAACGGAGTTCACCTCCGCCGACGGACTGTCGCGGATGCGCGAGTCGAAGCGCAAGCGCTACCTGACATTTTACGAAGATGAACATCCGATTGCCGCACAGTTGTTTGGTTCCGACCCGGAGACGCTGGCCGAGGCCGCGCGCATCGTCGAAGACGCGGGCTTCGACATGGTGGACCTGAACCTGGGTTGCCCGGCAAAGCGCGTCGTCAGTTGCAACGGTGGCAGCGGACTGCTGCGCGACCTGCCGTTGATTGGCAAAATTTTCGAGCGTGTGCGCGCCGCCGTCAACATTCCCTTTACAGTGAAATTTCGCCTGGGATGGAATGACGACAACATCGTTTGCGTCGAACTGGCGAAGCTCGCCGAGTCGAGCGGACTGAATGCCGTGGCGCTCCACGCGCGCACGCGCGAGCAGGGTTACGCGGGGCAGGCGCGGTGGGAGTGGATTGGGGCCATCAAGCAGGCAGTGCGGATTCCCGTGATCGGCAATGGCGATATTCGCACCCCGGAGGACGCCTGCGCTTTGGTCGCCAAGACCAACTGCGACGCTGTGATGATTGGCCGCGCGGCCCCAGCGAATCCGTGGATTTTTCGCCAGATTGCCGAATACACCGCAACCGGCCGCTACACGCAGACCACAGAGATCGATCGCTACCAGTTGATTCGCACATATTTTTCCATGCTGCTGGAAGAAGACTATCCAGACGCTACGGGCAAGATGAAGCAGTTCGCATCGTGGTTTACCCATGGCGTCCCAGGTGGGGCTGGGTTGCGCAAAAGTATTTATGAAGCCAGGACCGGAATTGGAATCATCGAAGCTGTCGAGCGCTTCTTTGCGCCGAGGCTCTCGGCGACTCTTGGCGAAGTTGACGAGCCTATCGCGGCCTTTCTTTCATAGTGGATGCGGTAATCGTTCAGCTCACATTCTCTGGATTCTTCACTCCGCTGCGCGGAGTCTACCCTCGAGCGGAGCGAAGGGTTCAGAATGACCCACTTCTGAGATGATCGAAACCGACGGGGGGAAGCGCGTCATGCGTGCCGTTCGCGGCGCTTGCGGAAGACCACGCGAATCTTTTCCCGCCAGCGTTCATCCAGCGCAATCAGGGTCCAGTCCACCTCTGGAGAAATATAGCGCAGCACAATTTCCGTTGCCGGGTGAATGCGCAATGCGGGCGCGACCAGGTAGAGCAGCGGCGCATCCGGTCGGAGCGTCTTGCCGGGAAAATATCCGAAGCGTTCCAGATCGCTTTTACTGTCCGCAGCGCGCTTCGAGTCACTGACTGAATGATGGTGCCGCCGCACGCGCACCCAATAGTCCAGAGCCTGTAAGGCGAGATGCAGGTCCTCATCCGCTTTAATTTCAATCACGACAAGCCGACCATCGCGCCTCGCGGCCAGCAGATCGAGCACCGCGCGATCCGCCGCAGAGAATGCTGGGACCTGCGCGTAGACAGGTTGCGGTTCAATCATGGCGTCGAGGGCGTCAGGCGCGCGGCGCAGCATCGACTCCAGCCAGCGCTCGGGTTGCTGGCGATAGAGGGTGTCGCGCTTGTCGCCGCTGGTCCGTCTGCGCAGAATGAGTTGCGCGACGTACGCGCGCAATTGCGGCGCGGAGTCATCTGTCAGCAAGGTTGCGTTGGCCCCGCTACCGAAGATGATTTCCTCCGAGCGAGCAAAACTTTTCTCCGCCACGCTGGTGCGCACCCGCGCAAATTCCAGCCCATGCCACAGCAGGCCCACCTCGCTGCCACTGCGGATGACCACTTCCATCTCCGCCGCAGCATTGGATGGCAGCAGCGCATGGACGCGCAGGATGGCGGAACGGAACCGCTCTTCCGTGGCCCGCGTGTTGGGCGCGTGTACCAAATGCGTGTCGAGGTTTCCCTGGTCCGGATGGTCGCGCAAATACAGCTCTTCAGCTTTTTCGTCGAGTTCGTACATCTCCCACTTCGCCGCGCCTGGACGCATCCATGCGAGCCGTGCCGCAGTCACGGCAGACTTGCCGCGCGGAAGGATGAGACGCAATCCTTCCACCAGACGTCGGCCTCCGCTCTGCTCGCGGCAATGGTGCAGCCAAAGCACGCCGAGCGTCAGCACGCCATCGATGAGCGCCTGCGACTCTTCGCCGTTGACCGCAATCACCGCCCAGGCCGCGTTGCCGCGCACCAGCATCCCGCGCGCATAGGCGGGACCAAAACTGCGCTCCAGGTCCATCGCGGTGCGTAGCGCTTCGACTTTGTAGTCTGGAAAATAGCGTGGCAGCAGCCGCTCCAGCAATGGGATGAAACGCGTGCGCGTGTTTTCACGTTGGGAGGGCAGGCGGCGCTGCTGCGGTTGCAACTCCATCGTCTGCGGCTTGGTCTGGCCCATGCGCAACACATGCAGCCGCAGGCCGGTCTTGCGCACAGTGATGTCCACGACATTCCGGATCAAATTGCGCTCTTCCGACCACACATGCAGCACGCAATGGCCGTGTTCCGCAGCGACAGTGGTGCGCGCCAGCCGAAGGTCGAACAGGATACGCCCACCCTCCAACAGCACAGCGGCCGGATGGTCGTCGAGAAACATCTGAAGCTGGCGTGCAAGCTTATCGGGACTGATTTGCGGGCCAGTTTCGGGGATGCTTCCGTCTACCATCCCATCCGCTCGCGCAGGGAGGTGATGTGCGCGGTGTGGTGCCGCCCGTGCCATGCGTACAACGCAAGAACCTGATCCAGGGTTTGATTGCCGGACTCCGGATGTTTATAGCCGCGTTCCGTCCAGTATGTTTCTGGTAGCGAGCGCAAAAGAACGACCCAGCGAGCATGGAGCGCATCGAGCAGTTGTAGAGAAGTTTCGACGGGCTGAGTGCGCACATCCGCCAGCTCCGCCCAGAGATTTTCTTTGTATGGCGCAATCTGCGGCCAGTCTTCCGTCAGTGCCAGCCGGATGCGCCCTGCAGACTGCATGTGGCTGTCGGCCACATGATGAATTGTCTGGCGCACAGTCCAGCCACCGTCGCGGTATGGCGTGTCGATCCGCGATTCAGACAGTCCGTCAACGGCGTCGCGCAGCTTTTGCGGCAACTCCGCAATGTGTTGGATGGCTGCTACTCGTTCGTCAGCAGACAAGTGCGCGGGTCGCGCAAACTTGCCGATGGGGTAGCGCAAATCCTGGTGATTCAAGGCATCTTTCATGCCTCCACGCTACCACGTAGCATGGCTGTCGCGCAGCAGGTATCTACAGGTGCAAACGCAAGGCAAATGCCTGACCCGCTGAATCCGCCACACACGCTCCTGAATCATAAAGATAGAATCGTAATTGGCCCCAATTCCACCGCCAGCCTGACCAGGAGTACACATGCAGCCAGCATCACCCGACACGCGAAAATTCTTTTATGAACACCTCGGCCTGAATGACCAGCTTTTGGAACGTTGCCTCAGCGAAGCCCTCTCAGCGGGCGGCGACTATGCCGATCTTTACTTCGAGTATGTTACGGCCAGCTCGCTGCTTGTAGACGAATCGCTGGTCAAGTCCGCGAGCCAGGGCATCAGCGCGGGCTGCGGACTGCGGGTGGTTTCTGGTGAGCGCACCGGGTATGCCTATACGGATGATCTTTCTCCAGAGCGCCTGATGCGCGCCGCGCGGACGGCTGCGCTGATTGCCAGCGGTCCATCGAAGCAACAGGTGCAGGGTTTTCATGAGTCGCCATCGGCAGGACTGTATCCGATTGCGTGTGTCGGCTCCGATGCGGAAACAACTGCCAAGCTTGACCTGATCCAACGGGCGAATCGCGCAGCGCGCGCGTATGACCACCGCATCGTACAGGTGCAGGCCAGCTTTGCGGACGAGTTGCGGCGCATTCTTGTGGCAGCCTCAGACGGCAGCTTTGCGACAGACACGCAGCCGCTGGCGCGGTTGAATGTCTCCGTGATCGCGAAGGATGGCGAGAACATTGCGCGTGGAAGTTCTGGCGGCGGCGGTCGCGTGTTGCTGGACTTCTTTTTGACTGACAAAACGCCGGAGTATTTTGCTGTGGAAGCAGCGCGGCAGGCTGTGTTGCAGCTTGGCGCGGTCCCAGCGCCCGCAGGGGAAATGCCTGTCGTTCTCGGCCCCGGATGGCCGGGAGTTCTGCTGCATGAGGCGGTGGGACATGGCTTGGAAGCGGACTTCAATCGCAAGAAAACATCCGCCTTCGCCGGTCTCGTCGGCCAGATGGTCGCCAGCTCGAAGGTCACAGTGGTCGATAACGGCACCATGCCGAACCGTAGAGGATCACTTAACGTGGACGATGAAGGTTCGCCCACGCAGGAGACGGTGCTGATCGAAAACGGCGTGCTGAAGGGCTACATGAGCGACAAGCTTTCCGCGCGGCTGATGGGCATTGCGGACACCGGCAACGGTCGCCGCGAAAGCTATCAACACATCCCTATGCCGCGCATGACCAATACCTATATGCTGGCCGGGGACGACGCGCCGGAAGACATTATCCGCAGCGTGCAGCGCGGACTGTACGCGGTGAATTTTGGCGGCGGACAGGTCGATATTACGAACGGCAAATTCGTCTTCTCCGCGTCGGAAGCTTACCTGATCGAGGACGGAAAAATCACCGCCCCGGTAAAAAATGCAACGCTCATCGGAAACGGGCCCGAGTCGTTGAAGCATGTCTCTATGGTCGGCAACGATCTGCGGCTGGATGAGGGCGTGGGAACCTGCGGCAAGGCGGGACAGAGCGTTCCTGTAGGTGTTGGAATGCCGACCGTCAAGCTGGACAAAATGACGGTGGGCGGAACAGGCAATTGAAATTTGTTCTTGTACATACCGACCGCACTGGGACTGATACCGACAGCAACAAGAGAGTCGCTGAACGAGGTCGGTCGCCCCTCCGCAGCGGGCAGGCGCGGCGACGCGACCGAAGGGAAGAATCCAGAGAATCATGGCAGCGTATACGCAGCCAAAGACCTTCTGGATTCTTCGTCGCGTTGCTCCTCAGAATGAACGTTCATTTTATAACGCAAGGAAATTGAAGATGCACACAACGGAAGAACAGAAAAAGAGCGCCAGCAATATCGACCGAGAATTTGTAACCGATATTGTTACCAAAGCACTGCGCGCCGGAGCGAGCGATGCGGAAGCCGTATTTGCCGAGGGCGACGAGTTTGAAACGCTCGTCCGGCTGGGCCAGGTGGAGCAGTTGAAAGAGGCCGGTTCGCGCGCTTTGGGGCTGCGCGTGTTTCACGGCCATCGCACCGCGTCCACCTCTACCAGCGATCTTTCGCCGGAAGGAATCGAGCAGTTGGTTTCCGGCGCGATGGCGCTGGTCCGCATCACCTCGGAAGACCCCTTTGCGGGCTTGCCGGAGCGCGACGAATTCGGCTCACTTTCCGGCGATCTCGACTTATTCTACGAGGACGTTTACTCGCTTCCGGCCATCGAGCGCATCGAATACGCGCGACGCACGGAGGCCGCCGCGATGTCTGCGGACGCACGCATTCAAAACTCCGGTGGCGGCAGTTTCGATGCTGCGACGGGGCGCAAAATTCTGGCGAATTCGCGTGGGTTTGTCGGCGAGTCTCGCCGCTCCTCGTGTTCGATCAGCGCGCAGCCGATCGCGCAGTCGCCAGATGGCGGCATGCAGCGCGATTACTGGTACTCCAGCCAACGCTCGCTTGGTCTGCTCGATTCGCCTGAATCCGTTGGACTGGAAGCGGCGCGGCGCACTGTCCGGAAGCTGGGCGCGCGCAAAGTTGCCACGCAGAGAGTGCCTCTGGTGTTCGCACCCGAAGTTGCCAGTTCGATTCTTGGCTCAATTTTGGGCGCGATCAATGGAAATGCTGTCTATCGAAGCTCGTCGTTTCTTGCCGGCAAACTGGGCGAAACGGTTGCTGGTAGCAATCTGACAGTCATCGACGATGGCACGATGGTGGGCGGTTTTGGCAGTTCCTATTTCGATGGAGAGGGCTTGCCTACGCGGCGCAAGGTCGTGCTCGACAAAGGAGTGCTGATCAGCTACCTGCTGAATACTTATACTGCGCGCAAACTCGGGTTGCAGTCGACCGGAAATGCCTCTCGTGGACTGGCGGGCAGCCCCGGCATCGGCGCAGGAAATTTTTACCTGGAGCCGGGAACAAAAACACCGGAGCAGATTATCGCGGAGATCCCCAATGGTTTGTATGTCACGGACTTGATTGGCCATGGCGTGAACATTGTCACGGGCGATTATTCGCACGGAGCGTCCGGGCTGTGGATTGAAAATGGAGAGTTGGCGTATCCCGTGGAAGAAATTACCGTCGCGGGCAATTTGAAAGAGATGCTCCACAACATTTCAGAGATCGGCAACGACCTGATTTTTCGCAGCTCGATGGCTTGCCCTACCCTTCGCGTGGAAGGCATGACGATTGCTGGGGAATGACCGGCCAGCTACGCAGCTTCTTCGTCTGCATCCGCGTCCGGCATCGTTACGCTGTCCACGACGCGCGCCAAGTGTACGCCAAACCAATTGTCCGCGTCATACCAGCTTTGCTCGCGGGCAAAGCCACTTTTCAGCAGCATGTCCGCGACATTCTCGGGGGTGAACTTGTAGCAGTTTTCCGTATGGATGGATTCACCGCGCCGGAATTCAAAGGTCCTATCGAGAGCTCCTATACGGATTGTTTGTTGGCGCTGGCTTTCCAGATGCATTTCCATACGACTTTTGGCGACATTCCAGACGGCGCGATGTTCAAAGGCATCCAGTGCGAAGTCCGCTCCCAGCTCTCGATTCAAACGGGCGAGAATGTTCTTATTGAACGCGGCGGTCACGCCCGTCCGGTCGTTATAGGCCGCCAGCAGCGGCGCGGCATCCTTCACCATGTCGGTGCCTAACAACAAAGCATCGCCCGGTTTCAATTGCGAGTACAGCCACTGCAATAGCTCGATTGCATCCTCCGGGTCGAAATTTCCTATACTCGATCCGATATACAGGGCGAGCCTGCGTCCTTCCCGCGGAAGATCTAAATTCTTTTCGTGGGTAAATTCCGAACAGATGGGCTGCACTTCCACAGTCGGCAAAACCGCATGGACATTCTTGCTGGCCGATTGCAGGGCCGCCTCGGAAACATCGACCGGGAGGTAAATAGTCCTTGCCTGACGCGTCATCAAGGCGCGCAACAGGACCACTGTTTTACTGGCGCTTCCCGCACCCAGTTCCAGCACAGAAAGCTGTTCGTTGCGTAGACCCGACACCATGTCGATCATTTCGCCGGCATACTGCGAGAAAATGGAATGCTCCAGGGCGGTCAAATAATACTCCGGCAGCCGCGTGATGGCTTCAAACAGGCGCGATCCAGCGGCATCGTAGAACAGCCACGCCGGCAAAGATTTTTTTTTCGCGGAAAGGCCTGCCAATACAGCCTTGGCCACGGCAGCAATTTCCTTTGAGCGCGTCTCCATCGATTGGGCCGTCAGGTTGTCCATCACAGAGCATGAATTCATGCAGCATCTCCATCGGCAGCCAGACGAATGCCGGAAAATTGCCAGCGTGTCGCAGGAGTAAAGAAATTTCGATACGTGGCGCGAATATGCGACACAGGAGTCACAGCAGAGCCGCCACGCAGAACAATCTGATTGCACATAAATTTCCCGTTATATTCCCCGAGCGCACCCGACGCAGGCTGGTAGCGTGGGTATGCGGAGTAAGCACTCTGCGTCCATTCCCATACATCGCCGAACATTTGTGCGGGGTGCAAGGAGTCTTCATGATTTATTTCCGGCTGAGGGTGGAGCATGTCGCTTTCGAGAAAATTTCCGGTGATGGGCCGCCTGGACGCAACATGCTCCCATTCAAACTCGGTCGGAAGCCTTGCGCCAGCCCAACGCGCATACGCGTCTGCTTCGTAATAGCTCAAATGACAGACGGGCGTAGCCAGCAGGTCGTCCAGAGGCAGCAAACCATGAAGCGTGAATACGTTCCATGTGCCCGATTGACCGGCCTGCCAATAGAGCGGGGCCTGCCATCCCTGCGCCTGGACGGTGTCCCATCCATCGGAGAGCCACAACTCAGGACGCCGATACCCGTGGTCTCGCATGAACGACAGATACTCCGCGCAGGTCACTAGATGCGCAGCGACGCGAAACGGCGCAAGAAAAACGGGATGGCGTGACAGCTCATTGTCGAAGGCGAAACCTTCGCCAGAGTGGCCAATCTCAATGAGACCGCCTTCGCAGGAGAACCACTGGCGCGACACGGTACTCGCTGGCTGCGATGGCAGAGGCCGCTCCGTATAGGCAGGCTGCAAAGGATTCGACCAGAAAGCGTGCTTGATGTCGGTGGCGATCAGTTCCTGATGTTGCTGCTCGTGGTGCATTCCCAGTTCGATGCACGCGCACACCTCCGACGATGCCCCAGTCTCCAGCAATCGTTCAATAGCTTCTTCTATATAAAGACGGTACGCAAGCACTTGATCCAGCGACGGTCGAGAGAAGGATGCACGCAGGCGCTTTTCCGGATGATCGCCAAGCGACTTGTAATAGCTGTTGAAGAGCCAGGAAAAATCGGGATTGTAAGCCTGATAACCCGCGAGATATTTCGTCAGAACAAACGTCTCAAAAAACCATGTGGTATGCGCCAGATGCCACTTCACCGGACTAGCTTCCGGACAGGACTGCACCATCTGGTCTTCTGCCGTCAGCCGGGTAGTTAGACCGGTGGTAGTGGCGCGGACCGCTTGAAAGCGGTGGATCAGCGAGATTTTCTCTGCTTTAATGGGTAAAACTTCGATACCTGCCACAGGACGCTCCAGAAAACGTATTAGAAGCTAGGATGCACGCTGAGCAGTCGCGCGAGTGTATATGCTGCGCCTGCAGCAAGTCCCCCAATAAGGACCGTCTGGAGCGCGGACTTCCAGGTGCCTCCACCGGTGAGACGGCCTTTGATCGCTCCAAAAATAAAAAGCGCAGCCAGTGTTATCGCTACTGAGGCGTGCAGGGCGGACGCCTCCTGCTGCATCAGCATGTAGGGAAGGAGCGGAATGAATCCACCGGCAATATAAGAAAACGCGATGATGGACGCACTCTGACGGGCGCGGAAGCTGGCAGGCTTTTCAAGGCCGAGTTCAAATCGCATCATAAAGTCTACCCATGCCTGAGGATTGCGTTTGAGCGCTGTCAAGACAGAGTCACTCTCATCGCGTGTGACGCCGTATTCCTCGAAAATCGCGTAGATTTCCTCTTCTTCATCGCGGGTTCGCTCAACAATTTCTTTTTCTTCCCGCTTGCGCTCACTGGCGTAATGCTCCACATCGCCGCGAGCGGCCAGGTAGCCGCCCAGGCCCATTGCGATGGATCCAGCAGCAATTTCAGCAAGACCAGCCAGCACCACAATATGCGTGGAGCCGACTGCGCCAGACAGTCCAGCGGCAAGGGCGAAGGGCACAGTAAGGCCGTCGGACATGCCAATTACGACGTCTCGTACCAACTCGGTGGACTCGAAATGAGATTCTACGTGGTCTGAATTCGGTAAATAGTGCATCGGGCGCAGTGTATCGCACCTTCTTGAATTTTCGATCTCAAAAATTAGGCAAAGCGGACAATCGTTTTCAAATCTGTCCATTTTCATCATCAAAACACACGCCTTTGTCTGCGTCTTAACCTCTTGTTCCTGCGTCTACTTTTACGAAGGATTGAGAATTTTACTCTGCAGACAGGTCTTCAGCATGGCATCAAAACAAGAAAACCCAGCTTGGCGATGGACAATATTTTCCTGGATCGTCGGGATGACATTGCTGAATTGGCCCCTGTTTGCCCTACAGATGCCAGGAGACGATGCCCCGTCCTTTCCAGATCTGCCTAATGTTCGAGGAACTGTGCAGTCGGTCCATGGCAGCGATGCAACGATTCAAACAGAAGCGGGTCAAACATACACCATTCACACCAGCGATAACACGCACATTTACAAAAATCGTCAGCCCTTGAAGATGAGCGACATCCATGCTGGCGACATGCTGATCGGCGCAGGCTCTCTGGATGAAAAGTCTCATCTGCTGCGGGCAATTTTTGTCGCTGACGTCGATGCGGCGACCGTACAGAAGATGCGCGCGGAGTTAGGCAAAACCTGGATTGCCGGAAGAGTGTTGAAAATTGATGAAACAAAAATCACCGTGGACCGCTTCGATCACCATACGCAAGTGATTGAGGCGGATGAGACAACTTCATTTCAGAAAGATGGCCAAAGCATCACGCTGATGGACATTCATGTTGGCGATCCTATCAGAGGGAAAGGCAGCGTGAAGAATGGAGTGTTTGTTCCAACCGTGCTGACCGTGATCGACCTGAGCCATCGCCGTGGTAGAGGCCCAGGGTTGGCGGAGCGGCGATAAGACCGTGTTGGTCAATAAGAAAGAAGCGCGACGACGAAAGAAGCGCAACGGAAAATTTCTCATGAGGTATGCCGGAGAGCACATGGTCACCCAATTGTCGGTCGTATCTCTTCTGGCGCTTCTTGGCTTTTGGACCCCGTGGGCAACGGCGGTGAATGCGCAGCAGTCTCCTACCTCGCAAGCAATGAGTGCCTCGACAACAGCCGCCGCAATGGGCGGGACTGTTCGCGGCATCGTCACGGCTGGCCATACCCCATTGCCGGGAGTCACCGTCACTGCGACGAACACCCTGACCGGGAAACGATACACCACCGTGACAGATATTCGCGGCGTCTATGCCATGCGCATTCCGAAGTACGGACGTTATGTGGTGCGGGTCGAGTTTGCCGCGTTTGCAACGCAAACCAAAGAAGCCTTACTGAATGCGAGCAGCCATGAGCAAACGCTGAACTATACAATGACGCTGGCTTCGCGAGCGATACACCCAGGATCGGGAATATCCGGCGGCCTTCCAAATGCAGCGGCAATGCGTGCCCTTGGGGCGCTCGCTGGTGCAGGTGCGGGTGCTGAATCCGCAGGAATCGGAAACATGCAAAGTGGGGTAGGTCTCGCAGACGCGGCACAGAGCTCCGATATTTCTACCGAATCTGTCGCCATCCAGGGGCAGGCGGGAACGGTGAATCCCTTTGCCAACATCGATCAGTCTCAGTTGCAGCAGAGATTGGAAGATCTTCGGGCGCAGAATGCTTTGTCTCAGTCCCCCGGGCAGCGCGGTGGTGGACGTGGTCGCGGAGGTCCGGGCCGGGGCGGTCCAGGGGCAGGGTTCTTTCGCCACTTCAATCCGACGCAGCCTCATGGGACCATCTTCTATCGCGGAGAAAACTCGGCGCTCGATGCGATTCCGTTTTCGGTAACGGGCGCACCCGTCGTTCAGCCGCCATACAACGACAACACTGCAGGCGTAGTGTTCATTGGGCCACCGCAGGTCCCGCATCTGCTGAAACCCATGACCAGCAACTTCTTGTTCCTAGGAGCGTTCATTACGCGCAACTCCAGCCCCTTCAACCATTACGCAATTGTTCCTACCGCGGCTGAGCGGAGCGGGAACTTCTCCAGCTACACAGGCACCGGGACAAAGGTTGTGCCAATCTATGATCCGACGACCGGGCAACAATTTCCTGGGAACAGCATTCCCGCAGGAAACATCAGTCCACAAGCAAAGGCGCTGCTTCAATACATTCCGTTACCCAACCAGCCGGGGGTGCAGAATTTTCAATATCTGACTACGGCCCAGACGAACCAGACGCGCATTGGCGGGCGACTCGTACATAACTTCGGTTCCGGCGGAGGCGGCGCTGCGTTGCCGCAATTTTTGCAGGGGCTGATGGGGAATACCAATCATGGCCTGACACAAAATGTGAATGCGAACTTCAACTTCAATCACGCTGCTTCCGACCGGCTAAATGTATTCCCTCAACTGGGCGGATCCAATCAAACCTATCAATATTCTCTGAATCTGGGATATGTGATTGGGTATCGCCGTTGGACGAACAATGCCAATGTGAATTTCAACCGAACAAATTCGCAAGTGAGTAATTTTTTTACCGGTAAGACAAACATAGCTTCGCAGGTTGGTATCCAAGGTTTGGGTTCCGATCCTTTCAATTATGGTGTCCCGAGCATCGTGTTTTCCTCGTTCCAGGGACTGAGCGAGCAAATTCCCAAATCCACACTGAACCAAACGATAGCTTTTCTGGACACCGTGTCCTGGACAGGGAAAAAACATAATGTCCGTTTTGGAGGCGATTACAGGCGCATTCATCTGGACGTGCAGGGCGGCACAAATGTGACCGGAAGCTTCTACTTCACGGGCTTTGCTACGCGGCAGCCGGGCGGCACACCAGTTGCCGGTCAGGAGCCGTCGGGATCGGACTTTGCCGATTTTTTGTTAGGACTTCCGCAAGAAGCAGCGCTACAGCAAGGAGTTGGGAGGTTCCATTTTGCGGCCAATGTATGGGACCTTTTTGTTCAGGATGACTGGCATCCGCTCCCTAACCTTACGCTGAATTACGGCCTGCGCTACGAGTATTACTCGCCATATACGGAAGAAAACAATCGACTGACAAACCTCGCTTTCACGCCAAATTTGAGTCAGCTCGAAGTGGTGTTTCCCAATACCAATTCGTCGATCAACGGGAAATATCCCGCCAGTGTCATCAATCCGGACCGCAAGGACTTTGCGCCTCGCGTTGGCTTTGCCTGGCGCGCAAATAAATTGACCGTCGTGCGTGGAGGATATGGCATCAATTACAACACTGGGCAATATGCGGCAGAGGTACAGAACCTTGCGTATCAACAACCCTTCGCCAACACTCTAACGAACATTGTTCCGGCCCAGTCTTCGCCCAATCTATCGCTGGCAACAGCTTTGAACGGGAGCACCACGCCCAGCGGGATTACGAACAATTATGCTTTCAATAAGAACTATCTACTCGGCTATGTGCAGGTTTGGAATCTCGACATACAAAATACTTTGCCTCTGAACATCGTCCTGAATATCGACTACAACGGGGCCAAGGGCACGCATCTCGATTTAGTGGATGCGCCGAATCGCCAATTGACGGGTCTCCTCAATCCAATGTATCCCTCCTTCATCTATGAAGACTCCATTGCGTTTTCCAGTTACAACGCTCTCGTAGTCAAAGCGTATAAGCGATTGCAGGATGGAATTTCCATGGGCGCGACATACACCTACTCCCACTCGATCGATGACGCTTCTTCCATTGGCCAATCGACATCGGTGGTTGCGCAAAATCAGCAGAACATTCTGGCAGAGGAGGGCAATTCCGCTTTTGATATTCGGCATCAAGTGGTTGGGCAATGGCTCTATGAACTTCCTTTTGGGCCCAATACGCACTTCTTGAACAGCAATTCGTGGGTCGGTCACACGCTCAGTAATTTGTCGATTTCCGGCACGTTCGACTTCGCTACGGGCGTGCCGCTTTCCCCGAACTACCAAGCGACGAGTACCGATGTGGCGCGGGGTTCTGCTGGCAGCGAGCGCCCCAACCGTGTACCCGGCTCTTCCTTGATGGCAACCGGTGGCAGCTTGCATCGCTGGTTCAATCTGAATGCCTTTTCTCCTCCCGTCAACCCTGTCACCGGCGCTCCGGAATATGGCAATGCTTCGCGCAACTCGATTCCTGGCCCTGGCACCGTCGCGGTCGATATGTCACTGGCAAAAACAATGCACTTCGGAGGCAATCGCTCACTGGAACTTCGCGGGACCGCCGATAACGTGTTCAACACCGTGCAATATGTCGGCGTGGATGCTTCGCTCGATTCTCCGACACAGGGCCAGGTGACATCCGCTGCAACGATGCGGCAGATCATTTTTCTTGCCCGGTTTCGCTACTAATTCAATGGAGAAGAAAATGTATCCGCGAAGGCGCTGCACATCCCGATTGTTTGGTGGAGGATTGCTCCAATCACTACTTTTAATATTGTCTGTCGTAAGTCTTTTCTCGTTGGCGAAAGCCCAGAGCAGTGCCCAAGCGCAAAACCCCAATACGTCACAAGCATCGTTCACCTTAAAAGTGAATAGCGACATCGTGCTGACCAACGTGGTTGTACGAGACAAGAAAACAGGAAACGTTGTAACGGGCCTGAAGCCGAGTGACTTTATGGTCCTCGAAAATGGCAAGCCGCAACACATCCTCACACTGGATTTTGAAAATGTTGACGATCTGGCCCGACAAGGCGAAGGAGTCGTCAGCGGAACAAATGGCAGTAAGGCGAGCACTCCGCAAGTGCAGCTCTTCTCTAAGAATGGGCAAATCGATGAAGCCGCGTTGAGAAATCGTCGGCTGATCGTCATGATGTTCGATCTGTCTTCCATGCAGGTGGAGGACCT
>JAKAYS010000218.1 GCA_021826695.1 Acidobacteriota bacterium | reverse complement strand
CGCTGGCTTGTTCTGGGTGGCGACCTGAGGAAGGTTATTTTCCTTACGCCGCTGCTTATTTACATAGGCCTCAATCACCTGGGCTGCAAGACGAGCGCTGAAATAGCCCTCTCCACCGTTCTGCCACAGCACCACCACGGCGATTTCCGGGTTGCGGCGCGGGGAGACGCCGACAAACCATGCGGTATCTTTCAATTTAGCGCCGCCGCCAACCGACTGCTTATAAGAATTGCTGACGGTCTGCGCAGTCCCGGTTTTACCGGCAAAATCAATTCCTTCCAGGTGCGCCATTCCGGCGGTACCGGCAAAGGTCGTCACTTGCGCCATCGCATCGGTCACAATCTGCCAGTTCGCTGGATCAATGGGGATTGTCCGATCGCCAGAGCCGGGAAACTGGTTCTGATAGTACTGTTTTAGATTGCTGGGAATCTGATCGGGAAAGACCACGTGGGGACGCTTGAGAATACCGCCGGAAGCCAGGCCGCCGATGGCGCGGACCAACTGGATGGGCGTGACTGCCAGCGCGCCCTGTCCGATGCCGACGGAGATCGTTTCTCCAGCGAACCATTTTTGGTGGTAGTTGCGCATCTTCCATTCCGGAGAAGGCATAATGCCCGCTGCCTCATTCGGCAAATCGATGCCGGTCTTTTCTCCCAGGCCGAACTTATGTCCCCACTCGGCAATCTTGTCGATGCCCATTTTTTCCGCCAGGGTATAGAAAAAAACATCGCAGGACTGATAAATCCCCTTGCTTATATCGGTGATGCCGTGGCCTGTATGATGTGCGGAGATCCAGCATTTGAAGTAGCGCCCGTAAAAGGTAGCGCCCCCGTGGCAGTCGACTTTCAATGTCTCCGCGATGCCTTCCTGCAGGCCCGCGATGGCCTCAATCAACTTGAATGTGGAGCCGGGAGCGAGCTGTGCCTGGATCGCTTTGTTCAGCAGAGGGTGCTCTGGGTCGGTCAGTAACTTGTTCCACTCGGCACGATGGATGCGGATGGCGAACTGGTTGGGATCGAAGGTCGGTCGGCTGACCATGGCGAGCACTTCGCCGGTCCGTGGATCAATGGCGACGATGGCGCCATTGCGTGGGCCCAGCGCCTTCTCTGCTGCCTCCTGTACGTCGAGATCGATGGTCAGCTTAAGCGGCTTGCCGGGGACAGCGGGCTCGACGCCCAAGGCCCCCAATTCGCGGCCATGGCTGTCGACGATGACATCCCTCGAACCATCCTGGCCGCGCAGGACTGTATCGTAGGACTCTTCCACGCCGGAACGGCCAACGACATCTCCTGGCTGGTAGAACGCATACCGTGGGTCGTCGAGCATCTCTTCCGAGACTTCGCCGACGTAGCCGATCAAATGCGCAGCGAAGCCATTGCTCGGATAGAGGCGACGCTCTTCCTCAATCGTCTCCAACTCCGGCAGTTCATTGCGGTGCGCGGCGATGAAGGCCTGCTCGTCCGGAGTAATGTCCTGCTGTAGAGGGATGGGTTGATATTTCGGTTGATGCCGGAAACGAAGCAGAGTGGCGCGGAGCTGGTCTACTTCCATGTGCAGCCCCTGCGCGATCAGCGGTATGTCGCTGTCGAGATCATGCGCCTGTTCCGGAACCAGGAAGCAGGTGACGGAGGGATAGTTGTCGACCAGCAGACGACCATCACGATCGAATATTTTTCCGCGTGGAGCGAGAATGGGTACTTTGCGAATACGGTTGGCTTCTGCGAGCGCGCGATAGTTCTGCGCTCCCAGCACCTGCAATCGCCACAGTCCAGAAACCAGAACTACGAAAATCAACGCGATGACGTATTGCATGGCTGTCAGCTTGAAGGATGGAATCTTCTCGTCTTTGTTGTAGTCGCCTGACATTTGGGGAACGGATATGTCCTAAGAATACTCCGTAATCTTGCCTTAATCGCGCTGGCGCAGACGATCAAGCAGGGCGAAGAGAATCACGCCGGCCAATGCATTCACCACTGCGCGAATCAGCTCGTGCAGCCAGAACCAGCTCCCATGCATTCCCAGCAGGCGGCTGAGGATCAGCACATGCAGGATGCTGGCGAGCAGGATGAACGCAAAATTCATCAGCAGGCGGGTTCCGGGGTTATCGACATCGATGCGCAGCCCAATCGACGCTGATAAATATCCAAGGATGCAGTCGATGATGCCGTTGATGCCGAGCGGGAGATGCGTCATTGCATCCTGAATCAGACCGATAACCAGACCAATCAGCGTTCCGGCAATCGGGCTGCGACGCGAGACAGAAAAATAGATGACCACCAGTACCGGCAGATCTAGTACGGAAAAGCTGGGAAAGCGTAGGGGCAGATATACCTGGAAAAAGATTGCCAGCAGAGGCACCACTATGAGAACAAATGGACGGAAGTGGTGCTCCTCCATCTCTCTACGCGAACTTTGCGGTAACAGGGCCATGGCTAGTTTTGTGGCTCCTGTGTAGAGTTCGCATGAGGTGCGCTGGAGCGAGGTGGCTGCGTCGTCTTCGTGTGTTGTTGTCCTTGCGGGGTATAACGCTTGTTTGTCAAAGGTTTCGGCGCAGACACTCCGCTAGTGTTGCCGCTCGGTGTACTGCTGCCCGGCAGCGTCTTTGAGGAAGACTGCGGAGCGAATGTCTGCTGCGGATACGCAGCTCCGGGCGTCAGATCGCTTGCAGGCGGTGTTGCCCCGGGGGTGAAGACGTCTGGATGCAGTGGGTTAGGCGGACGAACCGGCGGAGGTGGGGCATTTGGATCGAGCGGTTTTCCGTCCGGACCGAGTTGCGGGGTTGCGTTCGCGCCGGGTAAGCGCTGCGCCAGAATGTCGGCGGCCTTCTGCTCACTGGTGTCGATGTCCTGCTGCATGGTGGAAGGCATGCTAGTTTGCGTCTGCGTAATCACCAGTACTTCATCCAGACGGGAAAGATTGACGTCCGGATGGATCAAAATGGCCACGTAAGGGGTGCGATCTGGATCATTCACCACGCGATCCACGGCGCCCACGGGAAGGCCCGGAGGATACACCCGATCGCCGCCGCTGGTCACGACTTGTTCGCCCGGTTGAATGCGCTCATCCGGCAAAATGTCGATGATCTCGGTTTGTCCGGAAGCAGTGCCGCGCAGGATCCCACGCAGGCGCGTTTGTGTCAAAATGACGCCCAGGCCGCTGCTCTGGTCGTTCATCTCCAGCACCTGCGCGGTGTGCGGGAAGACATCGCGAATTTTGCCGACGACGCCATCTGGCGTGATGACCGGCATGTCGGTATGGATGCCGTCTGCTGAGCCTTTATCGATATACAAAACACGCGAAATCTCCGCGCCACTGGTTCCGATCACATGGGCCGCAACAGTTTTTGAAACATATTGCTGCTGAAAAGCAAAAAGCTTCTGTAATCGCATATTCTGACGAGCATTTTCCGCGAGAGAGGCTTCTTCCAGTCGCATGCGGTCCAGTTCCAACTGAAGCCGTTGGTTCTGTGCGCGCACATGCCGAAGGTCCACATAGCTGTCCCAAATGTGGCTCACTCCATGTCCGGCAAAGAGAAACACGCGCTCCAGCGGAGAAATAGTAGTGACCACCCAGTAGCGGAGTAGGCGAGTCTTGCGACCGTCACTTTCATTTGCAGGACGCCGCACCTGGACTGCAAGGCCGATCATCTGCGCCAGCACTACGGCGACCAGTATCAGGGGATTGCGATATCGGCTGAGAAAGGATTCCATGATGCCCGAACCACTATTCCATACAAAAACTCTGTCATCC
>JAKAYS010000217.1 GCA_021826695.1 Acidobacteriota bacterium | reverse complement strand
TCATCTACTTTCCCTACGCCTTCATGGTCGAGGGCCAGATCATTCGCGTCCATGACCCGAGCTTGCATAGCCCGCTAGGTTCCGTCGGCTTGCCTCCCGAAGAGAAGCTCTCCTTTCTCCGCGGCGAAGAAAGTGACGCGCGCTGGGTCCCCTGCCGTCGGCCCTTCGTCATTACCGGCGGCGAACTGACGCTGGAGATGCTTGACCTGAGATACGACGCCACGGCGAAGTACTACGAAGCGCCCCTGCATGTGAAGGCGCTGGGCGGCTGTTTCGTCATCGACGACTTTGGCCGCCAGTTAGTGAGTCCGGAAAACCTGCTCAATCGCTGGATCATGCCTCTGGAAAGCCACATGGACTTCCTGAAACTGCATACCGGCAAAAGCTTCACCGTGCCCTTCGAAGAACTGGTCATCTTCTCCACCAACCTCGAGCCAGAAGACCTGATGAATCCCGCATTCCTGCGCCGTATCCCCTACAAAATCGAGGTTGGCGCGCCCAGTCTCGAACTATACAAGCGCATATTTGAGCAGGAATGTGAATATCAGGGATTGAAACTTTCCAATGAGGTGTTCGACTCCATCGTGTACAAGATCAGAAAAGAAAGGGGTTTGAATCTCGCCGCCTATCAACCGAAGTTCATCGTCGACCAAATAATGGCGACCAGCCGATTCATGGGACAGAAGCCGCATTTCGAACCAAAGTACATTGACTATGCGGTGGACAATCTGCGGGTGCACCGCAACTCCCCCCATGAACCTCCGCCCGCCGCTCAGAACGTAGTCGATCAGCACAAAATGGCCGTAGCGGCCTCATCGCCAACCTCGGCTGGTAGATCGTAAGAGGGGAAGACTACGCTATATTTTGCGCAGCCAATCGTATAATCAGCGGATGAAGCGAGCACCGCTGATCGGCGTGGTGATGGGCAGCAAGAGCGATTATGAGACCTTGCAGCCGGCCATCGAAATCCTGAATGAATTCTCCGTTCCGCATGAGGCCCGCGTGGTCTCCGCGCACCGCACCCCCGACTGGCTGTTCGAGTACGCTGCTTCCGCCGAAGAGCGCGGCCTGCGCGTGTTGATTGCCGGGGCAGGCGGGGCGGCGCATTTGCCCGGAATGCTGGCGGCGAAGACGCATCTGCCCGTGCTCGGCGTGCCCATCCCGGCGACCATGCTCGCCGGCGTAGACTCACTGCTTTCCATCGTGCAGATGCCGAAAGGCGTTCCCGTCGGCACGCTCGCCATCGGCAAGCCCGGTGCGGCCAATGCCGCGCTGTTGGCGATTTCCATTCTCGCCTTGCAGGACCGCGCGCTGCGCGACCGCCTGTGCGCATGGCGAGAAGCGCGAAAGAACGAAGTGCTGTCGCAGTTGCTTCCTGCAACGGAGCCAGCGGAGTGACGACAGATTCCGCGCAAAAGGTCATCCTTCCCGGTGCTACGATTGGCATTCTCGGCGGCGGCCAGCTCGGACGCATGATGGCGATGGCCGCTCGCTCGCTCGGCTACCGCATTCAGGTGCTCGATCCCGATCCCTCCTGCCCGGCCCGCTTTGTCGTCGATGCCTGCTTCGAAGCCGCCTGGAATGACGCGCGCGCCGCAGCCGATCTCGCCCGTGGCTGCGATGTGGTCACGCTGGAAATCGAGCAGATTTCAATCGCCGCGCTGGAGGCTGCCGAGCGCCACGCGCCGGTGCGTCCCGGCTCGAAAATACTGGCGATCATTCAGGACCGTATTCTGCAAAAGGACTGGCTGGCGGCGCATAACCTGCCGTTGGGCAACTATCGCGCCGTCTATGATGCGGCGCAACTGCACGCCGCTGTTCATGATCTGGGCGGGCGTTGTTTTGTGAAAAGCGCGCATGGTGGCTACGACGGCCGCAGCCAGGAAAAACTCGGCTCCGCGGAACCGGCAAACGCGGACGACATCCAAGCCGCCTGGAGGTCCCTCGGCGAGCGCCCGGTTGTCGTTGAGCAGGCGATTGACTTGGCGCTGGAAATCTCCGTCATGGTCGCCCGCTCGCCACGCGGAGAAATGAAGGTCTATCCTCCGGCGGTCAATCATCATGAGCAGCAGATTCTAGTCTGGAGCGCGATTCCCGCCAATATACCGCTCGCAACCGCGAAGCAGACCCGCGAAATTGCGCTTGCCATTGCGGAGGATTTTCAACTCGAAGGACTGCTCGCAGTCGAAATGTTCGTCGCCAAGGATGGTCGCCTGCTGGTGAATGAGCTCGCGCCGCGACCCCACAACAGCTACCATGCCAGCGAGCGCGCCTGCGCCACCAGTCAGTTTGAACAGGCGATCCGCGCCGTCTGCAATCTGCCACTCGGCGACGTCGAGGCGATCGAACCCGCCGCCATCGCCAACCTGCTCGGCGATGTCTGGCTGGATGCCAATACGGAGACCGGCCCGCGCTTCGATCGGGCTTTGGCCGTCCCCGGTGTGCGGCTGCACCTGTACGAGAAACATCTACCAAGGTCGGGCCGCAAAATGGGCCACCTTTCGGCCACAGGCGCAACAGCGGAAGAGGCAGTGCGGCTTGTTATGGATGCAAAATCGCGATTGTAACTTAACAAGTTACATATACCAGCAGAGATTGACAGAACGGATTTATGGTATTGTAGCCGGATGTTAAAAAGAGTCATTCTGAACGGAGGTCGCCGCGGCGACGAGTGAAGAATCCAGAGAACATTTGCCTGGATTGCGTTGCCAACACCCTCTGGATTCTTCGGTCGCCGCGGCGACCTCAGAATGACCCACCTTATTTTCGATTAGATATTTGTGGGGCATGTCCTACCCGATATCTTCGTTCCAATTTTCCAGCATCTTCTTCAACTCCGCCATAAACTTCCCGGCATCGGCGCCATCGATGACTCGATGATCGAAGCCCAATGTCAGGCGCATAATACTGCGGATGGCAATGGTGTCGTTGCCGTCCGCGTCCGTCAACACTGTAGGTTCTTTGAACATACCGCCCACGCCCAGAATTGCCGTCTCTGGTTGGTTGATGACCGGCGTCCCAAACTGTTCCCCGAAAATCCCAGGATTGGTGATGGTAAATGTCCCGCCCGAGGCCTCGTCCGGTTTCAGCTTCTTCGCCCGCGCGCGCGCCGCCAAGTCTGCAATGTCCCGCGCAATACCCAGGAAGCTGCGCTCTTCCGCCTGCTTCACAACGGGAACAATCAGACCCCAGTCCAGAGCTACCGCAATCCCAATGTTGATGTTCTTGTGGTAGCGGATTGCGTTGCCTTCCATCGAAGCGTTGACAATCGGCATCTTGCGCAGGCAGGCCACCACCGCGCTGGCGATGAACGGCATATAGGTCAGCTTGACCCCGTTGCGCTGCTCATACTTCGACTTCTCTTTTTCGCGGAGCCGTGCAATCCGTGTCATGTCGATCTTGAAAACGGTGTGAACGTGCGCGCTGGTGTGCTTGGACTCCACCATGCGCTGCGCAATGATCGCGCGCATCTTGCTGAGCGGGACCAGGTCGCCCGGTGTCGGCGCTCCTGCGGATGCCGCCATGGACGGCACGCTTGCGGCCTGTGCTGACGCTGCGGGTGTCTCCACTGTGGCGGAAGGCTGTGCCGCTTTTGTCGCCGCTGGTGCTTCGGCGCCTTTGCCGTGCTGGCCCAGATAGCCGAGCGCATCTTCTTTGGTGATGCGGCCACCCATGCCAGTACCGGTGATCTGGGACAGGTCCAGGTTGTTGTCTTTAGCTATGCGCCGGACCAACGGCGAAGAGCGAATCCGCTCGC
>JAKAYS010000216.1 GCA_021826695.1 Acidobacteriota bacterium | reverse complement strand
TCCGATCTTGCGATACTTTTCCCAAACGTAATCGTCGTAATTCAACATGTTGGCCGGCCCGTGCATCGCACCAACGACTTTAATTTGGTCCGCTGGAATGCCAAACCCAAAATGCAGGCCATTCAACGAGTTCTTGATATTGTTTAAAAACTTACCGTCGCCGATAGGAATTACATCATAAGCCTGCTTGACGCGTGCGGGATTCTTGAGTAACTCATCGAATTCGGACACCTTCCAATCAGCACGAGTGTATACAAGTTGCGCATCTGCGGTTGTGCCGAGTGCGGCAAGCGCGGCCAGTCCAAAACTTGCCTGGCCGACAAACGATCTACGACTTATGGGATTCACGATTGTCTTCTCCTTTGTTCTAAGTTGATATCAAGATTGACGAAAAATAAATGCTTGGGGAAATTCATTCCGCTACTCATTAGAAAGCGAGTACGAATTTTCAGGTCAATCAGTTATCTAAACTAAAACTTTCAATAAATCGTGTAACGTATTGCTCTATTGACTTTTTGTAGAATGAAAGATGTACCTAAAAGAATGGCGGAGAGGGAGGGATTCGAACCCCCGATAGCCTTGCGACTATGTCTGATTTCGAGTCAGGTGCATTCAACCGGGCTCTGCCACCTCTCCGTACTACCAGCCTATCGAAATTCTTCCCATCTGAAAACTGTTGTTTCAACTCCAGCAAGAGGAATCTCTTTAGGGAAAGACACAGCCAGGTTTATATTCGTGGGTAGTTTCTGCCCGTAACAAAATTATCTATGAGACGCTTCCGATTCTTTCTTCTCCTTCTGCTGCCTCTACTGGCGCTCAGCGCCACGGCCCTGTTCGCGCCCCGCCTGCGCGCCCAAACCGCCGTCGGTGCCCCATTCAAGCCAGCCCTGAGCGTAGCCGAACGGGTTGGCTTGCGTGGGGAAAACCCTCAACCCGTCACCCAGATCACGCTGGGCCAGTCGATCGTCGCGCTGAACGGCCCGTGGAAGTTCCACATCGGCGACAACCCAAAGTGGGCGCAGCCGGGCTTCGACGACTCCGGCTGGCAGGACTATACCATCGATCCCACGCATTCTTCGATGACGGCAGTGGAAGCGGTGCAGACGCCGCAGCTAGCCGGTTGGCAACAACACGGGCATCCCGGCTACACCGGCTATGCCTGGTATCGCATTCGACTAAAGACGCCGCAGGATGCGCACTCACTCGCGCTGCTGATGCCGCAGTATGTCGATGATGCATATGAGGTCTACATCGACGGCCAGAAGGTCGGCGGCTTCGGCGGGCTGGATGGCCGTCATGTTCTTTATCCCCAACAAGCGAAGCTCATTCCCATTCCCGTTACATCTCTCAGTAGCGACCAACCTACCACGCTTGCAATTCGAGTTTGGAACATCCGCTATGAAGCATTGCCTAGCCAGCACAACCTGAATGGCGGACTGCGTGGCGTGCCGCTGCTGGGTCCATCACAACTGCTCCGTGTTTTTCAGCAGAGCGTACTGGCGCAGACGTGGAAGATATTCTCGCCAGGATGGTTGCTCACGGCCCTATTTGGCGCGGTAGGCATCATCTCCTTATTCCTTTTCGTCTTCAGCCGCAGCCAGCGCGAGTACCTGTGGGCCGGTATCAGCTTTATCGGTATTGGAGTCGTAATAGCGACTGAATCTGTTGCGCCTCTGACGGATATTCCAGTTCAACTTGCTTATTTGATTCGCGGTATTACGGATTTGATCTCATACCCTGCTCTGCCGTTGGCTGCCATGTACCTGTTGCGTGTGCGCAAACCACTTTGGCGCCGCGCCAACTATGGGGTTTGGATGGTGATCCTCGCCCAAATCTTGATATCACTGGGCTTGCGCTTTGGCACTCTGCCGCCAACAGCCGCTATGGATCGAGTCAACAGGATATTGTTTCCAGCGTTTCTTATGGCCGAGGCGCTACTCTTGCTCGCTATTGCAGTCGATGGGCTTCGCACAATAGGAAAGAAAGCGTGGCTGCCGCTGACACCGGGCCTGCTCTTCGCCTGCGGCCTAATTGTCATTGTCACGAAATGGGATATTCCGCTCAGCGCATCGATATCAATTTCCGATCTTTTCTTTATGAGTGTTCCCGTTGCGCTTCTGATCGTCTTCCTGATGCGTTTCACCGAGCAGCAGCGGGAAAATATCCGCCTGGCGGACGACATGAAGCAGGCGCGGGAGGTGCAGCAGGTACTGATTCCAGCCGAACTGCCGCAGGTTCCTGGCCTGACGATTGAAAGTGAATACCGCCCGGCCCGCGAAGTGGGCGGCGACTTCTTCCAGATCATTCCCCACGCGGCCGACGGCAGCGTGCTGATTGTCGTCGGCGATGTGACTGGCAAGGGCTTGCAGGCCGGAATGCTGGTGGCGCTGATCGTCGGCGCGATTCGCAACCAGACCGACACAAATTCAGACCCGCTGAGCATGTTGCAGTCGTTGAACCGAAGGTTGTATGGGCGCGGCCATGCCCATGCGACATGTCTCGCGCTGCGCATCTCCGCCGATGGCGCGGTCACGCTGGCCAACGCCGGACATCTGCCGCCGTATCTCAACGGTAAAGAATTGCCGATGGAAGGCGCAATGCCGCTGGGCATCATCGACGGCGCCGAATTTTCTGTGATGCGCTTCCAGCTCGCCGCAGGCGATGCACTGATGCTGATGTCCGACGGCGTGGCCGAGGCGCAGAATGAGGACGGACAACTGTTCGGCTTCGAGCGTATTCACGAATTGCTGCAAAAACCAATCACCGCCGCGGAAGTGGCGACCGCCGCGCAGAACTTCGGCCAGCAGGACGACATCAGCGTGCTGCGCATTGTGCGTGAGGCGAGAGAAGCGAAAATTTCCAGCGCCGAACCCGCCATGTCTGTGGGATGATGCAGTGGGACATGCTAAGCACGGCTGACATCCGTGCTTAGCTAGAAATCGTCATCCTGAGCAAAGCGAAGGACCTCTGCATTGGCTTTCTTCGGAAATACCGAGGTCCTTCGCTTTGCTCAGGATGACGAATCGCTTTGCTAGCTTCGTCAACTTTTGTGCAGTATGACAGCAAGCTTGAACACACCTGAAGGAGCAGTAATGGAACCGGTCAGCACGCTCCACCTCCAGCAGCAGATTGCTCGCCTGCAGGCACTGCTGGAGGCGAGTCACAAAATCCACAGCACGATTGAGCTGGACAGCGTGCTGCGCTCCGTATTGCAGATTACCGTCCGCGAACTGGAGATGGCCGGGGCCTTTTTTACCGCATTTCCCTTTTCTTACGGGTCGATCCACCCGCGCTTTTTGCTGAATCCTCCCTCTTCCGATCCCAAGCGCGGCTGCTTCCGCTTCCCTCTTTTGGACCGCAATGGGACTGTTTTGACTGAGATGGTGGTGCTGACTCGCGATGGCGCGCCGCTCTCCTTATATGAGCAGGACTTTCTGGAAAATCTGGCGCTTCAGGCTGCCGTTGCGATTGAAAATGCCCGCTATCATGAGCGCACCCTGGACCTGGAAAGGGTCGAACGGGATCTGGCCTCCGCACGCGACATCCAGCGCAGCCTGCTGCCGCAATCGATGCCTGCGGTGCATGGTTACAACATCGCTGGACGATCGCAGACCTGTTATGAGGTCGGCGGAGATTATCTCGACATTCTTCCATTGCCTTCCGGCGAACTGTTGATTGTCGTGGCGGATGTTGCCGGCAAGGGTCTGGCCTCGGCGCTGGTGGGCAGTTCCTTTCGCTCAGGCTTCCGCGCCATTGCCAATTCAGACATGTCGTTGGTGGAAATAGCTACCCGCATGA
>JAKAYS010000215.1 GCA_021826695.1 Acidobacteriota bacterium | reverse complement strand
CTTGAATACTTGACATAGTGTGTCAATAGCCCGCAGGGTCAAAAATCGACCGGGCAGGCCACTGAGAAATGCAGAGTGATTTAGAAGCAGGAAGTATCCGATACGCAGCAGCGCGGCGAACTAGATGCCTTCGGCCACCACAGGAGATGAGTCGTCCTCTACCGCGGTCACAGCGGTAGGGGCCTTCCGAATTCCGCCACCAAGCGCCTGTTCCAGATCGACATCCTCTTCTGCCAGTTCGGGATCATACTGTCCCGCGTTGAAGCTGTTCGGAGCGTCTGCGTCCGCACTGGCTGTTACACCGGCAACTTCCGCCAGTTCCTTGTCTCCGCCCATCTGGACGCCTTCCACGATGGAGTCGGCAATCTTCGAGGTAAACAGCCGAATCGCGCGCAGCGCATCGTCATTGCCCGGGATAATGTAGTCCACCAGCGTAGGATCGCAGTTGGTATCGACCACGGCCACCACGGGGATGCCCAGCTTGCGGGCTTC
Source organism: Acidobacteriota bacterium (assembly GCA_021826695.1). Taxonomy (GTDB): domain Bacteria; phylum Acidobacteriota; class Terriglobia; order Terriglobales; family Acidobacteriaceae; genus JAKAAZ01. The sequence continues at coordinate 3,323 of JAKAYS010000215.1, read as the reverse complement.
TTTGACGGCAATGGTCTCGTTGTTCGAGTCGACGACAAAGAGCGCGTCCGGCAGGCGGCGCATGTTTTTGATGCCAGCCAGGTTCGCCTGGAGGTGTTTGCGTTCGCGCTCCAGCTTGATGACTTCTTTCTTGGTCATCAGATCGTAGCGGCCGTCGGTGGCCATTTCATCCAGTTCCTGAAGGCGCTTCACAGACTTCTGCACAGTCGCCCAGTTGGTCAGCAGTCCGCCAAGCCAGCGCTGGTTGATATAGAACATGCCGCAACGCGTGGCTTCCTCGGCAATGGCGTCCTGCGCCTGCCGCTTGGTACCGACGAAAAGAATGGTCTTGCCATCGAGCGCCAGGTCAGTAACGTACTTGCTGGCTTCCTTGAACATCTTCAAGGTCTTTTGCAGGTCGATGATGTAGATTCCATTGCGTTCGCCAAAGATATACTCCTTCATCCTTGGGTTCCAGCGCTTTGTCTGATGCCCGAAGTGGACTCCCGCTTCGAGCAGTTCCTTCATGGTGATAGTGGCCAAACGACCTCCTTGTGATTTGCATCCTGCCACGCATTTCAGAGTGGTGAGGATTTATCCCCTTAGGGAAATTTTTGTTTCTAGTTCAAAAACGCTGCTCGTCATTCTGAGCGCAGCGATGAATCCAGACGAGGATGGCGGCGATTATTCCTTCAACATCCCCTGGATTCTTCACTGCGCTGCGCGTCGTTCAGAATGACTCCCTCTCGTAAATCCGATGAGAGAATTACCGCTTGCTGAACTGGAAGCGCTTGCGGGCGCCCTTCTGTCCGTACTTCTTGCGTTCCTTCATGCGGGCGTCGCGGGTCAAAAAGCCCTGTTCCTTCAGGCTTGCGCGCAGTTCGATGTTGTACTCCAGCAGAGCGCGCGCCGTGCCCATTTTCACTGCATCGGCCTGCGCGGTCACGCCGCCACCCTTCACCGTCGCCAGCACGTCAAACGTCGATCCCATGTCCGTGAATACGAGAACGCGACGGGCTGTGATGCGCTGTTGCTCGGTGACGAAATACTCTTCAAAAGCGCGGCCATTGATCGTGAATTTGCCGCTGCCAGGGCGCAGAAATACACGAGCGATGCTCGTCTTGCGCCGTCCGGTTCCATAGTACTGAATCAAGTCTGCCATCGAGTCCTTCACTCTTTCCTAAAGCTCGTTTGGGTGCCTGCCGGGTGCCCCAGGTTCGCCCTTCTACTTCGCTCAGGGTAAAACTCCGCTAACCTGGGTTTCCCCACGAACAGCGAAACCCTTTATCATCCGTTCAAGGTCATCGCGACCGGTTTCTGCGCATCGTGCGGATGCGTGTTGCCGCGATAGACCTTCAGCTTGGTCGCCATCTGGCGGCCCATCTTGTTCTTCGGCAACATGCCGGTGATTGCCTGCTCCACAATGCGGTCCGGACGCCGCGCCAAAAGACGCACAAAGGACTCTTCGCGCATGCCGCCGGGAAATCCCGTATAGCGGCGATACATCTTCTGCTGGCTCTTCAAGCCGGTCAGGCGGACCTTCTCGGCGTTCAGCACGATGACGTGGTCGCCTGTGTCGATGTAGGGCGTGTATTGCGGACTGTTCTTCCCGCTCAACACGCGCGCGGCCTCTGTGGCCAACCTGCCCAGCGTTTTTCCGCTGGCGTCCAGCACGTACCACTTGCGCGTAATGTCTTCCGGACTCGGAATAAAAGTTGACATGGTTCCAGTTCTCCCAACAAACTTCTTAATGTAAAAAATCATTCTCCATCGCGCTTTTTATGCGGTCGGCGCACAACTATACCCACTAAGCCACAGCAATCACAACGAATATCTGCCTGAGAGAACCGTTGCAGATCGCATCATCGCGTCATGGAGCGCAGAGGGCGAACCCGTTGCAGCGTCGAGGGGCGGTGAAACCGAAGGACGCTTTGCGCTGCCATCGCACCGGAGGAACAGGGGAGACAAACGCAACACTGCGCAAGACCTTAAGAATAGCGAAAACAAGTGCCAGAGTCAACGACTACTCTTGTCCACTCCAGGGCAATCGCATTTGAAATTCAGTAGAACCAGGGTTGGTACTTGCGGTAGCCATTGAGAGGGCTGAGGTTTGTTGCAGGAGGATTTGATGTCCCGCCAACGGAACGTGTCAACGAGTATGCGACTCGTTAAACCTAAACGTCACGACTATGGCTGTCTTCTCGACAAGTGACGAAAAGTTGTCATATATTGCTCTAATGTTGCAAAACCTCAAGCTCGGCAGGGTTTACGATGGATTTCTCTTTCTTGCGGACGCGAGCCGGAGCCTTCAGAGGATTGATAGCCATTGTCACGCTGAGTTGGAGTTAAACTTGGTTGTGCGCGGAACCGCAACCTATGTGGTGAACGGCCGTCGCTTTACGTTTTCTCCGCGAACGCTGCTTTGGCTCTTTCCTCAGCAGGAACACCAGCTGGTGGACCGGTCTGACAATGCGCAGTTTTTCGTGGCTGTTTTTAAGCCTTCACTGATCAATCAGTCGTGCCGGACATCTGTTTATGACGGTTTGAAACAGGACGCTGGCGAAGAAGACGGCGTAATGAGCACACTCCTGAGCCCAGAGCTTTTTGACTTGGTGCAGAAGACCATGGTCACTGTAATGCATGGAGCGCTGGAGCCGGAGCTGTTGAATCGAGAAGCTGGCTTCGGCCCGCAGTCGGGATTTGTCTTCGAGCATCACGATCCTGACGCGCTGAATGCGGGACTTCGGTTCCTGCTGTTGTTGTGCTGGCGTATTCAACTGGAAGGACAATCCGCGGCTCGAGCCACGGTCCTGCATCCCGCAGTGCGTCGTGCGCTCAAACTGTTGAGCGAAGATGCAACAGAGCGGAACCTGGGAGAGCTATCCAAAGCCTGCGGAACGAGCAAATCTTACTTGAGCAGGACCTTTCACCGTCAGATTGGCGTCCCGCTGAACCGCTATCGCAACTCCCTGCGGTTGGCCAGGTTCTTTGATGAATATCAGCAGCCGGACCAGAAGAATCTGGCTGAAGCCATGTACGCCGCCGGCTTTGGCAGCTACGCGCAGTTCTATAAAGTTTTCACACAGGCCTATGGGCGCGGACCGAGGGATGCCATGAATTCCAAATTGGCGGGTCAAAAGATCTTGCGCGCTTAGAACTTATCCGTAAATAGTGACGAACTTGGTACGCGCCGGCAAATAGCCGGAAGCAGAGGGTGCAAATTGGGCGAAGATACCGTACAGGATGGCACAGATCAAGTCGTGGACGGTATCGGACGAGTTGTGGGCGAAGGTGGGACCGCTGGTTCCCGTCAAGCAGCGGCAGCCTGGCCGGCGGTATCGGCG
>JAKAYS010000058.1 GCA_021826695.1 Acidobacteriota bacterium | reverse complement strand
ATCCGGCACTACGTGAAACTGTAGGCGATGGACCTTTGGCACGATCTGCCAACTCTGCGGATTGCGCTCCAGCACTACTTCCTTGTCCAACTCCTGCCACACAAAGCGAAACGGCCCGGTGCCGATTGGATGCTGTTGGAAATCACTGCCGCTGCCGTAAGGAACAATGCCAATCGCGCCATCGGAAAGGCTCCATAAGAGGGCCGCATCGGGTTGCCGCATGTGGATGATGACGGTCTGCGCATCCGGCGCATCAACGGCGGCGACATTGCGGAACGCCTGATATTTCGCCGTCAGAATTGTATGATCCCGCATCGTGTCGAGCGTCCACTTGACATCTCGCGCCGTAAGAAGCTGACCATTGTGAAAGCGCACCCCGCTCCGTAGGTGGAAGACATACGTCAGCGGATTGGGCATTTCCCACGATGTTGCCAGGTCTGGCTGAAGGTTGAAGTTCTTGTCTTTTTTTACCAGAGAATCGAAGATCAATTCGTCGATGCGTTCCGACTGTGCATCGGTCCCAATGCGCGGGTCGAGATTCGCCGGGCTGCTCTCAATCACGACGGTCACGGTATCGGGATCTGCTGGCTTTTGCTTGCAGCCGGTCAGCGCGCATAGCAGACAAAGTACAGCGATAAACGACTGCCAGCGGCGTTTATGCATAGGTGATCTTACCCAGAATCGCGGGCCGCTGCGCCCCGGTTGCGCGAGGCAGATTTCCGGGCAGGCAATTCCATGTTCGATAGGCAAGCAGCGCGAAGGCCATCGCTTCTTTGGCGCTGCTCGGCATGCCAAAGTCGTCGCTCGTATGCTGCGAAATCTTTCCCAGCGGCGACAGTTCGGCGCGAATCATTTTCATCAACGTGAGATTGTTCGCGCCGCCACCGGCGACGATGTAGTCCGTCGGCGCATTCAAGAGTGCGGGTTGCACATATCGCTTCCACGCCAGCCCGATGCTGGTGGCCGTCAGCGCCGTGGCTGTGGCGACGGCATCTTCATCGCGGCGGCTGAGCTTACGACACTGCGCTAAAAAGCGCGCGGTAAATTCCCGCCCAAACTCCTCGCGCCCGGCGGATTTCGGCGGCGACAACTGAAAAAATGGCAGCGTCAAACAATTCTGTACGACAGCATCCAGCACTCGTCCTCGCGCACCTGTGGCTCCGCGCGCATCGTATTTTTTCTGAAAGCGTTCTGTCATGATGGCGTCGATCACCATGTTGGCCGGGCCGGTGTCGAAGGCAATAACATCCTCCGGCGCGGAATTGGCGGGAACCACCGTCAAATTTCCGATGCCGCCAAGATTTTGCAGAACGCGATTGCGCTTGGCGTGGTGAAATGCAACGTAGTCCAGCAGAGGGACCAGCGGAGCACCCTGGCCGCCCACCGCTAGGTCGGCTGGACGAAAATCCGAAACCACCGGAACGCCAAGCCTGGCAGCCAGCATCGAGGCTTCGCCCATCTGCCAGGTGCAGGCCACGCTGCCACCCAGATAGCGCCGCGCAGCGCCTTGATGATAGATCGTCTGCCCATGACAACCGATCAAGTCGAGTCGCATCGGGTATTTTTTTAGTGCCCGCTCCACTGCATCGGCGTAAAGCTGCCCCAGCCGCCAATGCAGTTGAGAAAGCTCCGCTACGGAGATGTCCGGCGCGTTCATCGCTTGCAGCACCCGCTTCCGGACCGCTGCTGGATAGGCCATCGCGACATGGCCCAATAGTCGAAGCCGGGGAACATCTCTCGGTGAAGTTGCAGAAGGACGAGGAGGACTGATCCGGACCAAGGCGACATCGATCCCGTCGGCGGAGGTTCCGCTCATGATTCCGGCGACGGTCATCGCGCGCTGCGGTTTTACTTGCAAAATGCAAGTGACTTTGTCGGAATCCTTCATTTCGCGCTCCCTGAATTCGCCCGCGCAATTTTCTCTCGCAATCGCAGTTGCGCGTTTTGGAGCGCCTTGATCCCCGCTGCGGAAACCGCTCTGGGCAGTGGCGCTTTGCCGAGAAGTTGCTGCTTTGCCTTTGCGACCCTGGCCGCCGCCATGGTAACGCAGCGCGCGAAGGTAGGCGAGCGCTCCGCTTCGCGCAATAGCGCTTCGTGCGTGCTAAGAATGCGGTCCGCGCGCTGGCAGATTTCGAGCAAGTCCGTCCCAGCAGCAATGGCGGCAATGGCCGCTTCTTCCGGGGATGCATGGCTGAGCACGCCGCTCATTTCCATATCGTCGGAGATCACCAACCCGCGATAGTGCAGCTTGCCGCGCAACACTTCCTGAATCCAGAAGCGTGAAAGTGAGGCTGGCTGCGCTCGCCGCTCAATCTTCGGATACGCCGCATGGTTCACCATGACCATGGGCAGGCTGGATGCCAGCGCGCGATACGGGAGCAAATCCTGCTGCCAGATTTGTTCCCAGGTGCGCGTAATGCTGGGCGTGGCCTTGTGAGAATCCAATGTGCCGCCGCCGAGTCCGGGAAAATGCTTGCCGCACCCGAGGACGTTATGCTGTGCCAGTCCTTCCAGAAAAGCCGCCGCGTAAGCGATCACCTGCGAAGGCTCCGCTGAAACGACTCTGGTGCGCATTACCGGCAGAGCGGCGGCCAACGCCAGGTCGAGTACCGGCGCCAGATCCACATTGAACCCAAGCGCGCGCAGCAGCCTTCCAATGAATGCGCCATGCTCGCGAAAAATCGCGGGACTGCCGGTCGCTGCAACTTCCGCTGCGGAAGGCGTCGGCCCCACCATATCGCGCAGACGATCGACCGCGCCTCCTTCAAGGTCCACGCAGCGAAAGAAAGGCTGTTGCAGTGCTGACGCGATCTGTTGCCAGAGTGCATGAATTTGTGCCGGTGACTCGATATTGCGGCGGAAAAGAAGAACGCCGCTGGGCTGGAGGCTGCGCAGCCACGCATTCTCCAGCGCAGACAGGGAAGAGGCTTCCACTCCGACAATCAGCAGGGAACCGACGCGATGGCGCAGTGCGATGGTCGTCCTCATGTCTGGGACGCTTTCATGCTTTGAGAGGTAGCGGGAGGCCCCTCGCGGACCTCCTGTTGCAGCTCCTGCAAAAGATTCAGCGCCTGGAGAGGAGTCAATGCATTCAGGTCCAGCGCATGGATTTGATCGACCACGCGTTGCGACAGTGGAGTGAACAACGTCATCTGCACGTCGGGTTCGCGGCTCGACTCGATTTCGCGCTTTTCGGAGCGCTCATGCTTCAGCAAAATTTCGCGGGCGCGCACCACCACTTCGCGCGGCAAGCCAGCTAGCCGGGCCACTTCGATTCCGTAGCTTTTGTTGGCGGCCCCGTCTTCAATAGTGTGGAGAAAGACAATTCCCGTCGGAGTTTCCTGCACCGTAACGCGCAGATTTTTCAGTCGCGGCAGATGCCCGGAGAGCATCGTCAACTCGTGGTAATGCGTCGCGAATAAAGTCCTTGCGCCTAATACTTCATGTAAATGTTCAACTGTTGCCCAGGCCAGCGACATGCCGTCGAAGGTCGCCGTCCCGCGTCCCATCTCGTCCAGCAGCAACAGGGATTGCCGCGTGGCCGTGTTGAGGATCGTCGCCGTCTCCGTCATCTCCACCATGAAAGTGGAGCGGCCTTCCGCCACGTTGTCGCTTGCGCCAATGCGCGTGTAGATGCGGTCTACGATGCCCAGCCGCATCCGCTGCGCTGGAACGAAGCAGCCCATCTGCGCCAGAATCACCAGCAGCGCAGCCTGCCGCAGGTAGGTGGATTTGCCTCCCATGTTCGGCCCGGTCAGCAGCAACAGGCTGGGGCCGGCGGTGTCGAGATACAGGCTGTTTGGAACGAAGCGGCCCTCGGAAGCCTGCTGCATGTGCCATTCGATGACGGGATGCCGCGCGGCGAGTGCCTCAAATACGCCGGAATCGTCTACCTCCGGACGCACATACTGGCGCGCTGCGGCGAGGTGCGCGAAGCAGGCGAGCAAGTCGATCTCCGCGACAGCCTCGGCGCTGGCGCGAATGCGCGCGCTGGCGGAAAGGATGGTCTGGCGCAATTGCTGGAAAATGCGCCGCTCAATTTCCAGGCAACGCTCCTGTGCGCCCAGAACGCTGCGCTCGTGGTCTTTCAGCTCGGGAGTGGTGAAGCGTTCCGCGTTCACCAGCGTCTGCTTGCGTTCGTAGTCGGCGGGAACGTTGTGCAGGTTCGACTTGGTGATCTCAATGTAATAGCCGAAGACCGAGTTGTAACGCACCTTGAGCGACCCGATGCTGGTGCGCTGGCGTTCGCGCTCTTCAATCGCCGCGATGGACTGCTTGCCGCTCGTACTCAGCGAGCGTAGTCCGTCCAGTTCCGCATCGACTCCGCTGGCAATCACGCCGCCATCTTCCAGATGCACCGGCGGCTGCTCGGCCAGTGTCGCGCAGATCGTCAGGTGCAGGTCCGTCAGGCAATCGAGCGAGCCGTGCAGCCGCTTCCAGACAGTGGATTGCAGGTGCGTCAACCCTGCGGCGACAGCCGGAAGCCGCGCAGCCGAGTGCGCAAGAGCCAGCAAATCCCTAGGCCCGGCGCTGTCGAGCGAAATGCGGCTCAACAGCCGTTCCAGGTCGAGAATGTTCGCAAGGTTGGCGCGCGACTCTTCGCGGAGAAGCAAACTGCCATGCAGTTCGGCCACACCTTCCAGGCGCTCGTGGATCGCGGAAAGTTCCAGCAATGGCCGTAGAATGGTCGCTCGCAATTTGCGCTTGCCCATCGGCGTCTGGCAATGGTCGAGCGCGTGAAACAGTGTCGTATTGCGCCGCGCATCCGGCATCAGCGGCTCGACCAGTTCCAGATTGCGCACCGTGACCGCATCGAGTTGCAGGCAGCTGCTGTGCTCGTAGTAACGCACGCGGTCGATGTGCTCCAACTGCCCCAGTTGCGTGGCGCGCAGGTAATGCAGAATGCTACCCGCGGCAACGGACGCGGAGGTGTGACCTTCCAGCCCAAAGCCTGCTAGCTCGCGTGTGCCGAGATGATTTTGCAGCAGAGGAATGGCGTAGTCCGCAGTCAGCACCCAGGATTCCAGGTGGGTCACGGTACGGTGACGAAAGGCTTCTTCCAGTTGCGCGACAGGGGCGCTTGCATCGTCGGTGATTAAAATTTCCGCCGGGGCCAGACGCGCCAACTCGTCCGCGCATTGCGCCAACGCATCCCGCATGTCCTTGCCGATGAACTCCGTCGCGCGAAAATCTCCGGTGGAGTTATCGAGCAGCGCCAGCCCAACGCTTGGGCCGTTTTTAGAATTGTCCAGACACAACGCAGCCAGAAAATTGTTCTGCTCGGAGTTCAGCGTGGGATCGATCGCCGTGCCGGGGGTCAGGACGCGCGTCACCTCGCGGCGGACGATGGTCTTCGTCAACTTGGGGTCTTCGAGTTGTTCGCAGATGGCGATGCGATGGCCCAGCCGCAGCAGGCGCGTGATGTATTGGTCCGCGGCATGGTGTGGCACGCCGCACATGGGGATGGCCCGCTCCTTGTCGCGAGAGGTCAGCGTGATTTGCAGTTCGCGCGCGGCGGTCTTTGCGTCCTCGTAGAACAGTTCATAAAAATCCCCCAGCCGAAAAAACAGCAAAGCATCGGGATGCTTCTGCTTGGCCGCGGCATACTGTCGCATCAACGGCGTGGGCGCTAGCTCGGCAGTGGGACTGGAAGTTGGACTCGACACGGATAGCGTCAGCATATCGCGAGTGGGAAGTCCTGTGCATGGTCTCCGATCCTGGAGCACGAAGATTGCGCTGGTTGGAACTAACGGTGTTCTGCGTCACAGCGGCCAATTCTGCTCTGCGCTATATACTTATGTGTTGGATCAGCGCGCAGGAAAGCGCTTCTCGAACGATGGCAATGTACCTCATCTGGCTGCGGGTTGCGCTGGTCTTTTACGGCGCATCCAGCGTGGCCGTCATTCCCGATGTGTTGAGCGGACAGGCCCGCTGGCGCAGACTGGTGCTGCCCGCCTGCGTTGCAGCGGTCTTTTTCAATTTTGTCGGGCTGGCGGAAATGTTGAATCTGGCCCACCACTGGGTCCCAGCCAGTTTGCATGAAATCGAGACATCGTTTGCTTTACTGCTGGCCCTCACATTCCTCGCCATTTACTGGCGATATCGCGCCATCTCGCTTGGGCTGTTCGTTCTGCCAATCATTTTTCTGCTTCTGCTGTTGCCCGCCGCTGGTCCCGACCATGCCCCGCTTTCCAGCCAGTGGATGCATAACGGCTGGGTCCTTCTCCACATTGCATTGTTGCTGGCGGCGTATGCTGCTCTGATTTTCAGTCTGTTGTCCAGCTTGCTGTATCTCATTCAGGAACGGCGTTTGAAGCAGAAGCAGGTAGGAGGCGTCTTCAGCCATCTGCCTCCGCTCGACACCATCGACCAGATTGCCTTCAAAACGCTGGTGATCGGTTTTCCATGCATGACAGCAGGCTTGCTGGCGGGGGTTTGGATCGCGCAGGAAAGCGTTGGCGCGAGATATTTTCTCGATCCCAAAGTCCTGCTCTCCGTCGGCATGTGGCTGCTATATGTCGGCATGTTGTACGTGCGCCGCCACTCAGGGCTTCGCGGCAAGCGGGCGGTGTACCTCTCTTCTCTGGTGTTTCTGGTGGCGTTGTCAGTGTGGGCGGCGAACCAGTTCAGCACCGTGCATCGGTTCGTTGCGCCATGAATTTCGTCCTGATCGGCGTCAACCACAAATCCGCGCCGTTGACGGTGCGCGAGCGGCTCGCGATTTCTCCGGCGCGTTTGCAGGAAGCGACGCAGTCCCTGCTCAGCGTGCCCTGCGTGCGCGAAGGCATGGTCCTTTCCACCTGCAACCGCGTGGAGTTCCTCACCTATCAGGAACCGGCGCAGGCCGATCTGCTCGAATTTATCCGGGACTTTTTCGCGGTAGACACCACCGCGTTGCGCCCGTATATGTACGAATATCGCGCCTCGGAAGTTGTGCGGCATCTGTTCCGCGTCGCCTCCAGCCTGGATTCGCTGGTGGTTGGGGAGCCACAAATTTTAGGGCAGGTGAAGGAGTCCTACGCAGTGGCGCGGTCGGTGGGCGGAATGAACAGCAATCTGGAGCCGCTGATGCAACGCGCCTTTACCGTGGCGCGGAAGGTGCGCAACCAGACCAGCATCGGCATCTCTTCGGTCTCGATTGCCTCGGTTGCGGTCGATCTGGCGCGTAAAATCTTCGGCTCCTTACAAGGCAAAACTGTGCTGCTGGTGGGTGCAGGCAAGATGGGCGAACTGGCGGCGCGCAGCCTGATGCAGAACGGGGCCAGTACCATCTATCTGTGCAATCGCACCGACGAGCGCGCGGTCGCGCTGGCGGAAAAATTTTCCAGCCAGAAAATTTCAGGTCAGCTACATACCGTGCAGTCCATACCATTCTCTTCTTTGCATGATTACGCCGCCATCGCGGACATTGTCGTCAGCTCCACTGGGGCCGAGACGCCGATTTTCAACCGACAGCATGCGCAGGCCTACGCCCACCGCCGCAAGCAGCGGCCTATGTTTTTTATCGATATTGCCGTTCCCCGCGACGTCGATCCGGAGATCGATCGCGTCGAGGGAATTTTCGTTTACAACATCGACGACTTGCAGGCGGTCGCCGTCTCGAACCTTTCCAACCGCGCCAGGGAAGCTGCTGATGCCGAGGCGATCATTCGCGCGGAAGTGGAACGCTATGCGAAAAGGATGCAGTCGCTCGACGGCGTCCCCTCCATCGTTGCCTTGCAGCAAAACCTGGAAGAGGTGCGTCAGATTGAGATGCGACGCATGGCGCCACGTTTCGCGGGCCTCTCCGCCGATCAGATGCAGGCCGTGGAACAAGTCACTCGCGCATTGGTGAACAAGATGCAACACGCGCCGATCCAGGCCATCAAACGCGCTGCCCAGGAAGGCGACCGCGAGACCCTGGCGACGATCCAAACTGTTTTCGATCTCGAAGGCCATTCGGAGTCGGCAGCAACAGTCGAACCGACACAGGCGGAAAAGCCCACCAAACAGGATTGCCCGCGGTGATCCGGATTGGTAGTCGCGGTTCCGCGCTGGCCCGCTGGCAGGCCGAACATATTGCCGCCATACTGCGCGAGCTTGGCGAGGATGTCTCCATTGAAATTCTGGTCACTACCGGCGACCGCGCGCAGCAGGCCCCATTTATGCAGGTCGGGACCAAGGGCATGTTCACGAAAGAGATTGAAGAAGCGCTTGCGGAAGGCCGCATCGATCTTGCCGTGCACAGCTTGAAGGACCTGCCGACGGAGCTTCAGGACACATTCGTGCTGGCCGCGATTCCTCAACGAGCGGACGCCCGCGATGCTTTCGTGTCACTCCGGTATGAAAGTTTTTCCGCGTTGCCGCAGGGCGCGATTGTCGGCACCAGCAGCCTGCGCCGTCAGGCCCTGCTGCGGACGCTGCGGCCCGATCTTGTCATTCGCGAACTGCGCGGCAATGTCGATACGCGGCTCCGCAAGTTGCAAGAGGGCCAGTACGATGCGGTCGTGCTGGCGGCTGCTGGGCTGGACCGACTTCAGCAGACGCAATGGGTCCGCGAGCGTTTTTCTCCGCAAACAATGTGTCCGGCGGCCGGGCAGGGCGCGCTTGCCATCGAGTGCCGCGCCAAGGATGACGAAACGCGAAACGTCGTGGCCTCGCTAGACCATGCGCCCACGCGTTTTGCCGTGACCGTGGAACGGGCTGCGCTCGCGACGCTGGAAGGCGGCTGCCATGTTCCCATTGGAGTGCATTGCGGGCCTGTGGAGCGAGGCTGGCAAATCACGGCAGTCGTCGCGCATCCAGATGGTTCGCGAATTCTTCGCGAGCATATGCAGTTGCAGGGCGCGGAGCATGACCTGACGGTTGGACAGGATGCTGGCGTAACGATCGCGCATCGCCTTTTGCAGCGAGGCGCGGGAAAATTTCTCGCTGCAACAAGAACGCTGTCTCCCGCAGAAAATATCCTCCGATGAAAGCTCTAACAGGCAAAAGAATTCTCATCACACGCGCGCGGCATCAGGCGGAATCGCTTGCTGCGGCCCTGGATGCGGAGGGCGCGGAAGTCCTCGCAGTTCCAGCCATCCAGATCATCCCACCGGATTCCTACGCAGCCCTGGATGCGGCCTTGAGCGATGCTGCTCAATACCAATGGCTCATCCTTACCAGCGTGAACGGAGTTGCAGTGTTGGCGGAACGCATGGAATTGTTAACCCTCAAGCGCGATGTGCTGCGTCACTTGAAGATCGTAGCGATTGGGCCTGCAACCGCGCGCGCACTCGAAGCGCATGGTCTCCACGTGGATTTGATTCCGCGGCAATATGTCGCCGAATCGTTAGTGGAGGCGCTGCGCGAACAGGTCGCCGGGCAGAATGTACTGCTGGTCCGCGCCAAAGTGGCCCGCGATGTCATTCCGCTGGAACTGAAAAAAGCTGGCGCTTCCGTTCATGTCGTCGATGCGTACCAGACCGTGGTCCCCGCGGAATCCTGCGCTGCGTTGCGAGAGATTTTCTCGGCACCGGACAACTTGCCGGACGCAATTGCGTTTACCAGTTCTTCCACCGTGACCAACTTCTTCCGCCTGCTGCATCAGGCCGGTTTCTCCAGCTTGCCGAAGACGGTGGCTGCTGTTTCCATCGGTCCCGTCACCAGCCAAACTCTGCGCGAACACGGCGTCGGGCCTGCCGCGCAAGCGTCGGAGTATACGATTCCAGGGATGGTCGCAGCATTGTGCCAATGGTTTGCGCCGCAATCATCTGCGAAATAGAACAACTTCAAAAATGCTTCAATTGAAAGAGAGAATCCAGAGGGTGATGGCTGCGCAACCCTAGCGAATATTCTCTCGATTCCTCACTTGACATCTGTCTGCATCAACAGAGAGCACGCTGTAGTGCGTGTTCCACGTCTTGTCATTGGAGTTGCACACGTCTTCCAAAAAGCAGTCCGCGCAACGTGGTTTGCGCGCGATACAGACGGTCCTGCCAAAGTGAATGATGCGGTGGGAAAAATCGATCCAGGATTCCTGCGGAAGGATACGCATTAGTTCCTGCTCGATCTTCTCCGGCGTTGTGGCCTTTGTCAGTTCCAGTCTCTGCGAAATGCGCATCACGTGCGTATCCACCACCACGCCCACTGCAATTTTGTACCAGGAGCCGAGGACGACATTTGCAGTTTTGCGCGCCACGCCGGGGATGGTCAAAAGCTGCTCCATCGTCTGCGGAACTTTTCCATGAAATTCCGCAATCAAACGTTGGGCCGCGCCGATAATGTTTTTGGCCTTGTTGCGGAAAAATCCCGTGGTGCGGACCAGTTCTTCTACTTCTTCCTGCGAAGCCTTGGCCATCTTCCGCGGAGTAGGGAAGCGGCGAAACAGCGCCGGAGTTACCAGGTTCACGCGTACGTCGGTACACTGCGCGGAAAGGATGGTAGCAACCATTAACTCCCAGGCGTTGGTGTGATGCAAGGCGCACACGGCGTTGGGATAATGCTCCGCCAACCGCGTGAGAATGGTCCGCACGCGTTGCGGATTTGTTGGGTCTACTGCGCGTTTTTTTGATGCCTTGGGTCCAGGCTGCAATCCACCTACGGCCTTTCCGAAAATTGGTTTGCTTGCAGGTTTTTTCTGCGTCGTCCGCGCGTGGCTGGCAGTTGCCGCAGCCGAATGCGTCATTTTGGCTTTAAGGGCGCGCGTATTCGTCATGCCAACTCCCTCGTGGATCAACTCTTCATGCTAGCAAAATCCCTCGGTGAGGGATTCATGCATCGTATCGAGAGAGATGCCAGATATACTTTCCCCAGTTCACCAGTCTTTTCCAGTTCTCAGTTTTTCCATTTCAGTGCCCAGATGACAGAAAAAATTCTTAACTTCCTCGTTCCCTGGATCACCGGGACCATCTCGCACATCGGCTATCCCGGCGTCGCGCTGTTGATGGCCATTGAGTCGGCCTGCATTCCGTTGCCGTCGGAGATCATCATGCCTTTCGCTGGCTACCTGGTGTACACCGGGCGTTTTCATCTCCTCTGGGTGGCGACTGCGGGAGCCATTGGCTGCAATCTCGGTTCGGCAGTGGCCTATTGGATTGGCGCGTACGGCGGCCGTCCGCTCGTTGAGCGGTTCGGCTCCTATGTGCTGTTGAGCAGGCGCGACCTCGACCGCACCACCGCATTCTTTGAGCGGTATGGGTCGATCACTGTGCTGGTGGCGCGTCTGCTGCCGGTTGTTCGCACCTTTATTGCGCTTCCCGCCGGGATCGCGCGGATGCCGCAGCGCAGGTTTCACATCTACACCTTCGTAGGTTCATGGCCGTGGTGCTTCGCGCTTGCCTATGCCGGAATGAAGCTGGGGAAGGCGTGGAACACCGATCCGCGCCTGAAGCAAATCCTGCATCGCTCGGATGCCGCCGTTTTGCTATTGCTGGTTGCTGGCGTGTCGTGGTTTGTGTGGACGCATTGGAAGCAGCGCACAACACCGCAGGGGACTGCGTAGAGAGTTTTCTGGCCAAGTATATTGGCAAAACTTTGGGTGCCCCATTCTAGCCGCGTCGTTTGCGGCTAGAGTGGGAGAGCGCGACTCTTTCTCAATTCGTTAACACCCTGACAGAAAATGCTCTAGCCGCCGGCGAGCAGGATCGGCATCGTTGGCGTCGTTGCACCGCCGGCGTTTTCCATCGTCACGCCGAATGCCTTGGCCGCAACGCCCAGTGGCAGTTTCGGCAGCAACACACTGGCCATGCCGCGTGTATCTGGCTGAAAAGTCCCGGCAGGGATCGGCGCCGTGCCGTTGGCGGGAATCACCCACAGCTCATAGGTCTTATGGGGTGGCAGCGGGGCCATGTTGCTGGCGTTGAACACCAGTGCTCCACGGTCCTTCAAATAAACTGCATGGCCCGTCGGTTCTGGTTTGGCGTGTGCTGAGACCAAAGTGACGCGTTGCGCCTGCGGGGAACTTAACACTTCCAGGACTTCCTTGGCGCGTGCCGCGGAGGCGCTCGATTGAATCAGCTGCGAAGTCTCCGTGCGCAGTTCTTGGCGCATGCCCTGGTTCGCTTCGCGTAACTGCACGGCGTAGAAGAGGCACGCTGCTGCCGCCACCCATCCACCCCATATCAGGCCGGGGCTATGGCGGCGAGGTTTCATAGGAAGAACATTCGTCGCGCTTGCCGGAGGTGTGCTGGCGCGCATGGAACTTGCTGTCGCAGAAGCCTGCGCGCTCATCGGCAACTTCACCCCAGCCGCTTTGAACAAGCGATCTTTCGCCCCCGCTGGTGGCGCAATCTGTGGGACAGCCATGGCAACCAGCGCCAGGTCCGACGACAACTGGGCCACCTGCGCGCGGCAATCCGCGCACTCCGCTACATGCTTGCGCACGCGGTCGTCGGTCGCTGCATCGTCTTCTGCATTGGGCGTGCCCATGCAGTAGCGGATCAGGTCATCCAACTCGGGATGTAGCTCGGGCGTCATGCGGTGACTTCCAGTGCCTTTCGTATGGTAATGAGCGCGGAACGAATACGTGTTTTGACCGTGCCCAGGGGCTGGCCGGTTTGTTGTGCAATTTCTGTGTGCGTGTGGCCCTCAAAAAAGGCCATCTCAACAGCCTGGCGTTGGTCCGCGGGCATCTTCTCCAGGACCACGCGGACTTTTCCAAGCATGATCTCGCGCTCCGCGTCTGCGCCAAGATCGATATTGTTGCTCAGTTGTAAATCGTCTACGTTCTCCAGCCTGCGGCTGCCGCGAATTTTGTCGATGGCCCGATTGCGCGCCACTACCGCCAGCCAGCCACACAGGCTGCCACGATGGTCGGCAAAAGATTCCGGCTGTTGCCACAGCTTCAGGAAAACTTCCTGCATTACATCTTCCGCCGCGGCGCTGTCCCGCAAAACGCGCATGGCAACCGAGAACACTACCGTGGAATACAGGTCGTAAACACGCGACAAGGCATCCGCCTCTCGGCCACGGATCTGCTGCATCAACTGCTGGTCCGTGAGGGTGTCGTTTTGCGTGGACGACTGGGGCAAGGGAGAGTTGCTCGATGAAAATGTATTTGACCGGAATGTCACCATGGAGGCCGGTGCAATTCCACCGTACACGGTTCCGAATCCAGGGGCAAATGTTTGCTGGCAGGTCAACATAATAGAGGCTTTCTGTGTAGGGTACGGAAAGAAATTGCTTTTGGATTCGATCGAAGCAAATTTTTGTAAATCCAAAGGGCCACAGTCTGACCGTGAAACCTCGCCTCCGGTTTTATGTTTAGGCGTCCCGGATGACCGCACTGGAATCTCACCGCTCAGCTATCCATGGGGCCTTCTGTCGGCATCCAATACCAACGATGAATCTAATGAATGGCCAGCTCCAAAGATGGTCTGCCAATCCTTAGGATTTATATCGCCGAGCCATGAGAATGTGAGGAGCAAAGTGACGAAGGGAAAAAATAAAGAACCATTTTTGACTGACGTGAAAGCGCTCAGGGAGCGTGCCCGCAAAAGTATCGAGAAAGGCGCAGTGACCCATAATTACGGCGGTGACGTGCAACAAACGATCGATATTCTGCAGGCTGTGCTTGCGACTGAGATTGTATGTGTTTTGCGCTACACCATGCATGCCGTGTCAGCTTCCGGGATTTCCAGCGATAGCGTCAAGGAGGAGTTTGCCCAGCATGCAAAAGAGGAACAGGAACATATGATGGCTGTCGCGGAAAGAATCAACCAACTCGGTGGCAAGCCAAATTTCAACCCGGAAGGGCTGGCTAGCCGCTCCGCCTCGCAATACACTGAGGGCGAAAACCTGATCGGAATGATTCGAGAGAACCTCATTGCCGAGCGAATCGCCGTGGAACACTATCGGGAGCTGATACTTTTCTTCGGAGATAAAGATACAACCACCCGCGTCATGTTGGAACATATTCTGGGCAACGAGGAAGAACATGCCAACGACATGCACGATTTGTTGGTTGCCCATGAAGGCAGACCCATGTTGCCGAATGAATAAAGCGATTCTGTGGTGTCGGCGTTGCGGCTGCCCCATCCTGGCCGCGTTCTTTTGCGGCTAGGGTGGGAGAAAATAGGTTCCTCTCAATAGTGCCGTACCATTCGTCTCCGAAGCACCGGAAGCTTGAGTGGTGTCATCGTCCATCTTTATCGGTAGGAACTCTCGCGCAAAAACAAGCGTTGAAAAACATTCAGGAGTTATAGGTTCCGCTCCGCGGGTTACTCCGCCAAGCCGGACCTCCAGTCTGGTTTGGCGGAACGATGTCAAGCTGATCCTATAACCATCATTTTTTAATAGGCTGGAGGAAATTTCCATGGGTGTAGTTCAAAAAATTCGACTCCGAGAAGGTCTGTCCCATCCACGCGGAGCGAGCTGGGACGGGAAAGGTACAAACTTCGCATTATTTTCTGCCAATGCAACCAAGGTAGAAGTCTGCATCTTCGATGATCGGGGCGAGCAAGAGTTGCACCGGATTGAATTGCCTGAGTACACCAATCAGATTTGGCATGGCTACCTGCCGGATGTTGACCCCGGCACTATCTATGGATATCGCGTGCATGGTCCCTATGAGCCTGAGCAAGGGCATCGATTCAATCCCAATAAGCTGTTGCTGGACCCTTATGCCGTGGCCCACTTTGGTGAATTGCAATGGAACCCAGCCATTTTTGGATACCAGTTGGAATCGATGGATGACCTCACATTCGATGAGCGCGATAGTGCTCCTTTCATGCCGAAGTGTGTTGTCGTCGATCCAAATTTCGATTGGACCGGTGCGCCAGACCGCGACAAGCGTGGGACCCAGAGGCAGCTTGTCGTTCCTTTTGACGACACAATTATTTACGAGCTGCATGTGCGCGGGTTTACGAAAATGCATCCAGCAGTACCGGAGAAGTTAAGAGGGACCTATGCTGGTTTGGCAACGAAGGAAGTGCTGGAGTACATCAAGTCTTTGGGTGTAACTTCCATCGAGCTACTTCCAATACATTCTTTTGTTAACGATAGCCATTTATTGGAGAAAGGACTTACCAATTACTGGGGGTACAACAGCATCGGATTTTTTGCGCCAGATCCTCGCTATGCCTCGAATAAGTTGAATGCGCTGCGCGAATTCAAAGAAATGGTGGCGAGCATTCATGAGGCAGGACTTGAAGTGATATTGGATGTTGTGTACAACCACACTGCGGAAGGGAATGAAAGTGGACCTACGCTGTCTTTCAGAGGAATCGATAACTCGACATACTACAGCCTGATACCGGACAAAAAGCGCTACTACATTAACGATACCGGTACAGGAAACACCGTGGACCTGAACCATGCCCGCGTTATCCAGATGGTTACAGATAGTCTGCGGTACTGGGTAGAACAGACCCATGTCGATGGATTTCGTTTCGATCTCGGGACGGTCCTCGCCCGTGAGTCAAATGGTTTCGATCGACAAAGCGGTTTCCTTCGGGCATGCGGGCAAGACCCTGTGCTAGGCACGGTCAAGCTGATTGCGGAGCCCTGGGATGTAGGCCCAGGTGGGTATCAGGTTGGGTCTTTTCCTCCCGGATGGGCGGAATGGAACGATAAATACCGTGACGATGTTCGCAAGTTCTGGAAAGGGGAAAGCTCGGTAGCAGACTTGACCGAGCGTCTGTGTGCTTCTGGCGACTTATTCAATAAGCAAGGGCGCAGACCATGGGCTTGTGTCAATTTCATTACTGCCCACGATGGCTTTACTTTGAATGATCTAGTGACTTACAACGACAAGCACAACGAAGCGAACGGCGAAGACAATAAAGATGGCAACTCGAACACTCATTCCTGGAATTGCGGCGTCGAGGGTCCAACTGAGGACGCTGAAATCAATGCTTTGCGCCAGCGTCAAATGCGCAATCTGATGGCGACACTTTTGCTTTCGCAAGGAACGCCCATGATTCTGGCTGGCGATGAATTTGCTCGTACCCAGGGTGGAAATAATAATGCCTATTGCCAGGACAACGGCATTAGCTGGCTCGACTGGAACATACAGGAAAAAGGCAGGTTGCTTACGCGCTTTGTACAAAAACTGACTGGGCTGCGCCATAAGTATCCTATTCTGCGTCGCAACCTCTTCTTAACTGGAGACTATAACGAGGAACTAGGCGTAAAGGATGTCACATGGATCAATCCAAATGGCAGCGAGATGCAGGAACATGACTGGGCCGACGAGAACATGCGTTGTTTCGGAATGTTGATGGATGGACGCGCTCAAACCACGGGCATTCGCCAGCGCGGACATGAAGCGACCATGCTGCTGGTCATCAATGGTTATCGCGACATGGTCGCGTTCACCTTGCCGGAGTGCGCTGGAGGGTCTCAGTGGTCTCGACTCATTGATACCAATCTGGAAGGAAATTTAAAAAAGCAGGCGAAGAAACCTATCTTTCATACTGCGGATACCTACACTGTCACAGCACGCTCTGTACTGCTGTTTGCGTTGGAAGCGGAGTTGTAATATCTGCACGGATTCCATGGCAGTCATTCAACTCAGATTTTAAGTGCTGCGCATGCTTTGGCATGAGAGCATTTTCAGGTCACGTCTTAACAAAACTTTGGGTGCCCCGTCCTTTGTGCGTCCTTTGCGCAAAGGGTGGGGGCTATAACTCTTTTTACCGGATATCAACACCGTGTCCGAAAACGCTTTAGCATAAGTAGCAGAATGAAACGTTCCGGATCTGCGGAATTGCCGCTGCACGGTGGAAGAGTTCCCATTTGGCTGGCCGAACGTATGGTGAAGCTGGGCGCGGCAATCTCTGAAAATATTGTGCATCGTTACGGAGCGTCGGAGTTCCTTACACGCCTTAGCGATCCTTTCTGGTTCCAGACCTTGGGTTGCGTCATGGGCATGGACTGGCATTCATCGGGAATTACAACTTCCGTTCTGGGCGCGCTCAAGCGTGGGTTGAACCCGCTGTCGCAGGAACTTGGAATTGCAGTTTGTGGCGGGCGAGGCAAGCATTCCCGCAAAACGCCCGAGGAGCTTCGCCTCTTCGCGGACCGCTGCCAACTGGAAGGCGAGTCGCTGGTGCGTACCAGCCGCCTGACGGCGCGGGTGGACAACAACGCCATTGCCGACGGCTTCCAGCTTTATCTGCACAACTTTGTTGTCACTACCGCTGGCGAGTGGGTGGTGGTGCAGCAGGGAATGAATATTGAAAGCAAGCTCGCGCGCCGCTACCATTGGCATTCCGCGCAGGTGCGTGACTTTACTTCGGATCCCCACACCGCCATCCTCGGCGCGCATCAGGGGACCATAATGAATCTGGTCGATGCCCGCGCCGCTGCCTCGCGGCAGGCGATGCTGACCATGGTGAAAGAGCGTCCTGAAATTACTTTGCGCGAGGCGCGTCATCTTTCGCTCCCAACGCACCATGCCGTTCGCGCAGAGAATGTCGATCTGCGAAGGCTCGGCGCCGTGCTGGCCGTGGCGTATGAAAAAGAGTTTCACGACTTTGCATCTCTGTTGTTACTGGAGAAACTTGGGCCCCGCACACTGCAATCGTTGGCGCTGATTGCGGAAGTGGTCCATGGCGCTCCCAGCCGCTTTTCCGATCCTGCGCGTTTTTCTTTCGCGCTCGGAGGAAAAGATGGACACCCCTTTCCTGTGCCACTGCAAACCTACGACGAGTCGATCTCGTTCCTGCGCCGCTCTCTGGACGCAGCCAAACTGGGGCACACGGAGAAAGTCGATGGAATTCGTCGTCTCGACCAGTTCGCGCGCGCACTCGAAGAACGCGCGACGCCTCAAGCAGACTTTGACAACGCACTCGCGCGTGAGAGGGCGATTTCGTCTTCCTTGCATGGCAGGACTGTATGGGACAAGCGAAAATCGACCACAGTTGTCAGGCCGCAAAATCCGCAGCTCTCGCTTTTTGCCGATTGGCGGACAGCCGGGTTAGAGTCATTCTGAACCGAGGTCGTTCGCCGTGGCGACCTCGAGGCCCAGACGGTATGAAAGAGGGCGTACCTTCCTAAATGTGCTCGAAGCACAGAAGCCCATAGGAGGAAGGTACGCGATGACGATCCACATAGGAGTCGATATTCACCAGAGATTTTGTTATATGACGGCGATGGTGATTCTGGCCGAGAGCGGGGTGTCCGGCACCGGCGTGTAGAGCATGAACTGGTGGAAGTCCGTCGTCTCAATTCCCCACAGACGGCCCTCCGGTTCATCGCGAATCGGCGACGCAGATGGACCGTGTAGACACACCCTAAGGCCATTCTCCCGCTCCATACCCAGATGCACAATGCGCGTACAAAAAGATTACAAAGGGAAAGGTCGCCGAGACGCCCACTTCGTAGGGATATCTCAGGTCAAACAAGGGTATTGGAACTTCGCCTGGAAACTGCTGCCATATTCAGCCTTCCCATGTTCGGCCTTCGTGGAGTTGACTGCGGTTGTCCTGTTCGCCATAGACATCTTCGGCACGCCATTGCATCCACCCGCCCATCTCCGCGCTGAAATTCATTCCCTATCTTCCACACGAGGTGCAGCTTGACGTCACCCCAGCACTCATTCTAAGAACTTATCCGTAAATAGTGACGAACTTGGTACGCGCCGGCAAATAGCCGGAAGCAGAGGGTACAAATTGGGCGAAGATACCGTACAGGATGGCACAGATCAAGTCGTGGACGGTATCGGACGA
>JAKAYS010000057.1 GCA_021826695.1 Acidobacteriota bacterium | reverse complement strand
TCCGAAACATCCACAGCCGTTTCCCTACGTGGAAGCCACAGAAGCGCGGATCAACTTTAAAGTCGGGCCGGAGAAGCTTCCCTTTTCGCTGGAGGGGGCGGACCTTGCGTTGTGGAAAGAGTCCGGTAATGCGTGGCATCTACGCATTCAGGCACGCCCGGTCCGTACCGACCTGACGGTCGCGGACACCGGCCAGATTCGCGGGGAAGGCGTGGTGCGGGCTACCGGGCCGCTGGCGAATGCGCCGATCCAGGCGACGCTGGAATGGCGTCGCGTGCAACTGGGAGAAATCAGCCGCCTGCTGCATGGCGAAGATGAGGGGTGGCGCGGTACCGTCGACTGGACGGCGCAGGCCAAAGGAACGCTGGCGGACCTTCTATTGACCAGCGACATTCAAATCGAAGAGTTTCGCCGGGATGAGTTTGTCCCGCCCGCCGAGATGACTATCGGCACGCACTGCGAGGCGCGCTATCTGTATGCCAGCAGGTCCTTCGCTTCCCTCCAGTGTCATGCTCCGCTGGGAAGTGGGCAGTTGGTGGTACTCGGGAAAGGCCCTCTGGCAATCGAAAACACCATGCAAACGAACAGCGGGAGCCAACCACGCAGCAGAGTTCCGAAAGCGAGGCCGCATTCCGGCTCAAGGACCGTCTTCTCCCTTGACAGAATTGAGAGGACGCCGCAGCCATCCCTGCAAATCGCCTTGCAGCATGCGCCCGCCGGGTTCTTTCTGCACCTGCTCAGCGATGTCCATCCAGGGATTGCCAGCGATATCGCGGCAACCGGGGAACTGAACGGGCAAGCTACCTGCACCTGGCTTGGGCCTCAACTCTCCACGCTCCGGACCTGCGCCGGCGAAGTGCAATCCACAGCAGTCACCATCAACCTTCCCCATCTTGGACGACCTCTTCGGCTTGCACCGGTCATATTGAATTCCTCGGAAACCGCTTCCGCCAAGGCATTGCCCGACGGGACGTGGATTCTGGGGCCGTCTCATGTGTCGATGGGGGCAGCCAAGCCAGCGACTCTATCCGGGGCTTTGACCCCTACGGGCGCAACGCTGAAAATCATGGGGGCAGCCGACCTGGCGGAGGTTTTCAATCTGGCCCAGGCGCTCAAGATTCCGGCCATCTCCGGGCAAGTCCGTTCCCTTCGAGGCAGTGCACAGCTTGCGCTCGCCGTTGATTCCGAATGGCTTCCGCAGACCGCCGCTACAGGCACGAGCAGTTCGCAAGCCACCCAGTTCGCGCCATCTCATTGGAGTGGCAGCTTCCAGATACATAATGCGACGCTGCGTCTCGTTTCACTTCCTGGCACGGTGCAGCTAACTTCAGCCCAGGTGAATCTGACTCCCACCATGATCGACTGGACCGAACTTACAGGCACCTATCATCGTGTGGCGTTCGACGGCAGCATGCACTGGCAGACGCCATGCGCCACCTCGACCTCTCTCTGCGACCGAACATTTGCGCTCCATCTCCCCAACCTGAATACCGGACATCTGCAGGCCGATCTGCGCAACGGCGGCGGACCCTCTGGACTGCTGAGCCTGGTGGACCCGTGGGCTGGCACAGCGCCAACGATGCCAAAAATTTCCGGCACTGTGGACATCGACATGCTTACCGTGGGAAAGATTTCCGTGAAGAATGCAACCTTGGGCCTGAGCATCGAGGGCCACAAGGCAGAACTGCATTCGATTTCTGGAAGTGTTTTCGGCGGGACCCTATCTGCTGAAACTGCGCGGGAAGCGGAGGGTCCCGCGGGTTCGGCGCAATGGGGCAATGGAGCGCCGTCCTACACGCTCCACATTGAGCTCCAGCACGTTCAACCGGACAGCGTAGCTGCGATCTGGCGGGAACACTGGGGCCGTGGTCAGGCGAATGCAGACATTGAACTTACTACGCAGGGATGGTCGGCGGAGGACTTGTCTGGGCACGCCGCGGGGAAGTTTTCTGTCGCGTGGAGCAACGGGGCCTTCGCGTCAGCCGCAATGGCGTCGACGCCAGCAGCAAAGTTTCAGCAGTGGGAGGCGACTGGCACTATCGCGAACAAAACGCTGCTGTTGCAATCCAGCCAGATGATTCCATCGCAAATTACAAAACAGCCGCAGCCTGTCACGCAATCCGTTACCGGCACCGTAAACTTTGACAGAAGGCTCGATCTACATTTCCTGCCTTCTGGAATGGCGCTCAAGGGCACTCTCAGCAAGCCGATTCCCACGCTTCCGATACAGACCAGGACACAGCCCAGGTAACGACCCGGCCCAACTGCTGGCAACCCACCCGTATCGAAATCATCGCCCTGAAGAAGCGGCGGAGAATCCAGAGGGTGATAGCAATACAACCCCAGCCAATATTCTCTGGATTCTTCACTTCGGTCGTTCGCTGCGCCTGCCCGCCGCGGAGGGGCGAAGCGACCTTCGTTCAGAAGGACTCCTTTTCACATTCGGTTACACTGGCCCTAACCCGCTTTAGCTTGCGTTTGTAGATTGCATACACGGCGAAGCCGATTCCCAGCGCTGCCAGACACAGCAGGATTGCCAGAGCATGCCGCTGGACCGCATAGAGAGCCAGGACCACGATCTCCGGGCCAAACCGAACCACCAGCACTGCCAGTATCAAATAATGCAATGCGCGTCCCACAAACACCGCCGCCAGATAAGGCAGCACGCGCATGTGGAAAACGCCCGCTCCGAAGGCAAACAGTTTGAATGGAAATGGTGGAGGCATGGCCGCAGGCACCATGACGGCAAACCAGCGGTGACGCTCGAAACGTGCCTGCATCTCCTCATACTTGGAACGGTCCACCCGCTTCAAAAGCACCCATTCGCCACCCGCCCTGCCAACGTAGAACGGCACCAGCGATCCCACGGCGGAGCCAAGTGCCGCCATCAACGCATAGGCCCAGAAATGTTTGCGATCGCTCCACACATAGCCAGCGACGATCAGGTCCATCGGGATGGCGAGAATCGCAGCGTCGATGGCAGCCAGAATGCCGATGCCCCAGATGCCGAGAGGCTTCAGCATGAGCAGCAGGACCAGTTTCCAGTGGAGAAATTGCAGTGCGAGCTTATGTATCAAGAGTGTTTTTCCAGAGTATGGGTTTATCGTACACAACGCGTGTGTACGTCTTGTGCTGTCAACGTTCCTGCTCCGCGGAATGTTCCGTGTCGCCCGCGAGCAGCGCAATCGCATGGGGAATCAGATGCAGAACAGCTTCGAGCGACTGGACGGCCCCGCGCGGATTTCCCGGAACGTTGAGGATCAAACATCTGCCAAGGGTTCCGCACACAGCGCGGCTCAGAGGGGCCAGCGGCGTGTCTTTCAGCCCCTCGCGCCGCATCTGCTCTCCAAATCCTTCAAGAATGCGGTCGCATACGGAGCGCGTGGCCTCCGGCGTGACATCGCGGGGAGCAATCCCCGTGCCGCCCGTAGTGACGATCAATTGCGCTCGCGCTGCCTGCTCGCGAAGAGCAAAGGCAATCTGTTCCTTCTCATCCGGAACAATCAAAGGAGCATCGACGACAAAGCCCGCTATTTGGAGACGCGCAACGATGTCCGGCCCCGAACGATCTTGCCGGCGTCCTGCAAAACAGGAATCGCTGATGGTAATGACAGTGGCCTTCACATTCGCGATTCTACATTCTAAGAAATGCAAAAAAATGTGTATGAATGGACCTCGAAAACAATGAGACAATAAAAGTAAGTACTGGGAAGTCGATGCGCGTCCGCAGTCTTGAAACCGCTGCGGTACAAGTGTCACCCAATTTTTCGATGGCCGCAACGCAAACGCCCCCGAGTCCGCCCGAGAATCCCATAGAGCCGAAGTTCGACCGTCTGCGTGCTCGTTACGATTCCCATTCACCCTACGAGCTTCTCGAGATCATCGACGAGCTGGAAGGCTCGCGCCTGTCAGCGCGCGTCCGCGAAGCCATCTGGGTTTCAGTAATCCTCCACCTGCTTGTATTCTGGTGGATTTTTTACGGTCCAAAGCTCACCTTTCTGCAACAGGCCACTGTGGTCAATCCGGCGCAGATGTCGCCGAGGAAGCAGAATGAGACTGTCTATCTGAACATGCCGCCGGATTTGATCAAGAAAAAGCCGAAGCCGACGAACATCATCTCCGACCAAAACCATGTAGCGCAAACGAAACATCCGACGCCAGACCAGAAGACGATTGAAGAGCTACAGGCCATGCGCCGAGCGGGAAATCCCGCGCCTCCTCCGCAAGCGCGGCAGCAGGCACGGCAGCCGCAGCCGCCGCAGCCGCGCCAACAGCCTCAACAACAGGCCCGCCAAGTCCAGCCCGCGCCTCCACGGCAGCAGCCCCAGGCGGTGCTTCCTTCCGCGCCAAACGCGACAGCTTCGGCACAAGCCCGTGAACATGCGGCCCAGAACCCGGCGAAGACCCAGCCAAATCCGAACCAGGCGGCCAACCAGCCCAGCATGTCAGTGGGAGAAATGATCCGGCAGGCGGAGCGCAACGCAGCCAAGTCCAACGGCAACATGGGTGAGAACGGACAGAATGCTCCGGTGGCGCACCCGGGAATGCAGTCCGGCGTGGAAGTCCTGAGTGACACCATGGGAGTCGATTTCGGCCCTTATCTGCGCCAGGTGATCCAGGCCACGCAGGCGAGCTGGGACAATCTGATTCCCGAGGCCGCCCGCCCTCCCTTGCTGGCAAAGGGTAAAGTCGCCATCCAGTTCATCATCATGCCCGACGGCAGCATTAAACAGATGCAGTTGATTCTTCCCTCTGGAGATGTCTCCCTGGATCGCGCGGCATGGGGCGGCATCACCGGCGCTGGGCCTTTTCCGCCACTGCCGAAAAAATTCAAGGGGCCGTACCTCGCGCTGCGCTTCTACTTTCTTTACAACGAAGACACTGGCGAGTACACACGACAATGATCGCCCCGGCTGAGCGCGCTCTGCGGCGGCGCCAGATCGTCGGCCTGTTGTGGTTCGCGCTCGCTATTCTTTTCTTCAGCGCGTATCGCGCGGGCTGGCATGCCATCTTCCTGGCCCGCTGGTGGAGACTGTGGTAGACGCTGCCGATTCTTCCGCCGCGACTCCTCTCCTCGTCGTCCTTCTCGGCGCAACTGCAAGTGGAAAGACCTCCCTGGCCGTACAGTTGGCAGAGCGTTTTCACGGCGAGGTCGTCAGTTGCGACTCCGTGGCCGTGTATCGCGAACTGGAAATTGGCGCCGCCAAACCTTCCGCGGAAGAGCGGGCGCGCGTTCCTCACCACATGCTCGACGTTGTTTCGCCAGACCAGCCTTACACCGCAGGAGATTACAGCCGTGACGCGCGCATGTGCTTGTCCTCCATCGTTGCGCGTGGCCATCTGCCTATCGTCGCGGGAGGAACAGGTCTGTATTTGCGCGCTCTCATCGACGGACTGTTTCCCGGCCCGCAGCGGTCGGAATCCCTGCGAGACCGTCTTCGCAAAAGATCAGCGGAGCAACGATCTGGGGAACGCGGCAGCGACTATCTGGCGCGAATCTTACATCGGCTCGATCCAGTCTCCGCCTCGCTGATCCATCCCAACGACGTCCCGAAGCTCATCCGCGCGATTGAGGTGACGATTGCAGCAAGACAACCCATGTCGGCGGCCTGGGCGGCCGGACGCGACTCCCTGCGCGGATTTCGCATCCTGCGCCTGGGGCTGAATCCAGCTCGAAGCGACCTGTATACCCGCATCGATCAGCGGGCCGCAGCCATGTTCTCTCAAGGATTGGCGCAGGAGACGCAACAACTTGTGGCTCGTTACGGCGCGGATTGCCGTCCACTCACCTCGCTGGGCTATAAGCAGGCAGCAGCACTGCTACGCGGAGAACTATCGCAGTCCGAAGCCATCGCAGCCACGCAGCAGGGCCATCGCAACTATGCCAAGCGGCAAGCCACCTGGTTTCGCCGGGAAGCGGACGTCCAGTGGCTCGCTGGATTCGGGGATGACGACGAAATTAGTACCCTGGTCTCCGCTTTGGTGGAAAATGCATCCAACGAAGGACTCTCCGACGTGAAACAACGCATTGTATAGCATACGAGTCGATTTTGAAATTGCTGGCGCAGCCCAAAGTGTGCAGTCCATAAGCCCGACAAACCCGGTTCTCAGAAAGCTCGGTGAAACCGTTGTCCGCAATGTTGGCCACGCATCCAAATTTCCTCTCCAATGTCTGTGTTGGCCCTGAACATTTCAGAATGCTCCAATTGCTAAAGCAGTTTGATAGTTACTGTAATTAAGAAATAGGCCCGTCATTCTGAGCGCAGCGAAGAATCCAGAGGGTGATAGCGACGTAACCCAAGCGAATATTCTCTGGATTCTTCGGTCGCAGCGGCGACCTCAGAATGACACACCTTATTTTCGGCTACAGTATCTATCTGTGAATACGCTCCAATGTGCGCTATTGCTGCTTGATCTGCACATGTTGCCGCACGCTGGCCGGCACGCCCAGAGAGCGAAACGCCTGCACCACCAGCGGCACGCCGCCCCATGCCGTCAGGGTTTCTTGCAGTGGCTCATCATCAATCTCAAACAACAGCGGAGATTCAGTCGGCGAAGGCTTCCGGGGCGGGATCATGTCCACATCGTAACCGTTCCTCGCACCTGAAAGGTGCAGGGAAATAGACCATAGACACTCCTCATTCAACCCGCATCCATCCACTCCACGCGGCTTTCTGGACATCGCATCAACTTGAACGCAATGTTATCCACGGATCAGGGTGAGATTTTCTGCATTGCATTCCGCGCTCCGAAGACGTAGGCTTCGTCCATGCCGAAGAAATCTCCAGGCGCGCCGCCCAAAGCTGAGATAGCCAAAACCATCAGTCTGCGCCTGCGCCCCGAGCAACTCAACGCGCTGGATTCCGTCGCCAGCCAAACCGGAACCACGCGCACCGCCCTCATCCAACTGGCCATCGCCCGGTTCCTCCAGAAAGGTATCTGATGCACCACATGTCCAGCTTTCGATCTGCCGCCCTCTTGTTTCCAATGGCTCTTCTCGTTGCCTGCGGAGCGGGCAGGAGTTCCTCCAACTCGAACCCCATCACTCTGCCGCCGCCCGTGTCGGCCCAGACTACGTACTCAATCTCAGCTCTGAGCGGTGTCTATTCATTCAGCATTTTCACGAGCGGCCCAGCAGGAATTTGCTCATCACTAGAGACAGCAGACCTTGACGGCAATGGAAACATCGATACTGTCAGGGTCACAGGAGCACCCTCTTCGCGCCTCCCAACGCACCAACTACCTGCACGCTGAAAGGTGAGGGAACGTACTCCGTGAGCAACGACGCCAGCGGGACAGCTTCGATAGTCATCAACACTGCCAACGGGAACCTACAGCGCCTCACATTCAGCCTTGAGGCAGCGCAACAAGGGGCATCTTTTCTACTGGTCGAAAATGATGGAGTACAAAGCGCATCCATTACAGCTCTAAAACAGTGATTTCCACCTATCAAAGGAGAAACTCATGAAAATCGCAACTGTAGTCCTGACTCTCACGCTCTTCGCTGCGCTTTCTCCGATGGCGCTGGCCAAGCCGAAGCCTGCGACAAAAGTCTACCCCGTTTCATGCGAGACACTTTGGACAGCAACCAAGAAGGCAGTCAGCAACCATTATGACGTACTGAGCCTGGATGACAAAGAGCAGGCAGGCTCCTTTACGACAGGGAGCATTTGGTCAGGAATCCGTCCCCTCGCTTTCCACCTCGAAGGTACAGGGAAAAGCTGCACTGTGTACGTCACTGGCCATTTCTCTGGCATCACGCACAACGATAAGGGAGACCTTTTCAAGCGCATAGAGGAGCAGCTAAAGTCGACCCGTTAACCCATGACTCCACCCACCACGCTGGATATCGCCTGCCACATCGGTCCGTTGGAGTCTGCGTCCTCGCACTTGCGTGGGCTGTGAGCGGGGAAATAGCAGTCTAACCAAAGAGGAGTCGGCAGCATGAAAATTTCAGCAATTCTTGCCTTGATTCTCGGTGCTTCAATTTGTAGCGCGCAAACAGTCCAGCACAACGACGCCAAAACCGTCGTCCTTCCCGCCGATACAGAGATCCACCTTGAACTCGCGGAAACCATTTCATCGCACACCGCGAAGGCCGGGGAGCCGGTTCGCTTTCGCACTGTGGGCGACACCACGCTCGATGGAATTTTGGTCATTCCAGACGGGACAGAGGCCGACGGCGTCGTCCTGGACGTAAAGCGCAAAGGGCACCTCGGTCACGCCGGACATCTCGACATCGGTATCCAGTTTCTCCGCTTGGCGCACGGCCTCCACGTTCCTCTGGACGGGGCCGCGGATCAGGATGGCCAAGGGCACAGCACGCGAACGGCTCTGGTAACGGGAGGCACCATAGCGCTTTTCTGGCCCGCAGCCCCCTTCGTCCTACTCATGCATGGAGCCGACGTGGTATTGACTGCTGGCACGCCCGTGACGGCCTTCGTGGACCACGCCACTTCCGTACCGCTGCCTAACTAAGCCTCAGCACCAACTCCACGCCCGGCTGGCCGATCCGCTTCCTCCAGCGCACCAGCGAGCTGGCATCGCAGGGCAGCGTGTGCTGGAACTATGTTTCCCCGCAAAAATACTACCAGTAGGGATTTTCCAGCCAGCTCCGCGCCAACTCTTCATCCGAGCACGCCGTGGTGTGCTGCAAATACAGCAACCCGGCGATCAAACGCGGCGGCGCTCCTGCAGACCGAAAAACTGGCCGCTGTCGGACGCCTTGCCAGCTCCATTGCACATGAGATCAACAATCCGCTGGAGTCCGTGACCAACCTCCTTTACCTGGCGCGTCAGAGCAGCAACACACCGGAAGTGCAGTTTTATCTGGATACAGCGGACCAGGAGCTTCGCCGCGTATCGATCATCGCCAGCCAGACGTTGCGTTTCCACAAGCAAGGCACCAAACCGCAGGCCATCAAGGTCGAATACGGGTCTATAGCAGCCAGCAAGAAAGCCACAAAGGGACAGTCATCACTTTATTCCTGCCGTTTCAGACCACCCATTGCCCTTGGAATGACCTGTGAACTATAGGGTTCGGGGCAATGTCGCCATCCTGTGCCGAATCAGGTTCTGCCGTCGAACGGAAGCCTACCAAGAATTGCTTGCCTCTCATAACAATAGGAAAACTGCTCTCGGCTCACAGCGTGGCTGATACACTACAAAGTTTTGGCCCGCTCGTTCGGCCATCGCATACAAGGGAGTAAGAATGCCTCAATCCATGCAGGCCGTGGTAAAAACGGGAGCGCATGCTGGCGTCGAAATTCGCGAAGTTCCGGTCCCCGCTTTTGGCCCCAGCGACGTGCTGGTGAAAGTGGATGCGGCCAGCGTCTGCGGCACCGATCTGCACATCTACAACTGGGACGAGTGGGCGCAGGGGCGCATCCATCCGCCGCTGATTCCCGGTCACGAATTTTGCGGCACCGTCGCCAATGTTGGAGAGCAGGTCACAGCCGTGCGGCCCGGCGATTTTGTCTCCGCCGAAATGCACGTCGCCTGCGGTAAGTGCCTGCAATGCCGCATCGGGCAGGCGCACGTTTGCCAGAATGTGAAAATCATCGGCGTCGATGCCAACGGCGCTTTCGCGGACTACGTCGTGATTCCCGAAGCGAACATCTGGAAACTCGATCCCACCTTGCCACGCGAGTACGGCTCCATTCTCGATCCTTTGGGAAATGCCGTACACTCGGTGCTGGCCGGGGAGATCGCCGCGCGCAGCGTTGCCGTGGTCGGCTGCGGTCCCATCGGGCTGTTTGCCATTGCCGTGGCGCGGGCCTGCGGCGCGTCCATGGTATTTGCCCTGGAAGTGAATGAGCATCGTCGCAAGCTTGCCCGCGCCATGCATGCCGAGTATGTGCTGAATCCGTCCACAGAAAACGTGGCCGCAATCGTCGCAGAAAAAACCGGTGGCGTCGGGGTCGATGTGGTGCTGGAAATGTCTGGCCATGCCGAGGGCATGCGTCTCGGCTTTGAGGTCCTGCGCACAGGCGGCCGCGTCTCCCTGCTGGGCATTCCCTCCAAGCCGGTCGAACTCGATTTCGCCCGCGACATCATCTTCAAAGGCGCGACCGTGCTGGGCATCAATGGCCGCAAAATGTATGAGACCTGGTATCAGATGGAAGCGCTGCTGAAGTCCGGCAAGCTCGATCTGTCGCCGGTCATTACGCATCGGCTGACGATGAGTGATTTTGCCGAGGGCATGGAACTACTGAAGAGTGGCGAAGCCAGCAAGATTGTGCTGACACCGTAGAAATAAATTGAGGGTAGTCGCCTTGATCTGCGGCGAAAGACCTTGCGGTTTCGCCGGAACCGCAAGGTCCTTCACGCCGCTACGCTTCGTTCAGGATGACAACTTTCCGCACAGCGAGGGCCGCTCGATGAGCGACCTCGCTGGTTGCTATCTCGATTGCAATTATGCCTCGCGGACTCCATCCAGAAACGCCCGCAGTTTGCGCGAGCGCGATGGATGCCGCAGCTTGCGCAGAGCCTTGGCTTCAATCTGGCGAATGCGTTCCCGCGTCACCTGGAAGCTCTGACCTACTTCTTCCAGCGTGTGCTCCGAGCCATCTTCCAGACCGAAGCGCATCTTGATGACGCGCTCCTCGCGTGGAGTCAGGGTCCGCAGCACCTGCGCGGTGTAGTC
This sequence comes from Acidobacteriota bacterium, assembly GCA_021826695.1. GTDB lineage: Bacteria > Acidobacteriota > Terriglobia > Terriglobales > Acidobacteriaceae > JAKAAZ01. The sequence continues at coordinate 8,091 of JAKAYS010000057.1, read as the reverse complement.
CTTCAGGTTGACGCTGATGACGGCGTCCGAAGGAGAGACCGCCTGGTGGTCTTCAATAAAATCTCCCAGGTGCGAATCTTCTTCTTCGCCAATCGGAGTTTCGAGCGAGATCGGCTCCTGCGCGATCTTCAGCACTTTGCGCACCTTGGCGACCGGAATGTCCATGCGCTTGGCAATCTCTTCCGAGGTCGGCTCGCGCCCGAGTTCCTGCACCAATTGCCGCGACGTGCGGATCAGCTTGTTGATGGTTTCGATCATGTGCACGGGAATGCGGATGGTGCGCGCCTGGTCCGCAATGGCGCGCGTGATCGCCTGGCGAATCCACCAGGTTGCGTACGTCGAGAATTTGTAACCGCGACGGTACTCAAATTTATCGACAGCCTTCATCAGGCCGATGTTGCCTTCCTGAATCAGGTCGAGAAACTGTAGTCCGCGATTTGTATATTTTTTGGCAATCGAAACCACCAGCCGAAGATTGGCCTCAATCAACTCGCGCTTGGCCTGCTCGGCATCCATGTCGCCCTGGATCATCTCGCGCTGTGTGCGCTTGAGTTCCACGACAGAGACACCGGCATCGACTTCCAGTTTTTCCAGATCGCCCTTGCAGTTGCGCTGCTGACGGCGATATTCCTTGCGCATTTCCTCGCTTTTGGACTGCTCGTACTTCTGGTCCAGAGTTCTGATCTGGCGATCTAGGCCACGCATGGCCTCGACGGTCTTGTTTACCTTGTCGAGCAGCCGCTTGCGTTCGAAGTTGGTATATTTCAGCTCGCGAATGACGCGGGAAACCAGGACAAGTTCGCGACCAAGCGTCCAGCGCGCCTTGCGCTGTTCGCGTGCTTTGCCTTTTTCCTTGGCGTTGCCGCCTTCCATTTTTTCGCGCAGTTGCTGTATTTTTTTGTAGTGCTTGACCAGGGTATCGATGCTGGCAATGGTCTGCCTGGTCCGCGCCTGTAGGATTTCTTCGGTAAGTTCTTCCTCGTCGAAGATAACGACTTCCTTAATGCTGCGAACGCCGCGCTTCAGGTCCTCGCCCAGCGCCATGATTTCGCGGGTCACAATGGACGAACGCGCAATCGCCTTCATGACGCGCATCTGGCCCCGCTCGATGCGTTTGGCGATTTCCACTTCGCCTTCGCGGGTCAACAACGGCACTGTCCCCATTTCGCGCAGATACATGCGAACGGGGTCGTTGGTTTTTTCCATCGCGCCCGGAGTCAGATCCAGTTCGACGTCTTCACTGTCTTCACTGTCTTCGTCATGCTCGGCTGCGAGCTTGGGTTGATCGTCGAGCAGATCGATGCCCTGTGTCCCGATGGTGGTCATCAGGTCATCGAGATCGTCGGCGGAATTCATTTCGCCGGGAATCAGGTCGTTCACTTCCCCGAAGGTCAGGTAGCCCTTTTCCTTGCCGGTTTCAATGAGTTTCTGGATGTCGTCTTCGTATTTATCGTTAATGGCCAAAAGTGCCCCTCTTGTGGAGATGCTGAGATGAGAGTTCAGTTGTCCGTGGGCAGGACAGTTGGATGCGGTCAAAGCCGCGACGGCAGGCCGATCAGTGGACGTCTATGACGCCAGGGCGCACGTCCCCAGTCCATCATAGAATAACACAGGTCGACCGTGGCCCACTTGCGACGCCAACTTTTACCAAGCGGGGCTAGAGGAAAAACCGCAACTCAAATCCCATATGTTCGACGAAAACAGTGCAGGATGGTGAGCCTAATTACGGTAAACGGCACACAACGGGCTTTATCCGCGGACTGAAACGCCAGAAAACGAGAGGATGGCGCGTCCTGGCACAGGAATGCCATAAAACAGGGCAGGAGTGAACTGGCTCAACAGCAGAATATTGTCGAGTTCTTCGCGAACCGCCTGCGATTGGGGCCCGGACACGATGCGATAGTCATACACGCGGCCCGACTGGCTGATTTCGGCTTCCACCAGGACAGGATCATGGAACGCGATCCGCGCGTCCGTGCCCGCGGAGGTGTAAAGGAACCGCGGCGTACTGACACTGTCCGTAGTCGCATCATTGGCTGCAAGACTTGGCGGAGCAGCTACCGTACCAATCATCAGCGCAAGCGCTCCCAGCAGGATCACTGCACTGGCAAGACCCGCTCCAGCACGGGCGAGAAACGGCGCCATCGAGTTCTGCCAATACATCTGCCAAACATCCAGGCGGTGCCGCGCGGTGCGCGTCTGCTCCTGCGAGATGGCCACGCGCAGCCGTAAGCCAAGATCGGCCGGCGGGCGGCTCGGACCCACGCTGGAGAGCAGCAACTGAAGATTACGCCAGGCCGCAAACTCCTTCGAGCACGCCCCGCACTGCTGTAGGTGCGCGGCAATCGAGCGCATGCTCGCACCGGAGACTGCCCCATCGAGATATTCCGAAAACTGCGCTTGTATGGATAAACAGGAATTCATCCTGCCTCCTCACATGAACTGCTGCGTACATCGAGATGGAATGCCAGCGATGTCCGTGTCGCTGCCGGATGCTGCTGCGCCTTCAAAACAAAATCCGCGAGACGTTCCCGAAGAAGAGCGCGTCCTCGGACCAGCCGCGACTTGACCGTGCCAAGATGCGCGCCCAGAATCTCGGCGATTTCCTCGTAAGACATTCCCTCCAGATCGCGCAGAACAACGACTGTACGGAACGGTTCCGGCAACTGCCGTAGTTCCAATTCGACCCTGGCCCGAATTTCTTCATGCGCCGCCAGCTCAAATGGGGATGCATGTTCGTCCATCAACATGTCCTTCAAGCAAACTGCGTTCCCGTCGTAGCCACTACCAGCCGAAGCTTCAATGGTCACTTCCCGGCCCCGATGCCGCGACCACCAGCGACGCTGGTTGGACGCCTCATGGAGCGCGATGCGATAGATCCAAGTGCGCAGACTGGAGTCTCCATGAAAATTTTTGATGCCGCGAAAGACCTTGATAAATACGTCCTGAGTAATGTCCGGCGCATCGTCAGGATCGTTGAGAATTCGAGAGACCAGACTGTAAACCGCCGGATGATACTGTGCGATTAAAAGTGCAAAGGCCTCTTCTGAGCCAGCCTGTAGCTCAGTCGTGAGGACGGCATCTTCCGTCCGTATCCCGATAACGCCTGTTAGATTTCCCACTGCGAAAGCCGCGGACATTGCGGTCACCTAACCTTATCAGGCTGTTGGCTGTCCTTTCAACTCGCGACATTCTCAGGTCCCACTCTTCGAGCCGCTGTGCCGGCACTCGCTGAGAATTCCGTTGCTAATGATTTAGACAGCCTTGAAGTCGGAAATGTTCCCAGAATTCAGCAAATATTCAAGACATTGGTCCGGTCTTGAAGCATTGCATTTCTAACGCTAATTGCTCGAACACTAGTGGCTGGCCCCCGTGCTGCCGCTTGTAGCGGAAGCTGGAGGGACCTTTGTAGATTTTTTATGCTGGGCCGTTTTATGGCGCCCACTTCTGCGCGTCCCTTGATTGTTGACAACGATTCTTTTTACATGGTCTTCCGAGGCCGCTTCGGCTTCCGCTTTAGCTGCTTGCTGGGCCTGAAATTGTAGCAACTCCCGATCACGCTGCGATGCAGCGAGCAAGAGTTGACTGGCTGCCGTCTTTCTGGCGGACTCAAGCCGCTGCAACGCGTCGTCCAGCAGCGCAGCGTCCTGCTTGCTTGCCGTAAGATTGGCCGCAGTGCTGACGCGCACCAGAACATCGTAAAGGGCGTCCACATTGTGCAGAACGCCAAGTTGTGGCCCTATCGCGGCAGGGGTCGCGTCCGCCGTCTGAAACAATGTCGGCAACTGCGAGGAAAGGTCCTGTTGGATCGAGTCCAAATCGCTGCGGAATTGGCTTTTCCACTCCCGAGAGACTTTCCAGCGGTCACTCTGCACTTGCTGCACGGCCTCTCCAACCTGTTCCAGAGCAGGATGGAAAATTTCGCGGAGTGTCGGACTGAGGGCCGGTTGCGTAACTGCCATCTTCCCTCCAGCGACTGAGTTCGCCGAAGGATTTGCAGGCGACATTTGCAGGGCGGAAGCGCTTGCTGTCATCCCGACCAGAAAAATCCCAAAGATGTTCAGGGGCCTGCAATATCGCAGACCTGCTGGCAATTCTTTGTTACAGCCCCAGTCTCCACTAACGCTTTGACTTTTATTTTTTGCCATACTTACCGTGTCCGTCATACTTACCCTGTCCGTTGGAACGGATGCCTTCCTGCTCCCGAGCGTTGCTCGAGTGCGGTTGAGAGCTACCTGGCTTCGCTGTTTGCATAAACATTGCTGATTTTGGGCATTTGAAGGCTGATAAACTACACCGCGTCATCTCAAAAGAAACCCATCTTTCACCCTTATCCTAGAGGATATCGCTTGAGCGCGAAGTTGGAGAGAATCCTGGCTCGTGTAAAATGATAAAAGTTTGTCTGTGGGCCTGTGGCGCAGCTGGGAGCGCGCTTCCATGGCATGGAAGAGGTCGTCGGTTCGATCCCGACCAGGTCCACCAATTCATTCAAGCATTTAGAAGCACCTCCTTTCTCCGAGTAGTGGGCAACTTAGGGGCAAATTCCAAAACCACTCCGCGGACCGGCTTTGCGGGCTTCGCTTCTCGATCGACTGCGATGCCATCTGCCCTCGCAACTGGCATCACGGCCGCATCGTCTTTGCGCGCGTCTTGAGTTGCAACAGCGCTCGGCGCCAGCGGTGGCTCCGGGTCAGGCGGAGGGGCCTGCCCTTCCTTTTTCGACAACTCCGCATGGATCGCATCGAGGGTAGTACGCACACTCGGGAGGAGAATCTGCTGATAGATGTTCTCCGTCGTGTCCGTCGTCTCATGCCGCATGAAGCCCTGCACGTCCTTGCTTGATCCCATCTTCTGGGCAAGCGTCGCAATCGTCCGCCGGATCACCTGGAATGTCAGCTTCGGCAGTTCCAGTTCCTCGGCGAGCTTATGCAGGACGCGCTTGCGGAAATTGCTCGGGTCCAGCGGTCCGCCAAAGCGACCGCCAAAGATAAATGCCTTCGGCGATATGTCTTTGCGCTTTCCCTTCAGGTGTTCTTGCCATTCCAGAAGCTTCTTGATCAGATCCTCGCAGATTGGAACCTGCGAGGTACTTCGCTTGGTCTTCCCGTACGGACGAACCTTTCCCCGGTAGTACGTCTCTGTGATGTCCAGGAGAAGTGGTTCTACAAGGAGACTCTGCCAGCGCAAGGCAACGACTTCGCCTGGCCTGAGAGCGTTCGACATGTCCAGCATCAGCAGCAGCCAGTCACGAAGGTTCTTTTCAAGAAGTTTGTCGAGCGCGGCACGCAGTTGGTCCCACGTCAGAACAGTCTTATCGACCGCTCTGAGGTTGGCCGGTACCTTCACCAAATGCGCAGGATCCTTGTCGAGGTAGTCCTGATCGACGGCCTCGGCAAAAATAGCGCGCATGTAGGAGCGCATCTGCACCACTCGGTCCTTGGAATGCGTTTTGGCCAACTGATTGAGGTGATTCTGCAGAATGTACTTGTCGAACTTCTCAAGCCGTACATCCTCGAACGGAACGATCAGATCTGCCGTGATGATGAGCTTCTTCACCTTGGCAGTCTCTTCTCGCCAGTCCGCCTCTTTCAGTGGCAGGTAGCGGTTGCGGGCAAACCATCCGAACGTGACGGTTCCATTTTTGATCTGTCCGTCTTCGGCGATCTGCCCGGTCGTGCGAGTGATCTCTTGTGCCAGTTTTTCTCGTGCCTGAAACTTGCTCATCGCAGATTTCAGCCCGAGGATCACGGGCATTTTGACTGTCTTGGCAGTGTTGGTCTCCGGGTCGAGGATCGTGCGGCGGTAAAACCCATACCACTTCTTCCCTCGGACTTCCACCCATCCTTTTTGATACGAAGTTCCCATCTACTCCTCGATTTCTGTGTGGGAGGAATAAGCGGGCCATGCCCATTTTACCGGCTATTCGGGCACGGCTGACGCTACTTTCAGCGGCGTTTCCGGCGTAGTTGAGTAGCCTGAGCCCTCTCGTTCAGAAACTCCTCAATCTCGGAGGGGCGATAGCGAAGAGCGCCGTCGCTCATCCGGATCACGGGCAGATAGGGTAGGCGCCGGGACGAGTGGTCCCAGACCCAATCCCTGCTAACTCTCAACCGCTCGGCAACCTCGTCCGCGGTCAGAAGCGGCTCAATCGCCTGATCTGAAATTATTCCCTGCATAAGAGCCATACGATTACCCTCCGGTCCTTCTATTGGGTTTCCCAGCTCTCGGGCCAAGCATGGGCATCATGGGGCCATTCCGAAACTCGGTCAAATTTCACCCGATTCCTGCCCTCTGCTCCGGCTCATTAGGGTGTTCTAGCTCTCCGAACGGGTGGATTTGACCGAGTTTCGGAACCGCTCCATTCTTGCATCGCCTTAGGAGGAGGATTCATGACAAGGCGGCTATCGACATATCGACACCCCGAAGGCAAGCGCTACCCAGGCGCTCCTCGTGCCTGTGATCCTGTGGAAACAGAAGATGAACTCGGCGAATCTTAGGCGCTGACCCCAGATAATTTGACCAAGTTTGGAATCCGCTCCATGCTTGCATCGCGTTGGGACGAGGTGCGTATGCGAGAGCGGACAAAACGGTTTGCGATTACGGTTCTGTTAACGGGTGTGGATGCCGCACTTCTAAAGAAGTATTTCAGCGTGATCTGGCAAACATGGTCCATGGATCCCTGGAGCCGGGGAGCATTTCTTCTTCTGCTTGCTATTTTGGCAGCCTCAGCCGCCGTGTTGTGGATCCACGTCTACTACGACCTGCGTGAGACCATTCGCGAACAGTGCGTTGCGGTTTCTCTGACAGAGGCTTCGAGTCCTGGCGAGTTGAGGAGGGACAGCGATGTTTGATTCGCTCGACGACCTCTCCGTCAAGCTCGCGGCCACAGGCTATTTCATCGATCCCGTGATGACACAGGTGGTCTATTTGGCCGCAAAACTAAAGAAGCCGCTGCTGCTCGAAGGGCCTGCCGGATCCGGGAAAACCCAGCTAGCCGTTTCTGTTGCTCAGGCGGCCAGTACTCGCGTGGAACGGCTGCAGTGCTATCGCGGGGTGACCGAAGAGAAGGCTATCGGGCGTTTCGACGAGAGTCTACAGCGGCTCTATATGGAGTTTTCGAAAGGTCAGAACGAGAGCTGGCGATCGCTGCAGGCCAATCTCAAGGGCCGTGATTTCTTCCGGCCCGGACCGTTGATGCGAGCGCTCGAGTGCGAAAAACCCTGCGTGCTGCTCATTGACGAACTGGACAAAGTGGATGAAGGCTTTGAAGCCATGCTGCTGGAGATTTTGTCGGCATGGCAGCTTTCGATCCCGGAGTTCGGAACGGTCGAAGCCAGAAGCATCCCGTTCGTTGTTCTGACCAGTAACGAGGAGCGCCACCTTGGCGATCCCATTCGCCGCCGCAGCCTGTATGTGCGCGTCGAGCATCCGACGCCGGAGCGGGAGGCAGAGATCATTGCCAGTCGCACTCCCGAAGCCAACGGCGAGTTCCATCGGGAGATGGCAGGCATTGCGCTTTCGTTTCGCAATTACTCTCTGGAAAAGCCCCCTTCCGTTTCGGAGATGATCGACTTCGCGAATGCACTGCAGTTGCTCCGGAATGATCATGTATTGCCGGAGCATCGCGATGTTCTATTGCCGTTTCTCGCCAAGACGGAAAAGGACCGCCGTCACCTGCTGCTGCGGGAAGGCTTCAAGAGCCTGCTCGACGACGGAGCCCGCATTGCCCGAAAACTTGCTCATCCCGGAGGTATGCCCGCATGAAATGGCTTCCTGTCTTTGTGTTGCTGGTATTACCGACGCTTGCTCGCGCGCAGACCAGCCCCATCTTCGCCGAGAGATGCGTCGAGCACTATGCGACGCACTATGGAGTTCCGCCGGAACTCATTGCCGCGCTGATCGATGTGGAGTCGCGCTGGGACCCGAATGCGGTATCAAGCAAGGGCGCGCTGGGATTGATGCAGCTCATGCCCGCCACGGCACGGCGCTTCGGCGCGTTTCGGCCATTTGATCCGGAGCAGAACATCGCAGCAGGCACGCGTTATGTGACAACTCTTATGTGGGAGTTCCACGGCGACCTGCGGCTGGTCA
>JAKAYS010000214.1 GCA_021826695.1 Acidobacteriota bacterium | reverse complement strand
CGATCTTTCAATCGGATATGGAGCGGGAGACGGGGATCGAACCCGCAACCAACGGCTTGGGAAGCCGCTACTCTACCATTGAGCTACTCCCGCCCAAGGTGAACTTTGATGGTAGCAGAAAATGCATTCTGTTCGCGGATTTTGACCTCATAAGCAGGACTGATAGTCCGTATAAAAACTTTGTATTCGACGATTGGCCTGCGGCAAGGCAAAGTAGTAAATTAAGTATAGTTTCCAACACACTTCCTGGCGTCATCTTTGGTGCGTTCCCAGGGGCGGCAAAAGATCGAAGGAATGCGCGGCTGCAACATTTGTTTACGCGGCCCGCGGGCTTTTGCTGCACCGAGTGGCCGTATCCGTATTTTTCGCAAGCAGTACTTCCGCACTCCATATTTCTAAGCCCGGTGGTGAACATTTATGCGATGGATTCTTGCTCGCACAGCTCTTCTATTTTTTCTGATTGCAGGGTGTGGGTGGATGAGCGCCCTTGCGCAGACCGCACCCAGCGCGGTCGCACCCTCTACGCAGCAGATCCAGCAACATCTTCAGCAGCTCGATCAGGCCGTTGCCAATGCCCAACTGTCCGCGGACAACGGTTGGATGCTGGTCAGCGCGGCGCTGGTCCTGATGATGACCATTCCCGGCCTGGCGTTGTTCTACGGTGGGCTGGTGCGAAAAAAGAACGTCCTGAGCACGATGATGCATAGCTTTGCGATGACGGGCATCGTCTCTGTGGTATGGGCGTTCGTGGGCTACAGCCTGTGTTTTGGATCCGGCAATAGTTTTATTGGGGGATTTCACCATCTATTTTTGCGCGGGGTAGGTTCGGCACCCGATCCCGCCTATGCGGCAACCATTCCGCAGGCCACATTCATGATCTACCAGTTAATGTTTGCCATCATTACGCCGGCGCTTATCTCCGGAGCGTTTGCCGAACGCATGAAGTTCAGCGCAATGGCATTGTTTACCCTGCTCTGGTCTCTATTTGTCTATGCGCCGATGGCGCACATGGTGTGGGGAAAAGGCGGCCTGTTAAACGCTTCGCTCGGTGGCCGCATTCCTACTCTGGACTTTGCCGGTGGCACGGTCGTCCATATTACGTCGGGAGTTTCGGCTCTGGTGTGCGCGCTGTATCTGGGCAAGCGGCTGAATTATCCAAAGGAGCCGATGACGCCGCATAGCGTGGTGCTCAGTTTCATCGGTGCCTGTCTGCTGTGGGTAGGCTGGTTTGGATTCAACGCGGGCAGCGCGCTCTCAGCGGGAACGCTGGCCACCAGCGCCTTCGTGGCTACCCACATGGGAGCGGCGGCGGCAGCCATGGGCTGGAGCCTGGCGGAGTGGTTGCGCAACGGCAAGCCCAGCGCTTTAGGCGCAATTTCGGGAGCTGTGGCCGGTCTGGTCGCGATCACGCCTGCGGCAGGATTCGTCAGCCCCATGTCCGCCCTCGCCATTGGATTCTCGGCTGGTCTGGTCTGTTACTTCATGGTGGTCAAGGTGAAGCACTGGTTCGGCTATGACGACTCCCTCGACGCCTTCGGCGTGCATGGAGCTGGCGGAACGCTTGGAGCGATTCTCACCGGAGTCTTCGCATCCAGCACCATCAACCCAATTTTCAAGGATGCGCAGGGCCATGTGCTCCCGGTTGGCTGGATTGAGGGCAACTGGCGCCAGATGTTCCATCAGTTGGGTGGGGTTGCGATTGCCTGGATCGTTTCTATTGTTGGGACGCTGGTGCTGCTGAAGGTCGTCGATCTGCTGATTGGATTGCGCGTAGATCCAGCGATAGAAACCGAAGGATTGGATGTTGGACTGCATGGCGAAGAGGGCTATGACTGGGAGATTGCGCCATCTTGATGCTGGCGTTGTATCGTATATCGGGGATGAAAAATCCTTGCAACGCATCGCTCTCTCTTTTAAGGTTCGTGAAGTCAAGTAAGCCACGCTGGTAAATGAGGACGCAGACATGCATAAGATTGAAGCAGTCATTCAGCCATCGAAGCTGGACGCGGTCAAGGACGCGCTGATTGAAATCGGCGTGGAGAGCATGACGATTCTGGAGGCCCGTGGCCACGGACGGCAGAAGGGTCACACCGAGTTTTACCGCGGTAGGGAATACGCTGTCGATGTGCTGCCTAAGATCAAGCTGGAGATGGTGGTTCCCGATGCCATGCTGGAACGAGCGGTACAGGCGATCATCGCTGCCGCCCGGACTGGCCGTATCGGGGATGGCAAGGTGTTTATCTCGCGGGTGGACGAAGCCATCCGCATCCGCAACGACGAACGCGGAGAAACTGCGCTTTAGGGCTTCCAGTGGCAATCTTGGAAGGAGTTTCCAACTTAAATGCCGGCTGTTTCTACAACCGCTGCACTTCGCGTGGAATATCAGCGCACCTCGGAGCAGATGCGGGAGGCGTTCAACGAATCGCAGGATGGCGCCACGCTGGTCAAGCGTCGCGCTGCCCTGGTGGACCATCTGATCGAACACCTGTGGCTGGAACATATCGCCAGCGAGGAATATGGCCCGCAGGGACTCACCCTGGCCGCGGTTGGCGGCTACGGACGTCATCAGCTTTTTCCCTACTCCGACATCGATCTTTTATTTGTATGCGCCAACGCATCGCTGGAAGGCAGCCATAAGATCGTCATTCGCCGTTTGTGCCAGGACCTGTGGGACATTGGACTGCGTGTAAGCGCCACGACACGCACCGTCGATGAATGCGAGCGTTTGAGCGAAGAGAATCCGGAATTTACCCTTTCACTCCTCGACCGGCGCTATATCGCCGGAGATTTTGCCCTGTTTGAAGAACTCGATCTGGAGCGTATTCCGAAACTGGTCGAAAGTCGCTGCCAGCCATTATTGGCGGCAGTCGCACGCCTGGCCCAGGCGCGCCACGCCAAATTTCAACGGACCCTATTTCACCTGGAGCCGAACGTAAAGGACGGTCCGGGCGGCCTGCGGGATTTTCACACCTGCGCATGGCTGGCGCAATTGTTGCCCGAGTCGGTACAGGCTTCCGCAAGCCGCTATGAAAGTGATCTCTTGGTGGAGCGTCGGGATGAGTCCGCGCTGGCGCACCAGTTCTTGCTTACCGTGCGCACTTTTCTGCATTACCGCAGTCAGCGTGACGACAACATGCTGTATTGGCAGGCGCAGGATGAGGCAGCAGCACAAAATCTGGCGCTTCCCGGCAAACGACATACGCCCACAGCAAGGTGGATGCGCCAGTATTTTCGTCATGCCCGCTCGATTGACTGGCTTACCCGGCAGATGCTGGACGAAATCCCCATTGGGCGCTCTTCTTTGGGTACCCGCATCTCTTTTAGCGGCGGCGCTTCTTTTCTTGATCAGATTCGTCAATGGCGCAGCCGCACCGTACTCGAAGGCTGCCTGGTAGCGGACGGCCGCATCTCGTTGAAGTCAGTGCCGGAGTATGCCGATGCGGACCGCGTCTTGACGCTGTTTCAAATGCTTGCGGAGCAGCGCCTGCGACTGAGCAGAGAGGCGGAGGGTCACATCTCGGAGTCGCTTGCCATGCTGGCGGAACATCTGCCGGAGGGGGCTGTTTTGTGGGCGAGATTGCAGCGCATTCTTGTGGGTCCGGAAGCCGCGCATGCGCTGCGCTCCATGCACGCCCTGGGTATCCTGGAGCTGGTCCTGCCGGAGTTTCATGGCGTGGACGCGCTGGTTGTACGCGACGCCTACCACCGCTACACCGTGGATGAACACACCTTTCTCATCATTGAGAACCTGCACTCTCTTGAGCAACCAGCTACGGAATGGGAGACGCGTTTCGGAGAGATTTTGCGTGAAGTGGAGGAACCATCTCTGCTGTATCTGTCGGCTCTGCTGCACGAC
>JAKAYS010000056.1 GCA_021826695.1 Acidobacteriota bacterium | reverse complement strand
GGGTTTTCGTCTGGATGCGATTCCGGAATTGTTTGAAGACCCTCAGTTCCGGGATGAGAAAGTCCTTCCCGGGAAAAATGTCTTCGGAGACCCTAACTTAGATAGCTCCCTTACGGAAAACCTGCCGGAAGTGCATGATGTTATGCGTCAGTTGCGCAAGGTGGTCGATAGTTATCCGGGCAATCGCGTGCTGATCGGAGAGACCTATCTGCCAAACATTCAGCAGCAGTTGCTATGGTACGGCGCCAACAACGACGAGCTGCAACTGCCCATGGACATGCAGGTGGGTTTCCTGAACAAGCTGAATGCGGGTAAATTCCGCGCCAAAATCAACCAGGCGGAAACGGAACTCAACGGCAACATGCCGCTCTTCGTCTTCGACAACCATGACAATGCGCGGAGTTGGGACCGATATGGCGATGGCAAGCATAATGCCGCGATTGCCCGCATCATTGCAACCATGCTCCTGACCACACGTTCGACAGCGATGATGTATTACGGTCAGGAAATTGGAATGGTCACGACACCGCCGAAAACGAAAGCGCAAGTCCAGGATCCGGTTGGGAAAACTGGTTGGCCCAAGAACAAAGGGCGCGATGGAGAACGCACGCCGATGCAATGGGACAGCGGAAAAGACGCCGGTTTCAGCACCGCTGCCAAGACCTGGCTACCCATTCCGCCCAGCTACAAGACCGTGAACGTTCAGGTGGAATCTGGCCAGACGGATTCTTTATTGCATTGGTACAACCAGCTTATCCAAATGCGCAAGAACGATCCCGCGCTTCACGATGGGCAGAACATTATGGTGAACGCGTCGGACCCGAACGTGCTTTCTTACCTGCGCAAAAATCCAGGGCAGGGACCGTCGGTGCTAGTGGCCATGAACTTTACCGATAAGCCGCGTACCGTTTCCTACGCGTTACAGGCGCAGGGTATTCAAGGGAACAGTGCTACGGCATTGCTGGAAGATGGCGGGATGGCATCCAAAATCGATCTGGGCCATGTCGTGCTGCCCCCCTTCGCGGTATTCATTGGTCAAGTGCAGTAATGCGCGCGTTTAGGCCTTGTAGAGCGGATGGATGGTTACTGTAGTCGAATGTGAAAAAGAGTCATTCTGAACCCTTCGGCTTCGCTCAGGGTAAACTCCGCGAAGCGGAGAGAAGAATCCAGGGAATGTTTGCCTGGGATGCGTTGCCATCACCCTCTGGATTCTTCGGTCGCCCCTCCGCGGCGGGCAGGCGCGGTGACCTGAGAATGACACACCCTATTTTCGATTACAGTATCTGTAGATTCGCCTCAGAACATTTTCTGTTGAGGGATGTTGACAGTCGGGGAAAGAATTGTGCTCTCCCACCCTTTGTGCAAAGGACGCACGAAGGATGGGGCACCCCAAGTTTTGTTAACACTTGACCTGAAAATGCTCTAGAAGCCCATCGTATCGTCTGCGGAAGGCCCGTAGGTCCCCGGAAGGGGTATGTCGTTCAGCCGCAAGTAAACGCCCAACTGGGCGCGATGATGGACAAGATGATTGAGAAACATCGCGCGGTACGTCAGGTGGCGTGGGTCGTCGGTAATGGTATGGCCCTGAAAGCTGAGCTTCCATTTCTTCTCCCAATCTTCATCCGTGGTTTTGGCAATTGCTTTGCGCGCCTTTTCCACCAAGGAATCGAAGGCGTCCAGGAGCTGTTGCCGCGACTCCATGACCAGCGGCTTCATATCTGACTTCGAGAAGTCGAGATTTGGAAGTTCGAGTATGCGGGTCGCAAACTCCGGCAACTGCGCTACATGGGCGGCAAGTTTGCCGAGCGGCATCGACTTTTCGTGGGGTTTGTAGTCTTGCTTGCCTTCCGGCACGCGCTCCAGCATCGTCCGGGTCTTCTTCATCTCAGCGTCAAATTCCGGTAGCAGTAACTCGCGGATTTCCATAATTTTCTCCTTTACTTCCCCAGTTAGTATAGAGCGAAAGGCGTCATTCTGAGCGCAGCGAAGAATCCAGGCGATGTTCGCCTGGGATGAGTTGCCATCACCCTCTGGATTCTTCGGTCGCTGCGGCGACCTCAGAATGACTCACCTTATTTTTAATTACAGTATCTTTGTAAATGGTTCTATCGCCGTGTTTTGGTAATCTCCGGGCGCAGCGACATCTCCGCTTCCTCGTCGACCGGCTGTTGTGCGCCGCCAACTTCCGGCTTCTTCGCCGGTTCCAGATGATTGCGTGTCAGTCCATCTTTCAAGATTGCAAACGCATCTTCGGGTGTGTCCGCAAACTGGAACAGATTCACGTCCTTGGGAGAGATGGTTCCCTTGGCAACTAACACTTCCAGGTTGATGATGTCTTTCCAGTATTGCGAGCCGTAGATCACGATCGTCATTTCCTTGGCCAGCTTGCGGGTCTGCGCCAGCGTCAACAGCTCGAACATTTCATCCAGCGTGCCAAATCCTCCGGGAAATACCACGAGCGCCTTCGCCAGATACGCAAACCAGTATTTACGCATGAAGAAATAATGGAACTCCAGGCAGAGCGACGGCGTGATGTAAGGGTTCGGGGACTGCTCAAACGGCAGGCGAATGTTCAAGCCGATTGTTTTGCCACCTGCTTCGGCTGCCCCGCGGTTGGCGGCTTCCATAATACCCGGGCCGCCTCCAGAGGTAACAACGAAGCGGTGACGCCGAAATTTGAGCGACATCGACCACTCGGTCAGCATATAGGCCAGTTTGCGGGCGTCTTCGTAATAGCGGGCCATCTCTACAGCGGCTTCCGCGCGCGAACGGCGCAGTTCGCTCGTCTCCCCGCTGGCCAGTTCTTCCGATGTAGCGGGCTGTTCCTCTACAGGAGCAGGTTTGGTAGAGCCGGTGGCGTCGAGCAACTCCAATGTGCGCGACGCTTCATCGAGTGGACGAAAACGCGCAGAGCCGAAGAAGACCACCGTGTCTTGAATGTGTTCCCGGCGAAAGTGCGCCAGCGGTTCCATGTATTCCGCCATTATGCGCACGATGCGGCCATCAGGACTGTTCACGAAGGAAGGGTTTTCATAGGAAAGCAGCGGGCGACCTTCCGGTTCCAGTGGCTTGGTCGTGCTCATCGATCACCTCGTTTGGAAAAGGATGCAGGCTAAGTAAGAACAGCTATTGGACGGGCGAGAGCAGGGGAGATAGAAAAAGCTTGCGATTAGCATCCGGCGCGATCCTCGCGATAATGAATGATTTCCGAAATGCCCACCCAAATGTCCAGCATACCCAGGCCGGAAACGAACCCGCGAGTAAAACCCGCATTCATGAGTGGACCCAGGAAAGGCCAGGTCAACAGGTAGTGATTTTCATTCCAATAGCGGGTCCAGGGCAGCAGCGTTACCAGAAGTCCGACATAGAGACAGAACACCACTAAAATGACCAGGGAAAGGCGCTGCAACCATAGCGGCGAATGCCGACTCGCCGGCCCCTCTTCAGGATGCGATGGGTGCGCGGTTGCGGGTTGGGGTGCTTCCTGGGGAAATAAATCCTGTTGAGACGACATGTTGGAATTGACCGCAGCCAGAAAATGAACCGCAAAGCTGTTGATTCAGCCAAGGTAACATAACGAGGGCCGCTGAGGCTTTGCGGCCCCTCGCATTAGACAGAGGCGGTCACAGCATTTCGCCTGGGCCGACGATTGGCCTGCAAAATTTTCTTGCGCAGCCGCAGGTTTTTCGGAGTCACTTCCACCAGTTCATCTTCATTGATGAACTCAATCGCCTGCTCCAGATTCAGCGGCTTGAAGGGTACCAGGCGAATCGCATCGTCCGCCGAGGAAGCGCGCATGTTGGTCAACTTTTTCTCGCGGACCGCGTTCACATCCAGATCGTTGTCGCGCGAATGCTCGCCGACGATGATGCCTTCATACACTTCGTTTCCCGCGCCTACAAACAGGATGCCGCGCTCCTGAATCCCATCCAGCGCGTAGGTCGTCGTGGCGCCTGCGCGATCGGCAACCAGGGCGCCTGTGGTGCGCTGCGGAATGTCTCCCTGGTGCGGCATATACCCATCGAAAAGGGAATTCATCACAATCGTGCCGCGGGTCTCTGTCAGCATTTCGCTGCGTAGGCCAATCAGTCCACGGCTGGGGATACGAAACTCCAGGCGAACGCGTCCGTAGCCGTGGTTGTGCATCTTCACCATTTCCGCTTTGCGTGGTCCGAGGCGCTCCATGACTACCCCGACGAAGTTTTCCGGAATATCGATGGTCAGCAGTTCGACCGGCTCCATCAGCTTGCCATCGACCACACGTGTGACGATTTCGGGGCGGCCAACCATCAGCTCAAAACCCTCGCGACGCATCATTTCAATCAGAATGGCGAGCTGAAGTTCGCCGCGACCCAGGACCTTGAAGTTGTCAGTATTGCCCGCATCGTCCACGCGAATCGAAACATTCGTCAGCAGTTCTTTTTCCAGCCGCTCCCGCAAGTTGCGCGAGGTGACATATTGGCCTTCGCGTCCGGCGAATGGGGAATTGTTCACGAAGAACTGCATCGCAATGGTCGGTTCGTCAATGGTGATGGTCGGCAGCGGCGCAGGCGATTCCAGGCTGGTGATCGTCTCCCCAATCGTGATGCCGCTGATGCCGGCAACAGCGACAATGTCGCCCAATGTGGTTTCTTCAATGTCCGTCCGCTTCAAGCCCGCGAAGCTGAACAGCTTGGTAATTTTGGTTTTTTCCAGCGATCCATCGCGCTTGGAGATGGCGACTTCATCTCCCGTATGGAGGGTGCCATTGAAGACGCGCGCAATCGCAAGCCGCCCAAGATAGTCGGAATAGTCGAGGTTGGTGACTAAGATCTGTAGCGGGCCAGCCGGATCTCCGGTGGCGGGTGGAATCGTCGAAACGATGGTCTCAAACAGCGGTTGCAAATCTGTACCGGGAATTTTTGCGTCCCTCGACGCAGTCCCCAGCTTGGCGTTGGTATATAGCACGGGGAAGTCCAGTTGGTCTTCGCCCGCGTCGAGGTCGATAAACAGGTCATACACCTCGTTCAGCACTTCCTGCGGACGCGCATCGGGCCGGTCGATCTTATTGATGACAAGAATCGGGGGCAGCTTGGCTTCGAGGGCCTTTGACAGTACATAACGGGTCTGCGGCAGCGGACCCTCGCTGGCATCGACCAGCAGCATGACGCCATCGACCATCTTCAGCGCGCGTTCCACTTCTCCGCCGAAGTCGGCGTGGCCCGGCGTGTCCACGATGTTGATCTTGGCGTCATGGAAAACGATGGCCGTGTTCTTCGCAAGGATGGTGATCCCGCGCTCACGCTCCAGGTCGTTCGAGTCCATCACCCGGTCGGCGACGGCCTCATTGGAGCGAAAGGTTCCGCTTTGGCGGAGCATGGCGTCGACAAGCGTGGTCTTGCCGTGGTCGACGTGGGCGATGATGGCGATATTGCGAATGACGGACGACACGATGAATGAAGTTTCCTGTTCTGGTTGTTTTAGAGAGGCTGGGCGACTCAGCGTGAATTCAACTGGGCAAGTCCGAACTGGCAGGTCTGGCTGGCAAATTCGGGGAATTGCGGGATCATCCTGATCTCTCTATCAGTTTACCGCATCGGCATGAGAAAAACTGCTGCTTGCCGGTAAATGGCCCGTATGGATTGTGGGTGGGCGGAATGAAATCGAGGAAAGAGGATTGGCTGTTTTCCGCTCAGGAAACTTTTCCTGGCGCAACAGAATCAGGTTTTCTTCAAATCGCTTCCGTTTCCGGCTGCGAAAAATATGATAACTGAACTTTCTGCTGGGAGGTTTCAAGGCCGCATAATAATGCAACATGCTGGATTGCAGCTCAGGAGTCACGTCCGATTGTTTCTTATTCACCAGGGTGTTGAGCAAGCGGGCATACGTATGGTCAGCTAGCGGATATTCGCCCAGTTGCGATGGCTTTCCGGTATCGTAATCCAGATTTTCCAGCGGCAGCGTGCTGTCCGACGCAGGTTCTGCCTTCAGTTGGTCCAGGGAATGCTCGTAGGCATTCACCGTGGTTTGCATACTGTTCAAGTATGTTTTCTGGTCCGCGGCATTTGGAAGTCGCAGCTTGAGCGCGGAAAATGGGCCGCGTTTGGGAATGATTTTGATGAGGAAGGCAATCAGGTGCGCGCCAATTCCCGGCCTGTGGTAATGCTTGCCAAAGTCGTGTTCATAGTCGGAACGTTTGATGCGATACACAAAGTGCTTGCGGTTAAAATTTGGAACTGTCTGTTGGATCTGCTTGCCATAGTCCACAACAGCAGCGCGTGTCATCTCTGGAATAAGTGTGCTGACGGAGTATCGATAGCTATTGAAGGCCATGTCTTCATGCTTCAGGACGGTATCCAGCTTGACTCCGTAGGTTTCCTGGAAAGCGCGCTCCAGTAGCCCCTCAGAGACATTGAAGCCGATAAAATTGCGGTAGTCGTCTGAGACATAATGTCCCTGCGCGACCTGCACCACGTCGAAGCCAAACTCAGTCCGGATATGCGCTTTCGGTGAATCGTAATAGCTGACAAACGAACCGAAACGGCGACGGAGCTTCGGATATTCGCGCGCGGTCGCGACACCGATGGCTGGATGTCCCGTGGTGTCTCCCCAATAATGGGCCAATGCTCCAAGAGCAAAGGCATACTCATTCAGGTTCTGCGAATCTTTCAGGAGATTATTGACAAAATCTCCTGTCCGCACATAATGCAGCAGATCGCTGAAGTACTTATTGCCAAAGGGATAGTAGCCCAGGTCCTGAATAATGCAGCCGCCGTAAGCGTAGGAATGCGCCAGTCGCAGGTCATCCGGAGTGGCCGTTGGATAGCGCTCCAGCAGCAGTGGAACAATGTGCTGGCTCCATGCCATGTCCACGGTTTCTTCATGGGAAAGGACAGAGTAGGCGTTGGCCGTTGGCCCCGCGAGTGTCAACACCAAGAAACACAATATGAATGCTTTCTGCACGGTGTACCACGGTGTACTTAGATGCGCTCGGAGCACGATTTCAAAGATAATTTTCACCTTACATCGAACGGTCATTACGTCCAGGACACAGCGCGTTGTTGCAGCAGGGCCAGATCGCGCCGGATACTGGGCGGAAATTTTCAAATGCTTCATCGACTCGCTGACGGATACATCGCCCACGACGTAAAATTTCCATCACGGTTCGATCAGCGCGGTCTTCAGTCTTGAGGAACATTCAAAAACCAATTTCACCTGCATCTTTGTTCACGACAGCAAGTTACAATCATGCTGGCAGTTTAGCTCAATGCTCACATGTCTGGGAGGAAGGGGCTTTAGCGAGTATTTACCAATGAAAACAGCTTAGAGTGGACTTGCAAAGCTAGCGATACAGACTTTCTTATCGCCGGACGGTCTGCGGCAAAAACAATACCAACTGGCATGTGGAATTGTATGGAGAGCAAGACAGGATCACCCGCCGCGCAATTTTTTCTGGCCCGGAATCGGGGAACGTCTGTCCATAGTCCGTCTTCATTAACTTGGCGCTCGCGCTACGCAGCGTGTCGCTTCCGCTCAGGAACTGTACGTCTTCAACCCCATGGGGAGAGAGCAAAACATAAAACTGCGCCGTAGCCATCTTGCGTGGCAGTCCGTGAATCTCGACGGTCCGCAGGGCGCTCAGGTCCTCCCTCCGGGCACCTGTGGAGTTCTTGTCCAATGCCTCCAGCCTTTGTTTGACTTGCGGAGCGTTTTCCAGGGGACCTGCTGCGAGCGCCAGCCTGTACATGTGGGCGGCCTGCGACGGTTTCCCTTCTTTTTGATAAATCTGGCCAAGATGGTCGGCCACATCAGGATGCTGCTCCAGCAGCCAGGATGCGTGCTCATATCGTTCCGCATCGGCGTATTTGGCCTGCTTGAAGTCTATCCAGCCGACCGTGTCCCAGGTTGCTTCGATTAGAGCCGCTTGCTGTAGATCTTCGTTTGTCAAAGCTGCCAGCGTTGTCTTGCTGGCGGAATCCTCCATCTGCTGCAACGCTTTCTGCGCAAATTGCGCCGCTTCTTTCAGGTCCGCATCATGGTTCGCAAGCTCATAGGCTGCATTATTGATCATCATTGGTTTGTCAGACGTGGTCATGACCTTTCGTAATTCCGCGATGCCAGCTTCTTTCTGGCCAGCATCCAATTCCGCCGTTCCCAGTTGAAATTGTAGATCTGCGTTGCCGGTCTTTACGTCCGCTACCTTCTTCAATAATGCGATAGCTTCACCGTAATTTTTTTGTTGCATCAAAATGTATGCAAGCGACTGATTGCTAACAGTATCTTCCGGGTCCTGTTGCAAAATGCGCTTCCAAACTTCGATTGCCTCGGGATTGCGTCGTTGGGACATCAAGGCCACAGCCAAGGCCCGGGCCACGCGAAGGTTGTCAGGATGGTTGACAACTTCCTTCTGATATTCCACGATTGCGCGATTCAACTCATTTTGATGCCAATACAAATCTCCGTAGGTGGCAGCTAATCCCCACTGTGTTGGATTCATTGCTTGCGCCTGCTTCAACTCGTCTTTGGCATCTTCCATGCGATTTTGCTGGATCGCTTGATAGGCTTGGTCCACCAATTCTCCCGCCGCAGGAGAATACCTGACTCCTGTTGCGTCAGCAGTGCCATTGTTTATGCTGATTGGTATCGTCAGGTTTTCCCGGTCCTGTACAGCTTTTACAAACTTCAAGTAATCGTCCCACTTTGCAGCAGGGAGTTGCGGCTCCTTCACTTTCAAGTAGCGTTCTGTCATCAAAACGCCGTTTTTTACCGAGGACGTTTCCTTATACTCCGCAAAGTCGGTGGAAATGTCTTTGTCCTCCGAGAGTGTGGCAATGTCGCCTCTGGGTAAGTCGATTGTGGCCCGATAGTCACGCTCGCCGGGAGCGCCCAATGGGATTGTGTCCTTGGGCTTCTTATCGTTTTCACCAAGAGTGAACTGAATCGGCGGAAGCGGAGGGCTGATTTGTTTTCCATCGCTTCCTCCGTAGTCCTTACGCGTGTAGTCGTAGTCCAAATGAAAGGGCTTGGTCGTGTCGTCGGGATTGCCCGCCTGGACCTGGCTGACATCGCCTGCAAAGCCTAAGAGGTAGCTGACGTTCTGCCACAACTTCGTCCAATCGGCATGCGGCGTAAGATGAAATGCCGCGCGAAGCCCCAGTTCCCAGTCGCCACGGGCTGTCAGGTCCACATGCCCAGTCAGGACTGCCTTGCTGTCGAGCGCGGCTTTCATTGTGAAAATGTCCGCCTCTGGGAACGGCGGATCGATGGGTGTCTTCATCAATGCCGGCTGCCCCTGGGGAGGCATGACCAGCGCTTGCTTGTCGCGCAACACACCGGCCAACATGCCGAATGGGGCGACCTCTTCCGTTGTGTCCAGCCAGATCAGGTCCTTCCCTTGCGGTACGACGGAGATGACATGGTCGAACTGTCCCGGATATGGGACGGCGGCATCCAGCTTCTTTCCACTGCCGATCAGCGCTGGCCAGACTTCATACCCGGCAGCCTTCATCAGCGCCGCGAAGACAGTGTGCTTGTCCTTGCAGTCGCCAAATTTATCTTCGAAGACTTTACTTGCCACGTGTGGCTGGTAGCGACCGATACCGAAGGAAAGCCCTATGTATCGAAACTGGGTCGAGACATAGGAGTAGATGGCGCGTTGTTTGGCTTCATCTGTTGTTAAACCACGGGTCAACTCCTGCTCCTCCTGCTGAATGGCAGGAGTTACAACCACGCGGTCCGATTGCAGGGACCTATACCATTCCCCAACCTGCTGCCAGTTCTCAAACGTCGTGACCTGGATGGAGGGTTTACTGTCGATCGGAGATACAGTCGCCTTTTTATCTGTCGGCTCATCCTGTAGATGAGACGTTTTCCACTCGTAGACAGTGTCTCCTCCGTCCTGATGTATGCTTGGCTGCACATCTGCGCTGGCCACTTGAACATGCTTCTGCTGCGGAAAGCGCAGGCTGACACTTTCCTCCAGGACGATTCCCGCTTTGAAGAAATTCTGCGCAAGCCAGAATTGATTGGGGACTTGTGCCCGCGTCCGAACAAGACGTATCTGGTACTCCAGTGTGTCGCCCGGATTGAGGTTGCTGACAGGAATCTGCTTGATTCTCAAATCGCTGTACATAGGCGCTTGAAGCGTGACCGGGGCAGCAGTGTCTTGAACGTTGGAGGATGGAGTGGCGACGACTGAGCCATCCGGTTTTCGAACGCGAACATACGGAAACTCCACGCGCTGGCTGTCTGCTTCATAGGGAATCGCGATATTCCCGAACTGTTGAATGCCTGCTTGAGACTGCACGCGGACCACTACTGTCACGAGTGCTTCCCCTGTTCCATCGTCGTGGAAGCTGTACGCCGTGGCATACTTTTCCAACACGTAGGCCTGCTGAGAATAGTCGGGCGTCTTGAGAGGGATTTGTGTTGAGGATGTGCTGGCACTCGGTGAGCTTGCTTGACTAGCCGAGGCTATAGGAACTTGCTGCGCGCTGCCAGCAAGGGTCGTCTGCGCGACCCAAAACAGAGGAGCAATCCAAAAGCCGTATAGCAACACTCGCTTATAGGAAGAGATCGCTTGCATGGATAGCACCTGTCAAGACTGTCTTCCGCGTATCATAGCCAACTTTTCGGCGAAACGGGAAATTAAGTGCTTGTCGGAATGCGAGTTTTGGATCTGAATCGCACCGCGAATTCAGATGACCTTGTAGATTATGTGCGAGGGTTGAAGTTGAGCTCAAGCCAAATTAAGTGCGCCCGCGGTGTCGAGAGCCGCAATTTCTTCCTCTACTTCATTCAACCGGTGTCCTCTACGCCGTTCCCTCGCGGGCATCTTTCCAAAGGTCAATCGCGCCGTCCTGAGCGTGGCGATTGATAGCATGTAGTTCCGCCTCCGTAAACTGGAGCTTGTGAATCGCATCGAGCGAGTTGTCGAGTTGTTCGACAGTACGCGCTCCGATGAGCGCCGAAGTGACGCGTTTGTCACGCAGCACCCACGCAATCGCCATCTGCGCCAGCGTTTGCCCGCGTCCACTGGCGATTTCATGCAGCGCACGCACTCGGTTGAGGTTCTCCTTGCTCAGAAAGTGCTTCTGGAATGAACCCTCCGCACTTGCGCGCGAGTTCTCCGGCACGCCGTTCAGATACTTGTCCGTAAGCAGTCCCTGGCCTAGCGGAGAAAACGCGATGCAGCCCGCGCCCAACTCCTCCAGCGTTGCCAGCAAATCCTTTTCCACCCACCGGTTCAGCATGGAGTACGACGGCTGATGAATCAGCAGCGGCACGCCTTCACTCTTCAAAATTTGCGCCGCCTCGCGCGTCCGCTCCGCGCTGTACGAGGAGATGCCGACATACAAAGCCTTCCCTTGCCGGACAGCGTGCGCCAGCGCGCCCATGGTCTCTTCCAGCGGCACATCCATCGTGGGCCGGTGCGAGTAGAAAATATCGACATACTCCAGGCCCATCCGCTGCAAGCTTTCATCCAGAGACGCCAACAGATACTTACGCGAACCACCCACCCCGTAGGGGCCGAGCCACATGTCCCATCCCGCTTTTGAGGAGATCAGGAGTTCATTGCGATGGTCGCGGAAATCCTTCCTTAGAATATGTCCGAAATTTTCCTCCGCTGAACCATACGGCGGACCATAGTTGTTCGCCAAATCGAAGTGCGTCACGCCCCGGTCGAATGCTCGGCGGACCATCGCGCGTCCGTTCTCGAAACTGTCGACGCCACCGAAGTTCTGCCAAAGCCCAAGCGACACGGGAGGCAACACAATGCCGGATCTCCCGCACTGCCGAAACTGCGCTCCGTCATACCGCTTCGCATCCGGTACATAACTCATCTGGATCGTTCTCCTTTTTCATGTTTAGATGCCATCAGACAATACAGATCTCGGACCATATTCGCAATGTTATGTCAGAATGAATCCGGATTGCACTTCAGAGCAGACGCAGCTAAGGAACTACGAATTACTTCCGCGATTCCGACTTTGCACGAAGCCGCTGCGGTCGCCGAGCAAATTGAATCGGCTGAGGATTATCGCGGCTGACTCTGGACCGTATTCAGGTTATATCGAACTACTCTTGAATCTGGCCCCGATGAAACAAGTGAACTTTTTCCATGAAGCTTCTGAGCGCCTGAATGGATAATTCTGTCTGATTGAAACCGCCATCGGGAATCACGCTCGTTCGATCGCCTCTGCAATTGCTAATGCCTGTTTTCCGAATGCTGAGGTCTTGGCATCGGGTTTAAGTATCTCAATGCCTCCCTTGAAGAAGGCGCCATCCTCAATGCTGATGCGGGCCGCAGCAACGTGGCCGGTCAGCGATCCTTCAGAACGGATATCCACACGATCCGTGGCGTAGACGTCACCATGAACTTTGCCCAGCACAACGATTTCGCGGGCCTTTATGTTCGCCGTCACCAGAGCATTGTGACCAATGGTTACGCGGCTGCCAGGAACGTTCACGCTGCCTTCGACCTTCCCATTGATAATCAGAGACTCGGAGCCGACGATCTCTCCCGTTATGAAAAGACCCCGGCTAATTGTGGACTGTTCTCCGGTCGGGGTTGCAAGGACGCGGCCTTGGGAGATAGAAGTATGAGGTGAATCCTTACTCTTTGGATTCTCGGTTATTGGAGGAAATGGTTCGTCGGGAAGGATCGACTCGGTCTTCCTGTCGCTCATAAGGCGGTCCACACATAATCCGGCGGGATGGCCTTTTCAACTTCTAGTCTAATAGTCTTCGTGAGTTTCATATCCTGCTTACCCGTCTCTGGGAAGTTGTCCGCAGTGCGATAGGCGTCATCGGCAAATTGAACCTGTAGATCGGCCTCGCGTTTAGATTGGGCTGAGTGACGAAGGAAACGCAGACCGGATTCGATCTGGCGCTCGGCGTAGTGCCATGCGTGAATACGGGCGGTGATTTCGTCTCTAGTCTGGTTCCAGCCGAAGACAGGCGCAACTACAGATGCTACGAACGCGAGAGCAGAAAGCACTGCCGCAATCCGGCCAAATGCCGTGCCGAGCGAGGGGAAGGAGGGTGTAAGGCTGAACAGCGCGGCTGCCGTGACCGTAAAGATACCAATCGACACTTGTGTCCACAGACTCTTGCGTTTGGCGCGATCCAAAAGAACACTGTAATACCGACGGTTCAACTGTGCGAGCCGGTAGTTATAAAACAAGCGTTCAATTTCCTCAAAGTATGCGTGGGGCTCAGGTGCGATCTCTGTGGCCAAAGTTCAACCTCCTGGAAGACGCCTTCCAGAGATTCTATTCTACCCTCCTATCGATGTTTTAGACTGCGGGGAATGCGCAACCTGGCCCCAGAGAATCAGACCACCCCCGCCTTTTCGGATGCTTGCGTCTCCAGTTGTCAAATGGCCTAAAGCTATCGAGGGCCAAGCGCTGAGTGCATGAGGAACAGATGAGTGCCGTTTGACGATCCGCTGGAATTCTGACGTCAACCGTTGTGTCAGGCAAATGCACTCACTGAGCAGCGGTTACGCGCAATTCTCGGGCTTACTCCCGAAAAACGCGCTTCTCGTCATCTTCCGAATCGTCGGCAATCCGGAAATAATCCTGCGGCATGAATCTCGATTCGTACAAAGTCGCCAGGTATCAATTCGAGCGTGTTCCGGCTGAAAACCGGCTCGAACCACCAGAGCGTCTATGGGCTTTTCGGTCTATGGTTCAAACTGACCCGAAACCCAATTTCTCTCGATATGCTTGACACTAAGTCCTAAAATGCTATGTTCACCGAACCTTCGAATTGAACGTAACACTCATCGGAGCTTCAAATCCCCCATGCGAAGCCATAAGATTGAGTTACTTTTTGTCGTGCTTGCTTTTCTGCCGCTGGTTCTGGTGCCCGGTGCATGGGCATCGCAAAAGCAGCGGACCGTTATCATTGCGCTCGATCAGTCCGGGAGCATGGTCCGCAGTGATCCGGGCAGGCTCCGAGTGGAAGCCGCAGGACTCCTGGCGGCGACGGAAAACCCCAAAGACCAGGTCGGAGTCATTGTTTTCGGTGATACAGCCCATTGGCTGCAGGAGCCGATAGAGCGGGACCGCTTCGATTTCAAACTGCTGGATGAAGTCGGGTCGTCCGACGCGCACACTTCATTTGCGCCGGTATTGAAAGCAGTTGAACAATATCTGATCGCTCAGCCCTCCTCCTTCTTTCAGGACAATGACATTTCGCTGGTATTGCTCACGGACGGTCGCAGCGATCCTGGCGACCATCTGGCGGATGACACCCGCTTCGGCAATGGCCCAGGTGCTTTCCGCGCAACAGGAGATGGAAAAGAACCTGGAGAACTTGCTGATCGGACGGTGGCTCAAGAGCATACGTGAGTCGCGGCGTGGCGACGGAAATGCAGCGGGCGGCGACTGGCTCGATTTCATGTTTTCGTCTCCTATTCCCAACCCAGTGCATATGGAATGTGAAATCGCCGATCATCAGAACCACCCTCAGCAACCTGGCTGGTTCCCGCAATTCTGGCTGCATTATGTGCACGCTGTCGGCATGCGTTGAGTTTTCTTTCTGCTGTCGTTATTTCCATGCGCGCTCACCCTCGCTCTGCATTTATGCCACACGTCGGCCAGTGCGACATGACATCGTTTTAACCATTCGCGTATCGAAATGAGCGGCGAAAGCAGCCGATGTAGGTTACGAGATCGCCAGATCTACGCAAAGTCAGGTAACGATCGGTTTTGATGAAAGTTGGGTAGGGGATACTGTACTTAGGCAGCTACCCCACTTTGGAGAATTGTTTTACAACAAAGTTCTCGAACAGTTTGCGATCACCGAGTCCAACAAATCGAGCGCAATGATCTGATTTTTTGCTTTGTCCTCTGGCATATGGAGTGCAACCTTAAGACTTTCCGTCACGGCGCTCACTGAGGCATGCAGTTCTTTGTCGAACTTGCTCATGCTCTTCTCAAGACGCTCGATATAGTCGTAGCGGATTCGACCTGCATTGCGATCCAGAATGCTAAAAAGGTTCTTGTTGAGTTTGCGGAATACAACTGGGCGCAGCAAGAAGCGGGGTAACAAAAGAATGAAGCTGTCGAGTGAATAAAAGATGGGGTCTACCATGTAGTAGAGATGACTCTCGACTTCAAGATCGCAGGCAATCGAAAATTGCTCGACGGGGATTTCAAAAAGCGCGCTCGCTGCCTGTTGAAGCTGGCCTAAAATTCCGTTGGCCTGAGCAACGAAGCGATGCGAGAGAGAATGAAGCTCGGCTGCGATCCGTGCATCTTCCTGGACCCTCCACTTGCGAAATGATTCGTCTACGGCTTGCATGAGGAACTTTTCAAGAATGCGTCCCAAATGGCTTCCTGTTTCCTTGGGATGCTGCGTTGCAAAAACCGTGAGGCGCTGCCGCAGACCGGGAACGGTGCTCTCCACATGAGACTTAAGATCGGCTTCAACTTGAGCCAAAATGTCGGCTGTTCGCTGCCGCAGCAGAACGTGAAGTTCACGAAGTTCCAATTCAGCTTGCGCAATGAGTTGATGGAGAGTGCGGCCTTTGCGGGTCAGATCTTCAAAACTCATGGCCCTGGCGCGGATTCCGATGGTCGTCGCGAACCGCATCGTGCGAGCGATGACAATTACATCCAAAGCTATAGATTGGATGAGTACCCGCTCTTTTTCTTCAGAGAAAAATTCCAGCAGGCGCTGCTCAAATTCTTTGAATCCATTCGTAGAAGACGTGCCAACGGTACATCGCTTGGCGGTGAGCGCTTCGCGTGCCGACACTGGAAAAAGGTCCGGCGACTCAAACTGAAGTCGATTTTCAAGCTCCTCCAGAAGGAAGCGTGATATCGAAGAAACTTCTGCTGGTGTGGCGAGGTCTATCTTATTCAGGACGAAGAAAAACCTGGGAATATCGCTACTGACGCGCTCCAGAAAATCAGACTCAACCTGGGTGATCGGGGGGTCAACGGAAAGAACCACAATCGCGGCATCCACTTTTTCAAGATAGCTTTCCGTAGTGCGGGTATTGTGAGCGTGGGTCGATCCGATGCCGGGGGTATCGATGAGAACGATGTTGGCCTTGAGAAAGGGGCACGGATAGCTTATGGCAACGGAGCCAACCTGTTTCTTATTTCCCGGATTTCCCGCTTCCGTGAGGTAATCGGCCAGTTGCGCAATGCAAACACTCTCGCTTTGACCCGTCGAATAGTGAATCGTTGCCGCTGGACTTGCGCCGTACCTGATCTCTGCAATCGCCGCCGTAACAGGAAGAACACCCGTCGGCAGAACTTCGGCTCCCAGGAGCGCGTTAATGAAGGAACTCTTGCCCCGCTTCATTTGCCCCAGCACGGCGAGATGAAAACGATTGGAAGTGAGCTTCCCTTGCAGCGTAAGCAGCTTCTCGCAGATGCCGTTTTTCCCAGCTCCTGACTCGCAGAGCGGAAGTAGCGACGCGATGGCACACTCGATCGATTGTCTTTCTGCCGATACCTCTACGGTGTTGTCGCCAACCGCTGTCATAGAGAAGCCTTTAATTCGTTCTAGGGAAGGTCTGATTAAGTCGCTAGAAAATCACTCTGGGGCTGAAGCCCATCTGTTTTTGCGCCATGTACGGCATCCGCCGCGGCGGAAAGTCGTGCCCTGATACAAACCAAACTTAATCGGAGCTTCCCTAGCGGATCGCTGGAGTCGAGTCCGACGGTGACTTTGAAAAGCGGACCACCTGGACACGCGACATGGCGACCAGACCTTCGACGATCATTTCATCGAGAAAAGGAACGAGCTTCTGGACCGCGTCTTCCCTATCAATGACGCTGACCATGATCGGCGCATCTTTTGAGAATGACCAGATACTGCTACGGTGGATCGTCGAACTTGCTCCAAAGCCCTCAATACCCCGATAGACTGTAGCGCCAGCGATTCCAAGTTCCTTGCATTTATTGACAATCGCCTCGTACAGCGGCTTGCCATGCCATTTATCGTCTTCTCCAAAGTGAATGCGCAACATGCGTGCCTCATATTGCTCTTTCATGACTGGACCTCTTTCTTTTCCGGCACCGCGGGCTCCTCGTCCGCATACCCACGGTAGGCATACTTGATGATGTCAACGTCGGAAAGGACCACGAGCCCTTCGGCAACCATCTGCTCCACAATGGGCAGGAAAGCACGCAGCTTCTCTTCTGTGTCGATGACAGAAAGCATGATCGAGCTGTCGCGTGAGAGGTGCAACGGCGCATCTTTATGCATCCTGCGGTGGGCGCCATAGCCGAGGATTCCCCGGTAGACGGTGACTCCAGCCAGATCGTTCGCCCGCATGGCGTGAACCAGGGCTTCGTGGAGCGGCTTGTCTCGCCATTGGTCGCTCTCCCCAATGTAGATGCGCATCAATTGGGCCTTGCCTTCGATTTTGACGTGATCGGCGGGAGGGATTTTTTTGGTCTTTGAGACTTGGGCCGGTTTTGCAATTGTCGTCTCCTGCACTTCGATCATTCCCGACCCAGCCATGTCCTCAAGTTTTCCGAGAAGCTCGTCCACCTTCTCGCGCGTCTCGATAAACTCGATCTTCACTGGAAGATGGTCGGAGATGTCCACCAGGGAAGACGTGTGCAGGTGATGATCGGCGCCGAATCCGGCAACACCTTTCAAGACAGTCGCGCCAGCTACACCGCGAAAATAAAGGAAGTCGAGGATGCTTGCGAACGTCGATACCCCGTGATGCGTGGCGTCTTCGCTCAGATAAATGGAAACCTTCACAGCCTTTCCAGCCTTCAACATATGCGTGCTCCTTTATGCGTGCAATCCACGCTTGTTCACTCTCACGACACAACCCTCGCAAGCAATACTCCACACCATACGGCGAGAAGCCCAAGGAAGAGGCTGAGTGCTACATAGAGGGCCGCCAGGAAGAAAGCGCCGGTCTGGAGGCTCGAAAATGTTTCCCATTCAAACGTTGAAAACGTGCTGTATGCGCCGATGAAGCCGACTGGAATCAGGAACCTCCATGCCGGACTCAACTCTGCGCGCCGTCCTAAAAACACTAATGAAAATCCAATGATTAGACAAGCCGTGATATTGATCACGAACGTCCCGTAGGGGAATTTGGTTCCCATCTTGTCGGCTACTGTCGAACCAACCCAATAACGAGCGATGGCCCCCAGCGAACCTCCAAGCGCAATATAAAAGTATTTCAGCAAGTTCGATCTCTCCTTACTTATGCACGTTTCTCTGCAAGCTCAGGCTTGCCGGTCCGGTCCCAGTTCATCAGCAACGCTAAATCTTCCTCAAGCTGGTCAACATCGACCGCCTTCTCGGACGTACCGCTCAATCGATGAATCTGTACGCGATAAGCATCCGCGTAAGAGTTCACTATGGCTTCCAGCTTTCTTACAACTTGCCTGCTCCACTGGGACAAGGCCAGACCGTAGAGATGAAGTTCGTCCTTCATCAAGGGCCCCGTCGAGTCATTTAGGTTGGCCTTGATTCTAGTACGCACGATGCTTTCTCCGAGAAACTTCCAAGGCCCGAGTCGGATCGGCTGCGGAAGCACAGCGAGTTCAAAACGCGGCATGTCGCGTAGAAGCAGATCTAAATCCTCGTGGGAGGGAGCATCCATGCGGCCCATTTCCTTGGCTATTTTCTGGAGGCCCTCCATCGCGCGCCCCCCTACGGAGCGCAGGCGTTCAATGGGCGGTTGCACGGAACGCCAAATCACCTCGTGAATCCATTCGGATAACTGTAGCGGCGGCAAATGGTTCTCAGAATTGTTGCGCAGCCACTGGATAGCGCTGTTTGCAGCGCCATCCAGAACAATGTTCGGCGTTTCGCCAAATTCACGAAACGTCCGATCAGATCG